>NZ_CP102251.1:2579694-2902156 GCF_025145285.1 Alistipes onderdonkii
CGACCTATTCGTCGCACCTGCTCAACATGAAGAACATGCTCTCGGGGGCTTCGTCGTCGGCGCTGGTGCTGATCGACGAGTTCGGGTCGGGTACCGAGCCGGTCATCGGCGGAGCCATCGCCGAGGCCATCCTCGAACGCCTGCTGGCCAAAGGGTGCTACGGCGTCATCACGACCCACTATGCCAATATCAAGTACTATGCGTCGAATACCGAGGGCATCGCCAATGGCGCCATGATGTTCGACGTGCAGAATATCCGCCCGCTGTTCCGCCTCGAAATGGGCAAGCCGGGCAGTTCGTTCGCCGTGGAGATCGCCCGCAAGATCGGGCTCCCGGAGGATATTATCCGCGCGGCGGGCGAGAAGGCCGGCAGCGACCATATCAACATCGAGAAGCAGCTGCGTGAGATCGCCCGCGACAAGCATTACTGGGAACAGAAGCGCGACCGCATCCGCCAGACCGACCGCAAGGTCGAGGAGCTGGAGCAGACCTATGCCGGGCAGTTGTCGAAGATCAGGGCCGAGCGGCAGGAGATACTCAAAAAGGCCAAGCTGGAGGCGCAGCAGCTGATCGCCGATGCCAACCGGCAGATCGAGAATACGATCAGGACGATCCGCGAGGCGCAGGCCGAAAAGGAGCTGACGCGCCTTGCGCGCCGCGAACTGGACGATTTCCGCGACGCGGTGGCGAAGGCCGACACGGCGGACAAGGACGCCGAGGTCGCCCGCGAGATCGAACGTATCGAGCGCCGCCGTCAGCGGCGTGAAGAACGCAAGGCGCAGCGGGGCGAGGCGCAGGCGGCGGGGGCTGCCCCTGCCGAGGCTCCGAAACCGCGCGAGGTGGAGGCCGGGTCGAAAGTCCGCATGGCCGGACAGGATATGGTCGGCGTGGTGCAGTCGGTCAAGGGGCGCAAGGCGCAGGTTGCCTTCGGCCAGATACTGACTACGGTTGACCGGAAGATGCTGACCGTGGTCTCGAACAGCGAGTTCCGCGAGGCGACACGCCCGCAGACGGCGCGGACGGTGGTGTCGGCCGACATTTCGGCCCGCAAGCTCAGCTTCAAAGACCATATCGACGTGCGGGGCATGCGTGCCGCTGAGGCGCTGGACGCCGTGCAGGATTTCATCGACGACGCCCTGATGGTGGGCGTGGGGTCGGTGTCGATCCTCCACGGCAAGGGCACGGGGGCTCTCAAGGAGGAGATACGCCGCTACCTGCGCACGGTGCCCGAGGTCGAAAGCGCCCGCGACGAGCATGCCGACCGGGGCGGGGCGGGAATTACGATCGTGACATTTGACCTTTCGTGAGGACGGCTGCCTCCGGCGCTTCCGCTCGCGGCAGCCGCATACTCCGCGTATGTTCCTGCCCCGCCGGTTTCGTGAAGCCCCGGATGCCATCCGCCCGGCGAAAAACGGATAAGATACAGGATGAACTACAAACTCTCGGAAATAGCCGCCGTTGTCGGCGGGAAATTTACAGGCTGCGATGCCGAAGTGCGGTCGGTCGTCACCGACAGCCGCTCGCTGTCGTGCGAACTGGGCTGCTGCCCGATGTTCGTGGCCATGCGCGGTGCCAACCACGACTCGCACGGCTTCGTCGCCCAGATGTCGGCGCGCGGCGTGCGTGCGTTCCTCGTCGAACGTGACGTTGAGTGCCCCGCCGGTTGCGGCTTCGTGCGTGTGGACAACGCCATCGACGCCCTGCAACGCCTTGCGGCGCACTACCGTGCGCAATTCAAGGGTACGGTCGTCGGCATCACCGGTTCGAACGGCAAGACCGTCATCAAGGAGTGGATCGCCGAAGAACTGCCCGCGGGGATGAAATATTACCGCTCGCCGAAAAGCTACAATTCGCAGCTGGGCGTGCCCCTCTCGGTGCTGATGCTCGAAGGCGACGAGGAGCTGGCGGTCTTCGAGGCGGGCATTTCGAAGCCCGGCGAGATGGAGCGGCTGGAACGCATCATCCGTCCCGACGTGGTTGTTTTTACCTCGATCGGCGACGCGCATCAGGAGAATTTCCTCAATCTCGAGCAGAAGTGCGACGAGAAAATGGTGCTGGCCCGCAATGCCTCGAAAATCATCTACCACAGCTATTACGAGCCGCTGGGGGGCATGGTCGCGGCGCGTTTCGCCGACCGCAAGCCCCTCGATGCCGCGTCGTTCCCCGAGGTGCCGGAGTCGGTCATCGGCAACGCCGCATCGCGCCGCAATGCCCAGATCGTCGAGGCGTTCTGCGCCGCGATGCACTATCCCGCGCCGTCGTTCGCCTCGGCGCCCACGGTGCCCATGCGTCTCGAGGTGAAGGAGGGCATCAACGATTCGATCCTGATCAACGACGCCTATAACCTCGACCTCAATTCGCTGGCGCTGGCGCTCGATTACCTGCACGGCGTGGCGCTGAACCGCCGCCGTACGCTCGTCCTGTCGGACATCTCGCAGAGCGGGCTTTCCGACGGCGAGCTCTACGGCCGTGTCGCGGGGATGGTCGCACGGGCGGGCGTCGACTTCCTGATCGGCATCGGCCCGCGCCTGAAACGCCATGCAGGTCTGTTCGGCTGCGACAAGGAGTTTTACGCCTCGACCGACGAGTGCATCGCGCGCATCGACCGCAGGGCCGTGGCCGGGCGTGCCATCCTGCTGAAAGGCGCCCGCGATTTCCGCTTCGAGAAACTGGCGCACGCCCTCGCGCGCCGCAGCCATACGACGGTGCTGGAGGTCGACCTCGACGCCATGACGCACAATCTCAATTTCTTCCGTTCGAAGCTCAGCTTCGGTACGAAACTCGTGGCGATGGTCAAGGCCGGCTCGTACGGTGCCGGCGATTTCGAAGTCGCGCAACTGTTGCAGCACCAGGGCGTCGATTACCTGGCCGTGGCGTTCGCCGACGAAGGGGTACTGTTGCGCGAGCGGGGCATTTCGATGCCCGTCGTGGTGCTCAACGCCGATGCCGACAGTTTCGATCAGATGATCGCCAACCGCCTCGAACCCGAGATATACAGCCTCCATTCGCTCGGCGCCTTCGCCGGGGCCGTGGTGCATGCGGGCGAGAGCCGTTACCCGATCCATATCAAGCTCGACACGGGTATGCACAGGCTGGGATTCACGGACGACGAAGTCGGGGCGCTGTGCAGGGCGCTGGCGGAAACCCCGCAGGTCAAGGTCGCCTCGGTCTTCTCGCACCTCAACTGTGCCGACATGCCCGAAGAGGATGCCTATACCCGGGCGCAGATCGCCCTGTTCGACCGCATGAGCGCCCGCGTCGCCGCCTCGCTGCCCTATCCGGTCATCCGCCATACGGCCAATTCGGCCGCCATCGAACGCTTCCCCGAGGCGCAGTTCGACATGTGCCGCCTCGGGCTGGGGCTTTACGGCTTCGGCTACCGGCATAACGGGATGCTGCGTCCCGTCTCGACCCTCCGCACGCGTATCGTGCAGGTCAAGCACCTGTCTGCGGGCGAGGCCGTAGGGTATGGACGGGCCGGGAAACTCACGCGCGAAACTACGACGGCGACGATCCCCATCGGATATGCCGACGGGCTCGACCGCCACCTGGGCTGCGGCCGCTGGTCGGTGCTGGTGGCCGGGAGCCCCGTCCCCATCGTCGGACGCATCTGCATGGACAGCTGCATGGTCGACATTACGGGGATTCCCGGCGTGAAGGAAGGCGACGAAGTCGTGGTCTTCTCGCCCGAGCCGGGCAACGACCTGGAAACGATGGCCCGCGTACTCGATACGATTCCCTATGAGATCATGACCTCGGTTTCGGGGCGCGTAAAACGGATTTACCTCAAAGAATAACGTTATGAAATGCTATGATTGCGGCGGTGAAATCGCTTCCGGAACCGGAACGTGTCCCTCCTGCGGTTGCCCCGCCGGGCGCGATGAGGCCGCCGAGTGCCTCGGGGCGCGGCTGCTGACGGCACAGCTCGAATCCGAATCGGCCCTCGACCAGTTGGGCAAGGCTCGCAGCGCCATGTTCGCCGCGGCGTTGCTGGCGCTCGCCAGCGGCGTGGTCGAACTGGTCAACGCCCAGGGAAACGGGGTGAGACTGATGGTCGGAATCGTGATGCTCGTGCTGGCGGGCGGCTATGTGGCTATCGGCTGCAATGTCCGCAAATCCCCGCTGGTGCTTTCGGTTGCGGGGCTGGTCGTGAGCGCATTCTTCCTGAGCGGTGTTTTCGGGGTGGTGATCGCCGGTGTCATGGCGCTGAGCGTCTGGTTTGCGGTGCTGTATACGAAGGCCGCCGGCCGGGAGCGGGAACTCCGGGCCAAACTCGAAAAACTGAAATAAGATGTACGGAACGCTCTATCTGATCCCGTGTCCGATTTCGGACGAAACGGCACCGTGGGACGTGCTGCCTGCGGCGAACCGTGCCGTGATGGATTCGCTCGACTATTTCATCGTCGAGAACACCCGTTCGGCGCGGCGGTTCCTGTCGAAGGCCGGCATCGCGCGGCCGATCGACACGCTGGAGTTCCGCGAGCTGAACGAACATACCGTCGCCGGGCGTGAGGTCGAAGAGCTGGTGAAACCGCTCGTTGAGGGCCGCTCGGCGGGGGTTGTTTCCGAAGCGGGCGTGCCGGGCGTCGCCGATCCCGGGGCACTGGTCGTCGAGGCGTGCCACCGCCACGGTATCCGCGTGGTGCCGCTCGTCGGGCCGTCGTCCGTCATCCTGGCCGTCATGGCTTCGGGGCTCAACGGGCAGTCGTTCGCCTTCAACGGCTACCTGCCCGTCAAGCCGCCCGAACGGGTGCAGGCGATCCGTCGCTTCGAACGCCGTGCGCAGTCCGAACGCCAGTCGCAGCTCTTCATCGAGGCGCCTTACCGCAATGTGAAGCTGATGGAACAGCTCCTGCAAACCCTTGCCCCCGAGACGCGCCTGACGCTGGCGATGGACATTACCGCTCCCGGCGAATATATCCGTACGCTCCCCGTGCGCGAGTGGCGGTCGGTGCGGCTGCCGGAAATGAACAGGCGCCCGGCGATTTTTATCATCGGGTAGGCATGGCCCGGCGGTTGGTATACAATTTGTTCGAATATAAGACGGAAAATCTGAAAAACACGAGATATGAAAAAGGAAAAAACTTATAATGAGGCTGTTGACGGTGACGAAGGATTCGTTCCCGGTGAAGGTTACCCTTCGTGCGACGGCGAACCCTGTGCCAATGTGTCAGACGATTCGCAGGACGGGACTGACACAATGGCAGACGCTGCCGAAGGCGGCGACAAGGCCGGAGCGGGATCGGATCTGACGGCGGCGCTGGCCGAGTGGCAGGATAAATTCATCCGCCTGCAGGCCGAATTCGATAATTACCGCAAGCGTACGCTCAAGGAGAAGATGGACTTGGTGCAGACCGGCGGTCGTGACGTGCTGCTGGCGATGCTCCCCGTGCGCGACGACGTGCAGCGTGCCGTCGATGCCATGCAGAAGAGCGACGACATCGAGGCGCTGCGTGCCGGCGTGATGCTTATTTCACAGAAATTTACCGATACGCTCCGCCAGAAAGGGGTCACCGAGATCGACGTCAAGGGCAAGGAGTTCGACGCCGACCTCTGCGAGGCGGTGGCTAAATTCGCTGCCGGAGAGGAAATGCAGGGCAAGGTCGTCGACATTGTCCAGACGGGTTATATGCTGGGTGATAAGGTGCTGCGTTTCGCAAAAGTTGTTGTAGGAGAATAATGTCATGGCAGAAAAGAGGGATTACTACGAAGTGCTGGGCGTCCAGAAAAACGCTAACGCTGACGAAATAAAGAAGGCTTACCGCAAGGCGGCCATCCAGTACCACCCCGATAAAAACCCGGGTGACAAGGAGGCCGAAGAGAAATTCAAGGAGGCGGCCGAGGCATACGATGTGCTGTCGAACCCCGACAAACGTGCCCGTTACGATCAGTTCGGCCATGCCGGGATGAGCGGCGCCGCGGGTGGCGGGGCAGGCGGCTTCGGCGGCTTCAGCGGCGGCGGTTTCTCGATGGAGGATATCTTCTCGCAGTTCGGCGATATTTTCGGCGGACATTTCGGTGGCGGGTTCCGCTCGTCGTCGTCATCGGGCGGCGGGCGGCGCGTGAACCGGGGATCGGATATCCGCATCAAGGTCAGGCTGACCCTCGCAGAGATCGCCAACGGCGTCACCAAGAAACTCAAGATAAACAAGACCATCGCCTGCGATAAGTGCGGCGGTACGGGGGCCAAGGACAGCAACTCCTACTCGACCTGTTCGACCTGCAACGGTACGGGTTATGTGACGCGTGTGGAGAACACCTTCTTCGGCCGTATGCAGACGCAGGGCGTCTGCCCCACGTGCGGCGGTACGGGCAAAGTCATCACCGCACCCTGCGACAAGTGCAAGGGCGAGGGAACCCTCCGCGGTCAGGAGGTCGTGGAGATCCGAATCCCGGCCGGCGTGGGCGAGGGGATGGTGCTCACCGTCACGGGCAAGGGTAATGCCGCCCGTCACGGAGGCGTCAACGGCGACCTGCAGGTCATGATCGAAGAGGAGTCCAATCCCGAGTTGGTGCGTGACGGCAACGACCTGATCCACAACCTCAATATCACCGTTACGACAGCCCTGCTGGGCGGTACGGTCGAGGTGCCGACGGTCGATGGCCGTGCCAAGATCAAGATCGCCCCGGGAACGCATGCCGGCAAGGTGCTGCGCCTGGGCGGCAAGGGGTTGCCCGACGTCAACGGCTATGGCCGCGGCGACGAACTGGTCGTGGTCGACATCACGATCCCTTCGAAGCTTAGTGCCGAGGAGAAGCGGCTGGTCGAACAGCTGGCGCAGCAGCCCGGTTTCCAGCATGCCGAATCGGTCAAGAACCAGAATATCTTCGAGCGGATGAAGAGTTTCTTCCGGTAGGGAAGCAGCGGTTTGCATATGCGGCGGGATGTCGGGGGACTTTGCGGGCCACGGCATTCCGCCGTCGTTCGCAGCGCCTCTTCCGCTGCGGTGCACGGAGGCTTGCGGGCGTATTCCCCGCCGCCTTTCCCGGGGCCATTGCGCCTGTTACCAGCCTGTTTGAGGGGTGTTTCCCCTCCCGCACCGCTGCCGGGGTTTTCCCCTGCTGCGGGGCATCGGACGTCTGGCACCGCATCCTCGGCAGGACTTTACGGGCGCCGCAGGCGGAAAAAAGGGTTTTGCAGGCAATAAAATTGCCGGAGAATTCGTATCTTTACCAAAAATAATTAGGAGGACACGCCATGTTAGGTTTCACCCCGTTCAAGAGACACGCCAACAAGTTCAACTACATACCGCGCTACTACGATCCCGAAAAGGAGGCGCGCGAGCAGCGCCGTGCCGAACTTCGCGGCGAGAGGGTCGAAGACGGGGATCGTGAGTACCGTCCCGGACAATATATCCGTACGCAGCGCGATGCCCGTGCCGCCCGCCGTTCCAAGGAGGATGACAAGGGTCGTATGCGCATCTGGAAGATGGCCGGTGCCGCAGTTATCGTCCTGCTGTTCATCTACATCCTTTATCCGAAGCTCGCCGATGTGTTCCTGCGCGCCCGTACGGCGCCGGCACAGACCGAATCCGCTGCCACCGAATCCGCTCCGCGCAACGGGCTCGACCAGACGGGTATTTCCGACGTAGAGTGGCAGGAGCAGCCTATCACGGTGGTTCCCAACGATTATCAGGAATAAATGGCAGATAAGATCAGATTATTACCCGAAGTCGTCGCCAACCAGATTGCTGCGGGCGAGGTCGTCAACCGTCCCGCATCGGTGGTCAAGGAGATGATGGAGAACGCCATCGACGCCGGCGCCCGTACCGTGAAGGTCAACTTCCGTGACGGGGGCAAGGATTTGATCCAGATCGTCGACGACGGCTCGGGCATGTCGCCCATCGACGCGCGTATGGCCTTCGACCGCCATGCCACCAGCAAGATAACTTCCGTCGAAGACATCTACGCCCTCAATACGTTCGGGTTCCGCGGCGAGGCGCTCGCTTCGATCGCCGCCGTGGCGCAGGTCGAACTGCGCACGCGGCAGGAGGGCGACGAGGTGGGTACCCAGACCGAAATCAACGGCGGCCAGTTCGCCGGGCAGACTCCCGTGATGTGTCCCGTGGGGGCGCAGTTCTTCGTGCGCAACCTTTTTTACAACGTGCCCGCCCGCCGCCGTTTCCTCGACAAGAGTACGACTTCGGCCGCACAGATCAAGGCCGAATTCCAGCGTGTTGCGCTGTGCAACCCCCATATCGCCTTCGAACTTTACGCCAACGACGCTCCGGTCTATACGCTCTGTGCCACGTCGCTGGCGGGACGTATCGTTGACGTGGTGGGACGCCATATCAAGCAGAACCTGCTGGAGGTCGATGCCGACACCTCGATCGCCCGCATCGGGGGCTATATCGGCCGTCCGGCTGCCGCCAAGCGGCGCAACGGCGAGCAGTACCTCTTCGTCAACGGACGTTATTTCAAGAGTTCGTACCTCACGAGCGCCATCATGAAGGCCTATGAGAAACTGATCCCCGAGAGCAGTTCGCCTTCCTATTTCCTCTACCTGACGATCGACCCTTCGCGCATCGACGTCAATGTCCACCCGCAGAAGACCGAAGTGAAATTCGCCGACGAGGAGGCCGTCTGGCAGATCATCAACGCCGCCGTGCGCGAGACGCTCGCCAAGACGGGGGCCGTGCCGCTGATGGATTTCGACCGCGACGGCATCGTCGAGATCCCGGCATTGAGCAAAGGGGCCGTCTACAGCGAGCCCCGCGCCATGTCCAACGGCGACTACAATCCGTTCCGCGAGGAGTATATCGACCCTACGGCACCCGATCCCAATGTCGATTTCACGGGCTTCGATGTCCCGTACGACGATCGCGGACAGACGCTTTCCGATACGGCCGGGACGGGCTTCGCCCCGCGCGCCGGTATGGGCGGCGGCAAGTCGGGGGACAGTGCGTCCGGTGGCAGCCTGCCCGGCGGGCTGCGCAGCGCCGGCAGCGGATTTACCCTTCCGCAAACCCCGCCGGCGGGGGAGGATTTCACCATCCCTTCCTCGGCAGCCGACGGGTTCGAGGATTTCGTTTCGGGGAGCAGTTTCGAGGTGGAGTCCGGCGCCGGGTTCGGGACGAGTGCCCTGGAGTTCATCCCTTCCGGGGCTACGGCCGGGCAGCAGCGGCTGGCGGTCGAGGGGCGTCCGGAATTTACCGATCCCCTGCCGTTGGGCGGCGGGTACCTCGCCGCGCTGCTGGGCGGGAGGTTCGTCGTGGTGGACGTGCGGCGTGCCCGCGAGCGCATTCTTTATGAGGATTACCTGAAGATGCTCGGAAACGGGTCTTCCGTGAGCCAGCAACTGCTTTTTCCCGAGCGGCTGGTGTTGTCGGGCGACGAATATGCGCTGCTCGAGGAGAACGCCGTGGAATTCGCGTCGCTGGGATTCGACATCGACTTTGCGGGGGAGGGGACGATCGAGGTGAAGGGCACTCCGGCCGATATGCCGGCCGATGCCGTCGACCAGATGGTCTACGACCTGCTGCAAGCCTTTTCGACGCCCGTGTCGCTCGCGGATCAGCGCCGCGAGAAGATCGCCGCCGTCATGGCGCGCGGCGGGGCGAAAGGCATTCCCCGCAATATGTCGCGCGACGAAGCCGCCGTACTGCTCGCCCAGCTCGCCGCTACGGGCAATTTCAGTTTCTCGCCCTCGGGCAAAGCCATAACTGCAGAAATAACCCCCGAAGATATCCGTACCAAACTGGGATAATCCGGTGGAAAAACGTACTTTTGTAAAAATTTTACGCAATGAACAGCTATTTTCAGACACCCCCGGTGGTGAAAAACCTGATAATCATCAATGCCCTGGTCTACATGGCTACGGCCCTGATCCAACCGGCACATAACGCCATCATGGAGTATTGCGCCCTGTGGCTGGGAGCGCCGTTGTTCCACACCTACCAGTTCGTCACCTACATGTTCGTGCATGCCAATTTCGAGCATATCTTCTTCAATATGTTCGCCTTGTGGATGTTCGGGCGTACGTTGGAATACGAATTGGGGTCGAAGCGTTTCCTGACCTATTACATGGTTTGCGGCATCGGTGCGGCGCTGATCCAGTATTTCACGGCGCTGGCGTTCGGCGAGCTGCCCATGTCGCTGGTCGGTGCTTCGGGCGCGGTGATGGGGCTGCTGCTCGCCTTCGGCGTCATGCACCCCAATGCGGTCATCATGCTGCTGATCCCGCCGATCCCGATGAAGGCCAAATGGTTCGTCATCATCTACGGCGTCATCGAACTTTTCCTCGGCTGGCGCGGCGTAGGCAATGTGGCGCATTTCGCCCACGTGGGCGGTATGCTTTGGGGTTTCCTGCTGCTCCACTGGTGGAAGCAGCGCGGCATAATCCGCTTCTGAGCCGATGTCCGGCGAATTCTATAAGAACGATTACGGCAGCCGGCGCGGGGAGAAACCGCACCGCAGCCTGCTCATGTGGCTGCTCGACCTGGTGATGACGCTCCTGACCGTCGTTGTCGGGGCCACGATGGCCGTCACCTATTTCGTCCCTTATGTGAACCCCGCCGGGGTCTGGTTCTTTCCCCTGCTGGGGCTTGCCGCCCCGGCGATCTACGTCGCTACGGTCATCCTGGCGCTCTACTGGGTCATCCGCTGGCGGCTGCTCCGCGCCGGGACGATGCTGGCGCTGGTCGTCATCGGTCTCTTCAAGGTTTCGCTCTTCTATAAGCCCGAATTCCGCCGCAGCTACGGCGAGGAGAGCTACGACCGCCGGGCTTTCAAGGTCATGACCTATAACGTGCGCAGTTTCTTCGGCGAAAGCGGAGCCAGCAATGTCGATGACATCGTGCGCCTGATCGGCGAATACGATCCCGATATCGTCTGCATGCAGGAGTTCAATGCCCGCCTGGCCGAGAAATCCGACGATTTCGCCCTGTTGGACGAGAAATACGAAAGCGCGGCCTTCGGCCGTACGCAGGCTCCCGATTCGCTGTACGGGGCATCGCTTTTCATCCTGAGCAAATACCGTATCCTGCGCTCGGGCATCGTGCTGACCCCCAATACGTCGGTCTGGGCCGACCTGCTGATCGGTGACGATACGGTGCGCGTGTTCAACAACCACCTGCGTTCGACGGCGATCAAGGCGGCCGACAACGAATATATCACCAACCGCGATTTCATCTCCGACACGGCACGCGAAGTCAAGATCCGCAGCATCGTGAGCCGCCTGCGCGAGAACAGCATCCTGCGTGCCGCACAGGTCGACAGCATTGCCGATGTCATCGCCGACGCGCGTGCGCGGTGCATCGTCTGCGGCGATTTCAACGATACGCCGATGTCCTATGTCTACCGCACGATGGCCGGGGGGCTGAACGACGCTTTCAGCAAGAGCGGTTCGGGCTATTCGCATACTTTCCGCGGCTTCTTCAATACGCTGCGCATCGACTATGTCCTCTGCTCCGACAGTTTCGACCCGGTTTCCTACGAGGTGCCTCTGGTCGAATATTCGGATCACCTGCCCGTCGTGGTGCGTCTCCAAAAGAATCTACTGAATAACTAATCCGATAAACTATGATTTTCGACTCTTTGAAGAACAGCGCGCTCTATTATCCGGTGAGCCCGCGTCTGGAAAAAGCCTTCGGCTTCATCGCTTCGACCGACTGGGAAACGATGGAGCCGGGGATCCATGAACTCGACGGCAAGGACATCTATGTCAACGTAATGGAACCTGCGCTGAAAAAACCGGCGGATGCCAAACTCGAAATACACGACGCCTATATCGACATCCAGGTGCTGATCCGCGGCGAGCAGGAGACTTTCGGGTGGAGCGAGCGTGCCGACCTGCGCAAGCCGCTGGGCGAATTCGATGCCGGGAAGGATATCCAGTTCTTCGACGATGAGCCGCAGACCTTCTATACGCTGCGCCCGGGGCAGTTCACGATCCTCTTCCCCGAAGACGGCCATGCGCCGATGATCGGCGAGGGCGATGTGCGCAAGATCATTGTCAAAGTCCGCAGGTGATTCGTTGTCCGGGACAGATAACGGGCCGGTTCCCATGCGTGGGAGCCGGCCCGTTCCGTTGTCAGGCAGCCGCGAGCCGTGGCGGGGCGAGGCGAGGCGCATCGCGAGGCGTATGCAGAGCCATGAGCAGACGGCGCAGACGACGAACACGGTGCCCGTCGAGAGAAGTATGTCGCCGATCCCGACCAGCGGCGAGACGATCCCGCCGAAGGCGAAGCATACGGCGCCCAGCAGTGCCGACGCCGTCCCCGCATTCTCCCGGGCACTTTCCATCGCCAGTGCCGTCGAAGTCGTGAAGGTTAGCCCCATGGCGAACAGGAGCGCGAACATCAGCAACTCGTAAACCCAGAAGTTGCAGCCCGCGGCGAGGGCTATGGCTTCGGCCACGGCGAAGAAGATCATCCCCGCACAACCGGTGCTGGTGCCGTTTTCGGGGCGGCGGAACCTGACCGAGAGTGCGGCTGCGCCCCCGATGGCGACGGCGTTGACCGCAAAGCAGATGCTGAACTGGAAAGGCGTGAACCCGTAGTGCTGCTGCACGATAAAGGGCGACGAAGCGATGTTGGCGAACAATATGCCCTGGGCGAACCCCAACTGGAAGATATAGCACAGGTAGCGGCGGTTGCGGAGCGTCGTTTTGAACCCGCGGAGTATATCCGCCCACTCCACGGTGCTTCGGTTGGTTGCCGGGAGCGATTCGCTGAAACGGAAGCTGCCCGCGAGCAGCACTATGCCCAGTCCCAGCAGGATCGTGAAGATACCCCGCCAGCCGATGATGCCGGTGAGTGTTCCGCCGACGATCGGTGCCGCCACGGGGGCTATGCCGTTGATCGCTCCGATCAGGGCGAGCATCTTGGCCAGTTCGCGGCCTGAGAATTTGTCCGTCGCCACCGAGCGGGAGATCACGATGCCTCCCGACCCCGCGATGCCCTGCACGAAGCGCAGAAACACGAACTGTTCGATGTCTGCGGCGAAGATGCAGAACACTGTCGAGCCCAGGAACAGCCACATGGCCGTCAGCAGCGGGGTGCGGCGGCCGTATTTGTCGCTCAGCGGCCCGAAGAAGAGCTGTCCGCAGGCCAGCCCGATCATGCTTGTGGTCAGTCCCAGCTGTACCATCGACGACGAGGTGCCGAAATCGTCCGCCATGGCGGGCAGCGCCGGCAGGTACATGTCGGTGACGAAGGGCCCGAATGCGGTCAGCAGCCCCAGCAGGACGAGCAGGAATGTTTTGGAATTATCTTTATCCATGTGCTTTTATGGTTTTGGCACCACAAAAATACACCGAATTATCGGGCGGTGATTGGCCTTTTCCTGCAGGGTGTGGTTCATTTTCGGCATGCGGACTGCCGTCCCGTCTGCCGGTAAAAGCCCCGGAGCGGAAGCTCCGGGGCTTATTGCGGTGCAGGGCGCGGCATCGGCCGGATGCCCTGCGGCGGGTTATTTCCCGCCGCCTATTTCCCGATCCCGTAGTAGCGCAGCCCGGCGTTGAGCACCTCTTCCTTGTCGAAGATGTTGCGGCCGTCGACCAGGATGTTGTCGCGCATGAGCGTGAGCAATTGCGGCCAGTCGGGCATCCGGAACTGTTTCCACTCCGTGACGAGTGCGATGGCATCGGCGCCCTTTGCAGCTTCGTACATCGAACCTGCGTAATGCACCCCTTCGTCGCCGATCCTGCGGCGGGCTTCCTCCATCGCCACGGGGTCGTAGACCCGAACCGTGGCGCCCGCCTTACGCAACAGGTCGATCACCACCAGTGCCGGCGCTTCGCGCATGTCGTCCGTTTCGGGCTTGAACGCGAGGCCCCATATCGCGATGGTTTTTCCGTGCAGGTCGCCCAGTGCCCGTTGCAGTTTGCCGAACAGGATGGATTTCTGCCCTTCGTTGACCCGTTCCACCGCCTCGATGACCTGCATCGTATAACCGTGTTCCTGGGCCGTACGGGCCAGGGCTTTCACGTCCTTGGGGAAGCACGAGCCGCCGTAGCCGCAGCCGGGGTAGAGGAACTTGCTGCCGATGCGGGCATCGGATCCGATGCCCTTGCGCACCATTTCGACGTTCGCCCCTACCAGGTCGCAGAGATTGGCGATCTCGTTCATGAACGAAATGCGGGTCGCCAGCATGGCGTTGGCCGCGTATTTGGTCATTTCCGCCGAGGGGATGTCCATGAACAGCACCCGGAAATTGTTGATCAGGAACGGACGGTACAGGCGGGTCATCAGCTTGCGCGCCCGTTCGCTCTCGATGCCTACGACCACGCGGTCGGGCGACATGAAATCCTTGATGGCCGCGCCTTCCTTCAGGAATTCGGGGTTCGAGGCCACGTCGAACGGTATCTTGCAGCCGCGTTTGTCTATCTCTTCCCGGATCACGGCCTTGACCTTCTGCGCCGTACCGACGGGTACGGTGCTTTTGGTGACGAGCACCGTATACTTCTTGATGTTGCGGCCGAACGCACGGGCGACTTCGAGCACGTATTTCAGGTCTGCCGAACCGTCCTCGTCGGGCGGTGTGCCGACGGCCGAGAAGACTACTTCCACCTTGTCCAGGCAGTCCGTCAACTCGGTCGTGAAGTGCAGGCGCCCCTCCTCGACATTGCGTTTGACGAGTTCTTCGAGCCCCGGCTCGTAAATCGGGATGAGGCCGTTGTTCAGGGCGTCGATCTTTTTCCTGTCGACGTCGACGCACGTAATATCGAGCCCCATTTCTGCGAAACAGGCACCCGATACGAGGCCGACATAACCCGTACCCACGACTGCGATTTTCATCATATTATGTCCAAGTTTTTGGTTGGTTTAGCGGTGCATGCACCCGGCGATCCGCGCTGCGAGCGCGTGGCATGCCTCGTGCCATGCCGGCGAGAAACCCTGCTTCATTTCCACGGGTTCGCAGATCGCCTCCCACTTCATCTTCTGTGCGAATTCGCCCAGGCAGCGTACGGCGGCACTCGCCCAGCAGAAGGAGCCGAACCAGCCGAAGTTGCGCTGCGGGACGCAGCGTGCCGCGATCAGGTCGAGCAGGCGTGCCACGGGCGGGTAGAGCCCTCCGTTATAGGTCGGGCCGCCCACGATGAGCGTGTCGTAACGGAATACGTCGCGCAGGACGATGGATTCATCGGCGTAGGACATGTTGTGGACGAAGATCGGGCCCACACCTTCGGCGGCCAGTTCGCGGGCTATGCGCTCGGCCATCTGCTCCGTATTGCCGTACATCGAGCCGTAGGCGATCACCACGCCCGGTTCGCCTTCGTAGCGGCTCAGACGGTCGTAGACGTCCATCACCTGCGGGATCTCGCGCTGCCATACGGGGCCGTGGGTCGAGCAGATGGTCGTGGGGTTCAGGCCCCGTACCTTCGCGAGCGCCTTTTGTACAGGCCCTCCGTATTTGCCGACGATGCAGGCGTAGTAGCGGCGCATTTCGTCCCAGTAGCGCGACGGGTCTATCTGCGAGTCGGTAATGCCGCCGTCGATGGCGCCGAACGTGCCGAAGGCGTCGCCCGAGAAGAGCGTGCCGGCCTCGGCACACCATGTCACCATCGTTTCGGGCCAGTGTACCATCGGCGCCATGTAGAACGAGAGCGTTTTCGAGCCGAGCGATATGCTGTCGCCCTCCTTGACTTCGAGCGTCCCGGTGTCGATGCCGTAGAATCCCTGGAGCATCTGCAGCGTCTTGGCGTTGCCCACGATTTGGATGTCGGGGTAGAGCATGCGCAGTGCGCGCACGGACGACGAGTGGTCGGGTTCCATGTGGTTGATGACCAGGTAGTCGATCTTGCGGTCGCCGATGGCCTCGCGGATGTTCTCTGTCAGACGGCTGCCGAAGCCCTCTTCGACGGTATCTATCAGTGCGACCTTCTCGTCGGCAACCAGATAGGCATTGTATGAAACCCCCTGCGGGAGCGACCAGAGACCTTCGAAACGGGTGGTTGTGCGATCGTTGACCCCGACGTAATGGATGCCGGGCAAAATTTCGGTGATGTTCATGGTTCGTGACGTATTTGTTTCAAAGATAGTGAAAAATATGCCAAAGCGGAACGGCGCGGGCCTTCCTGCATGCCTGATTTTCCCTATCGTCCGGTATTAAAAATTTGCGTAAAGATAACCGTTTTTTCGGATATGCGTAAAATCTGTTTCCGAAAAAAACAATTCCCGCGTGATGGGGCGGCTGCACTGAGGGCTTTCCGGCCGGCCGGGTGCCTGCGGCGTTGGCCGCGCGAGCTTCTTCTTTTAATTGCTTAACTTGCTGTGCATTAGTTTGGTATATGTATGAAAAAAAGCCTTCGGCATTTACCGAAGGCTTTGGAAATATTACAAGCCGGGGCTTAGAGCAACCGGAAGAAATCCGAGCGTACGCCCTGCATGCTCACCGCGTCGTTCTTTACCGACTCCGGAATCGTCGCACGAGTGTATACGCACACGTCGCCGGTGTCGGCCGTGCTGGTCAGCGTGATGGTGTTGGACGATTCGTCTGCCGTGACCGTGTACGAGCTTCCCCAGGGAGTGTTGTCGCTGTAATTTCCCGAAAGTACATCGCCTTTGAGCAAGTAGCTGCCCGTGTATTTCTGGTACTTTACGGATTCGATCTTCTGGTAGATGGTGAACGACCCTCCGTCAAATGCGATGTAGGCGTCGAACACCTGCGGAGCCTGGCCTGTCCATGAGGTCAGGCGCCATTCTCCGACGAGTTGCTTGGCCAACGGCGTGTTGTTATCTTTCTTGTCGTCGTCGCACCCTGCGAACAGGCTCATGCCGAGTATGGCAAAGAGAATATAGATAGTCTTTCTCATGATCTTTTTGCTGTTATCGTAATTCGTATTATAACCAACCTCCGTTCCCGGCCTGTACGCCGCGGGCGATGATGGCGAACTCCTTGGTGATCGTCATGCCGCCCATCACGGTACCTGTACCGACCTTGTCGCCGCCGCCGATTGCCGTAACCGTAATCTTCGCTACGCCGGACTTGGTGCACTTGATCTTCAGTTTGCCGTAGGCCATTGTGGGCAAGGTTTCGATCCCCAATTTGGCCATGTCGGCTGCGGACATCGAAACACCGGTGTAGGTGAGGTTCGTTGCGCTGCCACCGAAGAACTGCGTCAGGGGAACGAGTTCTTCAGCCCCTACGCCGACCTTGAGGCACGGCGTGCCTTCGATCTGCATCAGCAGTTGATAAGCGTCTACTGCGCCTGTACCCAGCTGCTTGCGGTAGTTTTCGAGGTACATCGTGCCGTTCGACTCCTTTGTGCCGTCGAGATACCGTTCCATGTCGTTCACCGAGGTGAGGAGCATGCTGATAAACTCGTTGCGGGTGTAGTGCTTGCCTTGTTTCAGCGCATAGGAGAGTCCGAGTGCTGCCACGCCCGACACGTGCGGGCAGGCCATCGAGGTTCCCTGCATGTATCCGTAGTCCGAACCCTCGTTCATTTCCGAAGGCATCGTCGAAAGTACCGTAGCGGTCGAATTGCTTGCAATGTAAGCGTCGCCGCCCGGCGCCGAGATGTTACAGCCGGGGCCGTAGTTGGTGTAGCTTGCAGGCAGGAAGTCGGGCGAGAACGAGGTTACCGAAATATAATCGCGGAACGCCCCGGGGTACCCGGCACGGTCGAGTGCGTCGTTGCCGGCCGAGAAGATGACCAGACCGCCGTCGATCGCGTCGCAGTTCGACGTGGCGATGAAATAGGCGAGTGCGTCGTGCTCCGCTTTGGCATTTTTGGCGTACTGGTCGTCGGAGGTGTAGCCACCGCCCTTGATACCCATCGAGCACTGGATGATCGAAGCACCGTTGTCGGCCGCGTATTTGAATGCCCTTGCCATGACGGCCGTCGTGCCCGAACCTGCTGCGGTGCCGGACAGGGCCTGGCACGACATGATCCGTACACCGTCGTTGTTGCCCGAGCCGCCCGCTACTCCGCAGACACCGATGCCGTTGTTGTTGACCGCCGCTACCGTGCCTGCGGTATGCGTCCCGTGACCGGAGTCGCCGTCGCCCTTTGCGTCGACCACATCCCAGGAGATGGGGCCGTTCGTAACGAAATTGTACCCGTAATAATCATCCACGTAACCGTTGCCGTCGTCATCGACGCCCGTGGTTCCGGTCATCTCCCTGGTGTTGACCCACATGTTCGCAGCCAGGTCGGGGTGCGTATATTTCACGCCTTCGTCGACTACGGCTACGATGATCTTGGGATCTCCGGCCGTGAGTTTCCATGCCTCTTCCACGTTGATGTCCGCACCTTCGCGCGCGGTCTGTGCCACGGCCTTGTCGCCTTTGTTGATATAGTGCCACTGGCGCTTCAATTCCGGGTCGTTGAACGGCCATACGATCGAACGTGTGCCTGCCGACATGGCGGGCGCATCCGAACGGAGCGGGGTGGCCTTGCCGTCCCACATTTTTTCGAGCTTCGTGTTGAACTGGATGTTCGCCACTTCGGCTACGGCCGACAGTTTCTGTGCGGCGAGATCCAGGTCGACTTCGGTGTCGAACTGCAATTCGTACCACCTGTGCAGGCCGGCCGCACGTGTGCGCTCCTCGTTGCGTGTGTCTACCGGGAACAGGCGGTTCAGGGAGCTGACGTTCAGCTCCGAAAGTATTTCATCCACGGAGACGATACCCGCGCGGGTAGCGACCGACCGTGTCTTGGCGGCGGCTTCGGCGGCCTGTTCGAGGCTGCCGATGGCTGCGTCGTCGAAATAGACGAGCAGGCTTCCGGCCTCGGCATTGACCGAGGTGTTGACGATCTTATGCGATGCGGCGGTGTTTTGCGAACCGCCGTCGCTACCTTCGGTCATAAGGTCGGACGTACAGCTCGCCAGCAGAAGCGCTGCAATGAGTAGTAATTTTTTATCAATCATAATCCGAGTTATTTTTTTGAGGGTCTCCCCTCCCCGATGGAAGGGGAGACCGCTCTTGATCACTAATTGGGTGAACGACTGAAATTATTTAGCCATTTTTTTCAGGGGCATTTTCTCCATGCCTCCGCTTTGCAGGCTGTTTGCCCGGGGTACAAAACCTTCGGAGAATGAACTCATCGCGGGAGTTGCGATCCGAACGGACACCTCACCTTCGAGCGGGTTCGCGCCGCGGTTGACGGGCTTGCCGAACAATTCGTCGATCAGGGCGTGGGCACGTTCGCGGCCGCGCAGTTCGACGTAGTTCGAGGGGTTGATGGAAATTTCCTTCGAGAGGGTCAGCATCTTATCCGAAGCAACCTTGCGCGGCGCAGCTGCTCCCGTGTTGCCACCGGTCGCCGGTACCATCAGCGGGGAGGTATAGCTTTCCCAGTTGCCGATCGAGTTCGTATAGTTGGCATCCGTGTACGCCCTGACCAATATGGTGTCGAAATTATACTTGTCTGAGAAGTCGGGGCTACAAATCAGGGCGAGGTACCCGTCTTCCGTGACACCTCCGACCATCATGCCGTCGATTGTGTCCGCACCCATGCTCGTTTCTTTGTCCAGAATGTAATACTTGAGATAGAGCGTCGCTCCCTGGTACGGAATGGTGCCCATGGGCTGCCCTTTCAGAACATAGATGATCCCGTTGTACCACTCCCAGACAACCGTGTCTTCGTTATTGGCTCCGAGCGAGAGGCCCGCAACATTGATTGCATCCAGATTGCTGGTATCGTCGGTCTCGTTTTCCGAGAATACGACCTGGCCGATCTTCGAGCGATTCGTTTTGCCGGAGCCGTCATTGTTTATGCCCCACAGATCCCATGTTTTGAAGAGCTGGGCTTTATTAGAGAAGGTATAAAGATCGTCAATGGTATATTTACGCTGCAGCGGATCTGCCTTGCCGGCAGTAGTCTGTTCTACGGCGAACAGTTTGCCGTTGTAACCGTTGTCGGCGTATACCAGCAGTGTGTAGCTCGTACCCTTTGACAGCCCAACATAGAAAGGAGCGTAGCCCGTATCGTTGATCTTTTCGAGCTGTTCGGCGGTCAATGCCTTGCCGGATGCCTTGACACCGGCGATCAGCTGCGATTCGTTCATGCCCTGGGTCGAAGCCGTCGTGAACAGGCCGATGTAGCCCGATGCGATCTCCTCGCCGAACAGGATCCCCTTGATCGAGTTTTCGGGGGTGTGGCCTTCAGACTCTTTCTCCCACGTAAGCTCTGTGCGGACGCTCATCACGACGGGTTTTTCCTCCCCGGCCTTGACGTAACCGAACGATACGTACCCGTATTTCTGGAGGTTGCCTTTCTCGTCATAAGAGTTGCCGACGATGGTGTAGATACCGGTCTTTTCCATGACGGCGGTGATCGTACCCGAAGCCGTGATCTCCTCGCTCGGGGTCGTACCTGCGTCGATATCTCCCGATTTGGCCGCAGCGAGCGACTCGCTGAGCGCACCCTCGAAGAAGGCATATTTCACCTTGTCGACGTCGCTGCCGAGCGTAGCCGTGATGGCGACCTTGCCGTCTGCGGGCGCCGACTTCTCGAAGGCTACCGAGTAATCGTAGCTTACTGCACCCGGGAATAACAGGCGGGTCATTTCGGTATTGGCCTTGAAGTAGCTGGTTGCTTCCCATAGCGAAGGTGTCGTCAGAAGGATCGCTTTCGGCGGGAAGGTGAGGACGCCGTTTTCCAGCGTACCGTACATCGTGGCGGAAGCCATGGTGGGATAATTCTCCTGGCAGAACGAAACGATCACGAATGCGCCGTTGTCTTCGTATCCGACGTCGTTGATCTCAAAACCAGTCGGCTGTACCGGGAACCATACTTTTTCGGGATCCCGTGCGTCGATGATGGTATAGGTAGGAACGGAGGGTACGTTGGAGTACCTTACACCGACGATCTTGGCCATGTAGGCTTCGTCGTAGATGTTTTGGATACGGTAGTACCCCTTCATGTCGGCACGTTCGTAAATCTCGACTGCCTTTTCTGCATTGGGGACACCGTTTTCCTTTATGTTCGAGCCCATTATCGCCGTGAAGAAATCGTCGCGCCACGTGCCCTTGGTTTCACCGTTGGGACCCTTCACGAGGTTCCACTGTACGCGGGTGACGCTAAAATCGAGCCCGTTGGAATATTCCCCGTATAGCTGCGCGTATTTCTTGTCCGTCACGCGGATGGAACATTCGTAGGTTTTGCCGATCTCGGCATTGGGGAAATCCACGGTAAATTCGGTCTCCTCCTGTCCTGCTTCGAATTTGATCTCCGAAACAGTGAAGATGCCGTCCTGAGTGCCGGTGACTTCCACGGGAACCGTGATCGCATCCTTGTAGTTCTTGCGCTTGGCCGTGAACGGCAGGGTCGTAGGCTCTGCCGGATCGCGTTCATTGTCTGTGGCATATTCCTGCGAGGGGAAATATACGCCGTAGCAGTCCGGATCTTCGCCTTCTCCGGGAGTATATTTGATGTCGTCCGAGCATCCTGCCAATACGAAGGGTGCTATGAACGCGAACAATAAATATTTGATTGTTTTCATACTATTCGATCTTTGGAATTAAAGCAAATTTTGCATTCTCCGGATACCTATTCTGTCCAAACCGGAATCTTACCCGAGGGGTCGGGGTTGTTGACTACGGCGGGATTGTTCTGGATTTCACCACGGGTGATGACGAAATTCCAGTGGGGAGCGCGGCCGTCGGTATTCAGACGGTAATCCGAGGGAGAGTTGGTGCCTTTGTAACCACGCTTCATCGGCATATCCAGGCGTTTCAGGTCGAACATGATGATACCTTCGCCCCAGAACTCGATGCGCTTCTGCGTGATCAGTTCCTCGATGAAACTCTTGAGCGTCGGCGTACGGTCGGTGCAACTGTACGAACCGTCGGTAATGCGGTATTTCATGAACGTATTGAGCAACTCACGAGCTGCGACCAGATTGCTCTGGGCCGTAGCTTCGGCTTCGATGAGATACATCTCTTCGACGCGCATGCACGGGATGTCCGTAGCACCGCCGATCTTGTAGTCGCTGTAAGCTCCCTGTGCGGGACGGAATTTGATGTTGACGTAATCCTTCAGCGTAGCGAAATATGCACTGCCGTTGGGGCGGCAACTCTTGTACGCGTAGAAGTTGCGGTCGGGATCGAGCCACGAGTGCTTGCGGAAATCCTTGTTGTCGATTTTGGTATAGAACTCCTTGTCGATGGCGCGTCCCACCTGGTGTCCGTAGCCCCACGACTCCTCGTTGCCGATGTGGGCCTGGAAATTCATCAGGTTGGTGACGTTGTCGCTGGTGATCGGCAGGCCCCAGATCCACGAGTTGTTGGCCGTCGCACTATTGAAGCCGGTCGTGGGGTCTTCCCACTGTGCCTGGGTCAAGGGAGTACAGCCGCTCGTTGTGATAGCCTTACGGGCATATTCGGCAGCCTTCTTGTAAGCCTCGGAGTCGTTGTCGGAAGTTCCGCGCTCCAGATATGCACGGGCCTGGAGGCCATAGACCATTGCCAGGCTGGGCGTATAGGGATCTGCCGCCGAGTAATCGGAAAGGTATGCCGCCGCCTTTTCGAGGTCGGGGAAGATTACTTTTTCGTACACCTCGGCCGCCGTAGCGCGGGGATTGGCTTTGGCTTCCGCTTCGGTCGTCGTTTCCGTCACAATGGGCACTGCCAGGCCGACAACTCCATCGCCGGAGGTATACTTGTTCTCCTTGAATTCATAGATGCGTACCAAGTCGAGGTAGAACGAGGCCCGGTATGCGTAGGCAAAGCCGAGGACATGTTTGGTCGCGGTCGTGAGAGCTTCCGGGTCGATGGTGCTGATGATATCGTTGGCCGCCTTGATCCATGTGTAATAGTTTTTCCAGGGCAGGTCGCCGACTGCATAGTTGTCGCCGAGGGAGTTATTGGCACCCCATTGGCTGAACCAGTCGTAGCCCGTATCGCCCGTTATGACGATCTCACCGGCCGCAGAGTCCGTAGCGAGGTGGATGGCCGGCAGCGCGAAGTTCCAGTGCATCTTGTCATAGGCAGAAAGAGACCTCGGCTGTATCAATGCGGTGGGGATACCTTTCACCATAGCTTCGAGGGCTGTTGAAGACCCGGCGAGCTGGTCGGACGTAGCCCTGTCCGTCGGGAACGTCTCCTTGATGCACCCGCTGAGCAGTGCTGCCGAGGCAAGAGCCGCTATAGATATTTTCAGTATATTTTTCATATCCGAATAATTAGCTGGTTATGGATTTAGAATTGAATATTGATACCACCCGAGATGGTTCGGATCGGAGAGTAGGTCGCTGCGTTGGCAGTACCCAGAACACCCTGGCTGTCCGTATTGTCGGCGTAACGCGGATCCAGTCCCTTACGCTTGGACCAATAGAAGACGTTTTCGCAGGCAAGATAGATGCGCAACTTGCCGACTCCGAATTTCTGGGTGAATTTCGACGGCAGCGTATAGCCGAAGTTGATGTTCTGCAGAGTCAGGTAGCTGGCATCGGTCAGGAAACGGTCGGACGTATCGGTCGCATTCAGATCGCCGTATTGCAGACGGGGAATGTTCGAATTCGGATTCTCCGGTGTCCACGCTTTGAGCATATCCTTATGCCAGTTCACGCCGATGCTGCCGGTCGAGGTCGGAACGCTCATTGCCGCTGCGTACCCCGAGTCGTAGACTTTGCCGCCGATCTGGTAGTTGAAGTTGATGCCGAAATCGAATCCGAAGAACGAAACGCTCGTGCCGAAACCGCCGAACAGGTCGGGGATCGCATTGCCGCAGAGGTAATCGTCCGCTTCCGAGTATTCCGTGGTGGTAGTCCGGGTATCGCCCTCGTTCTTATACCACATGGAACGTCCGTCCTCCGAGACGCCTGCGTATTTCTTCATGTAGAAAGTATACATCGGCAGATCCTGTCCGTAGAAATAGATGCCGCTGGTGTAACCGTTGTAGCCGTCGACCTGCAAAGTGCGGCGCTCGGGCGGCAGCAGGGTGATTTTGTTCTTGAGGTGCGTCAGGTTCACGCTGATGTCCCACTGCACGTTTTTGCTGCGGATCGGGGTGAAGTTCAGGTCGATCTCGATACCCTTGTTCGACATGTCGCCGACATTGGCATAGTAGGACGAGTAACCCAGCGACGGAGCCGTGGGGAATGCCATCAGCATGTCGGTCGTCTTGCGGTTGAAATACTCGATGCTACCCGATATGCGGTTCTGGAGCACGCCGAATTCGATACCGGCGTTGAAGTTGGTATTGGTCTCCCAGGTGATGTTGGGATTACCTTTTTGCAGGAATGCCACGGACATTTCGCCGTTCGAGGAGGCGAGGCGGTAGGTATCCACATAGCGGTAGTTACCGATCTTGTCGTTACCCTGCGAACCGATCGAGGCCTTGACCTTCAGCATGTCGAGCCAACTGTGCGTCCCGGACATGAAATTCTCCTTGTTAACGATCCATGCGGCACCTACCGACCAGAAGTTACCCCAGCGGTGCGACGGGTGGAAGCGCGACGAGGCATCGCGGCGGTATGAGGCCGAGGCGAAGTATTTGCCGTCGTAATCGTACTGTGCGCGCCCAAAATAGCCTTCATTATTATAGGTGGTGACATACGATGTTGCGCCCTGCTTGTCGATCACGGCACCGGCCAGTTCGTCGTTGTCGGGCGAGAACATGTTGGCCGTGCTGCCGTAAAGCAGGTACTGCCTGCGCTGGTAGTATTCGTGGCCGAGCATCACGTTGATATTGTGCTTGCCGATGACCTTCGTGTAGTTGAGGATCTGCTGGAGGTTGTGCGAGAAGTCACGCGTATGGTATTTGCCTATGATACCGTTTTCCCCTGCGAACTGTCCGTAATAGGGGTTCTGTACGGTCGTCTGGCGGGTTTCGTCGAGCGAAATTCCCGCATTGAACGTAAATTTGAAATCCTTCAGGAACAGGATGTCGAAGAATCCCGTGCCGTTGAAGGCATTGCCTTCCGAACGGTTGGTGTTCAGGCGGGAATCCGACAGTCCGTTGGCATTGGGCATATACGGACGGGTCAGTCCGGCATTCATGCCGTCACCGTAGTCGTACATGGTGATGCCGGCGTCGTTCTTCATGATATTGCCCTGCCCGTCGCGGACATAGAGCGGGTAAATCGGAGCTACCGACGTAGTGAACGCAAAGATGTTGGCCGACGAATTGCCCTGGCCGTCACCGCTCAGCGAATTGTAGGTGAAGTTTGCGTAACCGGCGTTGGCACCGACCTTCAGCCATTTCTTGGCCTGATAGTCTGCCTTCAGACGTGCCGTGTAACGCTCCATGTTCGAATTTTCCGTGATACCTTCGTTGTTCAGGTAGCCGAACGAAGCATAGAACGTGCTGCGATCCGTAGCACCCGATACACTGACGTTATATTCCTGGCGCATCGAGGAGCGGAAAGCGATGTCTTCCCAGTCATCGGGCGTGAGCAGATAATCCTGGCCGTTGTAGAACATATGGTTACCCAGCGTGGCGTTGGGATTGAGTTTCCCGTTGGTGCCGATAACCGATTGGCCGTCGGGGACACTGTAAACCATATAGCCCAGACCGCCGTCGTTTTTCGAAGCGGCGAGGTTCTTATTGGCCATGGCGTGTGCGGCGCTCTCGCTCATACCCTGCGAGCGGTAGTAGCTGCTGAGAGACGAATAGTAGGTTTCGTAGTACTGCGCAGGGCTTTTGATATAATCATAGGACTCCATTGCGCGTGAGTTCACACCCCACTTGGCATCTACCGAGATGGTAGCTTCCTGGCCACGGGCCTTCTTGGTCGTGATCATGATGACACCGTTGGCACCACGTGCTCCGTAAAGGGCGTTGGATGCGGCGTCCTTCAGGACGGTCATCGACTCGATGTCGTTGGGGTTCAGGTTGTTCAGGTCTCCTTCGTAGGGAGTTCCGTCCACGATCCACAGCGGGTCTTTCTCGGCGTTGATCGAACTGAAACCACGGATGCGGACGATCGGGTTGGCACCCGGTTTACCCGATTCGTTGGATATCTGGACACCGGCAACCTTACCGGCCAGCGACTGGGCGACGTTCGACTGTTGCGACTTGGCGATGTCGTCCGCCTTGATGACGGTCGCAGAACCGGTAAACGCCTCCTTTTTGGAGGTACCGAACGCCACGACGATCACGTCGTCGATCGCCTGTGTATCTTCGTGCATAGTCACGTCGATGCGCGATTTGCCAGCGATAGGGAGCTGCTGCCCCACATATCCGATGAACGTCACCGAAAGGGTGCCGTCAGCCGGAGCCGAAAGTGAGTACTGGCCTGCCGCGTTGGTCGTAGTACCGATCGAAGTACCGTCTACCATGACAGTAGCGCCCGCAACGGGATTCCCGTTTGCGTCAGAAACTGTACCGGAGACCTGCTTGTTTTGGGCGAATGCATATGCGCCGAGCACCAAAACAGCAATTAACGATAGTACAATTTTTCTTACCATAAGCGTTAATTTTAAATTAATTTTAAAATAAAAACTCAACAGCCTGTGAGCAGGATTTTACGATTCTGGTAAGATACTGAATATCATATATATAGTTGAGTGAACGCGAGATTGCGATCCGGTTTTGAAAAGGCGCGGTAACTTGAAAGTTACCTGAGGGTGCGGTGTATAAAATTAATTTACAGCATATTAACGACTGCTTGCCATATATCTTGAGTTACCAATACATAACCGGGAAACGACTGGTAATGCCCTGCGATTCCCCGAAAATCAACGGGATGGAATAATATGACTCAATATAATCCAAAAAATCCGTATGGATTACAGTTGCCGGAACCCGTATCAGGATTTATCCGGGTAATTCCGCCGGGCATCGCGGCAATACTCCGGATGCCGTAACGCTATCCCGGGCATCATAAGCCCCCCTGCCGGAATCCCGGCAGCGACAGGGAGGGGCTATCAATACGCACACTGCTCACCGGACGGTACGGGCATAAAAAAACCCGGAAGCGTCACGACTTCCGGGCCCAGAAAATAAGTATTAACCACTAAAGCGGATTCTGGTCGGCCGCATTGATGTATGGATTGCTGTTCAGCTCGATCGACAGCGGAATCTGGTAGGTGAATTCCTTGCCGGCAGCCTTGACCAGCTTGTGCGTGTGGTTGGAGGATGCCGTACGGTCTACACCGACGTTGAAGCGCTTGTTGGTAAAGAATTCGTGCCCCTCACCCCAGAGTTCGATACGGCTCTGCAGGAAGATCTCCTTCAGCAGTGCTTCGCCCGTATTCGAGGACTTTGCATAACCCGAATCGCGCTTCGACACCAGGTCGTAAAGCGTCTGCTGGGCTGCGGAACTGTTGCCGCCGCGGGCTTCGGCCTCGGCCTTCAGCAGGTATGCCTCCGACAGGCGCATGTAGATTTCGTCAGCCTCGTAGGTCGGGGTGTTGAACTTGACGTTCGAATAGGCCGGATAGGTGAACTCCCCGACCGTGGTCTCGGTCGCATTGAAATTCTTCTTGCGGTAGTCGGTAGCTGCGATCTGATTGTAGAGCTGGTCGTCGATAGCCATGTAGATACCCTTGTTGTTGGCATTGTCCACGGCCGTGATCGACATGAACGATGCGAAGGAACGGTTGCCGAGCGACGTGGAAGCAGCCCACGTGTAGCCCCAGATGGTCTCGGGAAGCGAGGTGCTCTGGAAACCCGAAGTCGTATACTGCTCCTCGTTCATGAGCGAGTAGCCTGCCGAAATCACCGCCCCGGCAGCATTGGCTGCCGTGGTGTAATCGCCTGTGGTCAGCGCCACGCGCGCCAGCACCATGTTCGCAACCGTCTGGTCGATGTCCGCCGTCGAACTCTTGGGATCGTAGCCTTCCTGCTCGAACAGCGCGATGGCGTTCTGCAAATCGGTCGTGATCGTGCTGTAAACCTCGGTCGACGGGGTGCGTCCCTTGGCACCCTCGACGGTCAGATAGAGGGGGACACCCGCCTTATCCTTGCCGCCGTGCATGTAGTCGTCCTGGTAAACGCACATCAGGTAATAGTAAGCCAGCGCGCGGTAGGTCAGCGCCTGAGCCTTATATACCAGCGCCTTGCCCGTAACATCGTCGGGGATCAGGTCGAGGATCTGGTTCGACTGATAGACGATCTTGTAGTAACAGTACCAGCGGTCTGCCGTATAGGCATTGGTCTGGGCGCGGATGCTTTCGAACATATATTCGTCGGCAAACCAGTTGGTCAGTTTCGTGAGCACCATATCGTTGCCCTGCAAATCCATACCCAGATTCCAGACCATGAATCCGCGGTCGTTGGTCGTTGCCTGGCGGTTGCCGGTATGCATGTAGTTGACGGCTCCCTGCATCATGGGGGCGAGCACGAGGTCGGCATTCTCCTTGATCAGTTCGCCCAGCTGCTCATCCGACACCTGGCTGCCCGAAGGCTCGGTGTCGAGCTCGCTCGCACAGGATGCGAACAGGAGCACCGTAGCTATTGCGATGTAATATACTATGTTTTTCATACGCTAATATCTCGTTTATTATAAGTTCATCGTAATACCGAAAGTAAAGGTCTTCGCCTGCGGGAACCCGAATGCGTTCTGTCCTGCGTAAGCGGTACGCGGGTCGAAGCCCGTATGCGCGGAGGTGAAGTAGAGGTTGTCGGCGGCGAAGAAGACACGCAGCGACTCGATGCAGATCTTCGACGTCCAGCGCTTGGGCAGCGTATAGCCGACGTTGATCGTCTTGAGGCTGAAGTAGGAAGCATCGCGGTAGAGGTAGTCGCAGTTCGAACCTACGAAATTCCAGGTGCCGTTGAACATCAGCTTGGGGAATTTGGCATTGGTATGCTCCGGCGTCCAGGTGTTGCCCACGAGGTCTTGCGAGACCGTAAAACCGGCACGTCCCGGACTATATACGTTGGCCGAGTTGCCGTCCCACTGGCGGCCGCCGATCTGGTAAGCCGCAGCCAGCATGAAATCGAAGTTCTTCCAGCGGAACGAGGTGCGAAAACCACCCGTCACGTCGGGCAGCGCATCGCCGATCTCATACTGCGTGGCTTCGTTGATATTGAAGGTCTTTTCACGGCCCGTAACCTTGCCTTCGCCGTCCACGACATCTTTCCAGAACGTCTCCTGGCCGGTTTCGGGATCTACGCCGGCAAACTTGAAGAGGTAGAGGTTGTAGTAGGACTTGCCTTTGCCGCGCAGGAACCTACCGCTGATGTAGTCGCCGCCCAACGCCGGGTTGCCCAGCTCCGAAGGATAGTCGATCAGGCGGTTGCGTGCGAACGAGGCGTTGACCGCGAAGTTCCAGTAGAGATCCTTATGCTTGAGGATGTCCACGCCCAGGTCGATTTCGAAACCGCGGTTAGCCAGGATACCGACGTTTTCCAGGCGGCTCGCAAGGCCCGTCGACGACGGGGTCGGACGGTTCCAGATCAGGTCGTGCGTACGGCGGTTATAGTAGTCGACCGTACCGTAAAAACGGTTCCACAGGCGGAAGTCGATACCCAGGTCGATCTGGTAGTTGCGTTCCCACGAAAGATTGCGGTTACCCGTGCTGGCTTGCGTAATGCCGATCTGGCCGTTGGTTTCCCCGATCGTCCAGAGGTTGGTGTAGGGATACGAAGCCGAAAGCTGGTTGCCGGCCACACCGTAGTTGACGCGCAGTTTCAGTTCGTCGACCCACGTAGCGTTGTCCATGAAGCTCTCGCCCTTGATACGCCATGCGGCGCCCACAGACCAGAAGTGGCCCCACTTGTCGTACTTGAAGCGCGACGATCCGTCGTAGCGGTACGAACCCGAGAAGAAATACTTGCCGGCGTAGTTATAGTTCACACGTGCGAAATAGCCTTCGATGGCGGTCACCACGGTGCTCGAGGTCGAGCCGTTGCTATACTGCGAAACGGCGTTGCCCAGTTCGGGGATGCCCGGGTAGAAAATATTTTTCTTGTAGGCGTCCACGACACGCTGGTCGGTCTTGCCGAACTCGTGGCCGATCTGTACGTCGAAGTTGTGGTTCTCCTTGATGGTCTTGTTCCAGTTGAGCATCTGCTGGGTGTTGTACGAGAAATAGTTATCGTTGTATTTCTCGACAAGGCCGTTGTTGGTCGGCGTGGCAGCCGTACCGTATTCATTGTTATAATAGAAGGTATCCATCCGGTACACGTTGTCCAGCGTGAAGTTGGCCGTGAACTTGAAATCCTTCAGGAATACGATCTCGCCGTAGAAATTGGCGTAGAGGTTGTCGCGAACCGAGTTGTTGATATCGCGGCTCATCGACTGCACGGGGTGCGCGAAGTTGTTGAACGAGTTGAACTGATCCTGCGTCGCACCGTAGGGCGAAAGGGTCGTGCCGTTGCCCTGTTCGTACATCTTCGTGCCGTCGGCATTGTAGCGGATGTTACCGTCCAGGTCGCGGGCGTAGTACGGCACGGTGGGGTTCTGCCACATCGTCCACAGGAACACGTTACCCGTGTTGGCACCCGAATAGCCGGGGCTGTCGATGTCGCGGCGCGAATAAGAAAGGTTCGTCCCGACCTTCAGCCACTTGGTGGCCTGTGCATTGAAGGCGGCCCGGCCCGAGTAACGCTTGAATCCCGACATGATTACATACGAGGGGTCTTCGAGGAAGCTGCCCGAAACGTAGTAGTCCATCTTGTCGTTGCCGCCGCTGATGCTCAGCGTGTATTCCTGACGGAACTGCTTGGTGAACAGGTAGTCGTCGTAGTTGTCGGCATAGAGCAGTTTCGCGTCGGAATTGAGCTTGCCCGTGGCGGGGTCGATCAGCGTCGTACCGTCGGGAATCTTATAGGCCATGTAGTTTCCGAGCACGGGCATGAGGTTGGAGTTCGCCGCATTGGCAAGCGCAGCATGGCTCGCCCCCGGATTATTCGCCTCAAGGTAGTTATAAAGCCCGCCGTATACATATTCGTAATAGTCGCCGGGGTTCTGCATGGTCTCATGCTCTTTGATACCCTGCTGGTTCCAACCCCACTTGGCTTCGAACATGATGTTGGCCTTCTGGTTGCGCGTTCCCTTCTTCGTGGTGACGAAAACCACGCCGTTTGCGGCACGCGAACCGTACAGCGCATTGGCAGCGGCATCCTTCGACACGACGATCGACTCGATATCGAGCGGGTTGATCGTCGAAAGCGCCGACGAATAAGGCACGCCGTCGACGACGATCAGTGCGGTCTGGATTCCATTGATCGAACCGATACCGCGGATGATGATCGAAGCGTCGTCACCGGGCTGTCCCGTAGAGCTGTACGACTGCACACCGGTAACGGCACCTTCCAGCATTCGCGAAGCGGAAGCAACGGTGGTCTTTGATATTTCACCGGCCGAAACCGATGCGATCGAACCGGTAAAATCCTTCTTCTTGATTTCACCGAAGGCCGTGATGACTACATTGTCGATCGCCTGTGCATTCTCCTTGAGCGTCACCGAAACATGGGTGTGCCCGGCGATCGCGACGGTCTCGGTGTCATACCCGATGAACGAAACGACCAGTTTCCCGTTTGCAGGGGCTGCAAGCGAGAAGGTGCCGTTCGTACCTGTCGTGGTACCGATATGCTGGCCCTCGACCATGACTGTGGCTCCAGCCACCGGAGCACCGGCGGCATCGGTAACTGTACCGGAAACCTGCTGGTTCTGGGCCATTGCAACGGCGCAAATCCCCAAAACGGCAATTAACGATAGTACAATTTTTCTTACCATAAGCGTTAATTTTAAATTAATTTTAAAATAAAAAGTTCACAAGCAAAGATAACGGATTGCTAACTCATTTACAAATAAATTATTAAAAAAAATTAACACGGTTACAGCTATCTTTCAAATTGTGGTTGACGGCTTACGATTTTTCGCGTATAAGGCCTGTGGCGATTACAATTTGCAATCGCCATTTCGAAGCGTTTTTTGTTGATTTCGGGATTTTCCCCAGCCGGAAGGGGATGCAAGGGGTGAAAAAAGTGACTTAGTAGAGCCTTTCCGACTCGTTCGGCATGCCCGACGGCGTCCAGTCGGGGCACAGCGAGTTGATACGTTTTGACAGGCGTTCCATCTCTCCGCTGATATGCGAATGGGTGATATTCGCATAGATCTGCGTTGTGCGTATGTTTTTATGTCCCAGTAATTTACTGATTGTTTCGATGGCGACACCCTGCGAAAGGGTAATTGTCGTGGCAAACGTGTGCCGGGCCGCATGGAACGTGATCTTTTTCGGAATCCCCGCTTCGGCAACGATCTTGTCGAGGCATTTATTGCACCACCCGTTGCTCGGAAGGTCGAATATCCGTCCGGAGCCCGATGCGGGCATGTATTTCAACAGGATATTGTACGGGACGGTAAACAGCCGCACATTGACCTCCGCCCCTGTTTTACGACGTGTCGTGTTGACCCACAGCTGTTTGTTTATTTTCTGAATATTCTGCGGCACCAGGCCTCGGATGTCGACATAGGACAATCCGGTGAAGCAACTAAACAAAAACGTGTCCCTGACAAGTTGTAAGGTGAGGTCTTCGCTCTCGTACTGCATCATACGGGTTATCTCTTCCATGGTCAGGTAGTTGCGTGTTACGAATTCGCTCTGTAATTTGTAATTTGCGAAGAGATCCTTGTCCATATATCCCTTGCTGCGGGCCAGCATGAGGATATGTTTCAGGGCGATCATGTAAATCCAGATCGTGTTTTTTTTTATACCCGGCTTCCTTTGCGATATAGGCGTGGAAGCCCGTGAGAAATTCCCGGTTGAGCTCCTTGAACATCAGGTCTTTCCGGTCGTACTTGTCCCAGATGTAGTTTGCCAGATGCTTGCAGACGCACCTATATTTATAATATGTGGCCTTGCTGCGGCTGATGCCGACCATACGGTTGAATTCTTCGTTGTGCTGCCTGAAAAAGGCGAGCACGGTCTCCTGACGGAGGTTGGCTCCAAAGTACATCTCTTTGACCATCAAGGGGGTTACGAACGATTGTTCGTAGAATAACTTGTTGTAACACCTTTCGATGTGGTAGTGGATATTCGAAAGCTGTTCGTTGATCCTGCCTGCGGCATTGCTCCGCCCGGCGACACGCCCCATTCCGACATCCCAGTGTTCGGGTGCGACCGAGAGGCGCGTGGAAAACTGCGTCCGCTCCCCGTTGATCGTGATGCGTCCCATGATCGGGGCGTTCCCATTCCGGAGAGGCGCGTTTTTCTTGATGTAAAACAATACATTAAACGTGTTTCTCATTGCTCAAATAACCTTTTGTGTTTAACCTAATAACAATATGCAAACCGCATTAAAGGTAATGATTAAGTAACCCCCGAATAACGTATTATTCGGTCTAAATATCTTATTGTACAGATGTTAGCCTGTGCGAAGCGGTTACTTTGTAGTAACACTGCTACAATCCGACATGGCATTTATGGAGATTCAAATGCCTTTTAATCAGTCTATTACGTTTGGATTAGCCGATTTTGCGCCAGAAAAGACCTTGTGCGCTGAATATCATGGTGTTGTATAAATTAACGCACAATGATAACTTTTTATTTTAAAAAACCAATTAAAATTAACGCTTATGGTAAGAAAAATTGTACTATCGTTAATTGCTGTTTTGGGGATTTGCGCCGTTGCAATGGCTCAGAATCAGCAGGTTTCCGGTACAGTTACCGATGCCGCCGGTGCTCCGGTGGCTGGAGCCACAGTCATGGTCGAGGGCCGGAATATCGGTACCACGACAGGTACGAACGGCACCTTTTCGCTTGCAGCCCCTGCAAACGGAAAACTGGTCGTTTCGTTCATCGGGTATGATACGGAAACCATCGCGATTGCTGGGCAAACCAATGTCGCAGTGACGCTGAAAGAAAACGCACAGGCGATCGACGACGTGATCGTCGTGGCGTTCGGTACGACGACCAAAGAGGCTTTTACGGGCTCGGCCACCGTCGTGAAAGCCGAAGATATTGCCAAGCGCCAGGTTTCGAACGTCGCACAGGCTTTGGCCGGTGCCGCAGCCGGTGTGCAGGTAGCCAGTTCGTCGGGTAATCCCACCTCGACACCTACGGTTCTCATCCGCGGACTCTCGTCGATTTCGGCCGGCGTGACTCCGCTCTATGTGATTGACGGCGTGCCTTACTCGGGAGATCTGAACATGCTCAACACGTCGGATATCGAAACGCTGACCGTCCTGAAGGACGCGGCGTCCACCGCCCTCTACGGTGCGCGCGGTGCCAACGGTGTCATCATGATCACCACCAAACGGGCCAAGGGCCGGGAGGCGGTCGTGAGCTTCGATGCCAAATGGGGTGTCAATTCCCGCGCCACGCGGCTCTACGATTATATAGATAATCCCGGGGATTACTACGAAACCTACTACAAGTCGCTGTATAACTACTATCTGGCCAGCGGTACGGCCGACCAGGCACATATGCGTGCCAACAACCTGCTCACCAGCAGCAACGCCGGCGGTCTGGGCTACCAGGTTTATACGGTTCCCGACGGCGAATATTTCATCGGTACGAACGGCAAGATCAACCCCAACGCCACGCTGGGCCGCAAAGTCATTTACAACGGCCAGGACTACTGGCTGAGGCCCGACGACTGGGAGGACGAGGCCTACCGCACCTCGCTGCGTCAGGAATACAATGTAAATATTTCGGCCGCGAGCGACCGCGCCAATTTCTATGCGTCGCTGGGTTACCTCGACAACGAGGGTATCGTAGCCAATTCCAGTTTTACGCGTTACTCAGCCCGTTTGCGCGCCGACTACCAGGCCAAGAAATGGCTGAAAGTCGGGGCCAACGCCAGCTATTCGCACTACGAGAGCAAGGCGCTGCAGGACGAGTCGGGCTCCGGAGGTACGACCAACGTGTTCGCCATTGCGAACCAGATCGCCCCGATCTACCCCGTCTACGTGCGCGACGGCAACGGCAATATCATGAGGGACGACAACGGGTATAAAATGTACGACTACGGCGACGGCATGAATGCCGGACTGAACCGTCCGTTCCTGCCCAACTCCAATGCCTTGCAGGCCATCCGCCTGAACAGCGCCCTCACCAACGGCAACGCTTTCTCGGGTACGGCTTTCGCCGACATCAAGCTGCACCGCGACCTGACTGCGACGGTCAATATAGGTACGAACCTCGACGAAGCCCGTTCCAATACGGTGACGAATCCCTTCTACGGCCAATTCGCCGGTACCGGCCGCGTCGTCGTCGGGCACCAGCGTACCTACGAGGTCAATGCGCAGCAGATGCTCAACTACAACCACACGTTCGGCACGCAGCACCGCTTCAGCGCGATGATCGGCCATGAATTCTACAACCTGAAGAGCTATACGCTCAGCGGCGCCAAGCAGAACATGTTCTCGATCGACAACAACGAGCTCAACGGTGCAGTCGTGGATACGCAGAACGCCGCCTCCTATACGACGGAATACAACAACGAAGGTTATTTCGGCCGTGTCGAGTACGAATACGACAACCGCATCGTCCTGAACGGATCGTACCGCCGCGACGCATCGTCGCGTTTCCACCCCGACCACCGCTGGGGTAATTTCTGGTCGGCGAGCGCCGCGTGGCTGATCAACCGCGAATCGTGGTTCAGAGCCGATTGGGTGGATATGCTCAAACTCAAGGCTTCGGTCGGTTCGCAGGGTAACGACAATATTTCGAACTACCTCTATGTGGACTACTATTCGATCGAACCGTCGGGCGAGGACATGTCCATCGTATTCTCGCAGAAAGGTAACGAACTGATTACCTGGGAAACCAACACCAATATCAACGCCGGTGTGGACTTCGAACTCTTCCGCGGCCGCCTGGGCGGTACCGTTGAGTATTTTAACCGCAAGACTTCGGACATGCTGTTCTGGTTCTCGGTAGCTCCTTCGATGGGTTATTCGGGCTACTACGCCAATGTCGGCGACATGCGGAACAGCGGTTTCGAAATCGACCTGCACGGAACCCCGATCCAGACGAAGAATTTCCGGTGGAACCTCACGCTGAACATGTCCCACTACAAAAACAAGGTCACCAAGCTGGCTTCCGAGCGTAAGAATGCGACCGTCGAAGGGTATGACGGCTATATCGACGGCAACAAATTCGTGGGCGAAGGCTTGTCTTACTATACGTGGTATATCCCCAAATATGCGGGTGTGGATCAGGAAACGGGTCTTTCGATGTGGTATAAGGACGTCAAGGACGCCAAAGGCAACGTGACGGGCCGCACGACCACGACGACCTATTCCGAAGCTACGAACTACCTGGGCGAATCGTCCCTACCCGACCTCTACGGCGGCTTCACCACGGCCTTCGAGTTCTATGGCGTCGACATCTCGGCTGCGTTCGCCTACCAGATCGGCGGCAAGAGCTACGACTCGGGTTACGCTGCGGCCATGGCATCGCCTTACGGTTCGATGGGCGGCACCAACATCCATAAGGATATCGCCAAGTCGTGGACCCCGGAAAATCCGTCGGCGTCGGTTCCCCGTTTCCAGTACGGCGACGACACCAGCACCAGCTTGTCCGACCGGTTCCTGTTGGATGCCTCTTATCTCAACATTTCGAATATCCAGGTAGGTTATACGCTTCCGGTTTCCTTCACCCGTAAATTCGGTGTCGAGCGGCTCCGCGTCTATCTGGCCTGCGACAACGTCTACTATTGGTCGAAGCGCGAGGGATTCGATCCGCGTTACAGCTTCACGGGTACCACGGGTTACACCAACTATGCTCCTATCCGTACGATTTCGGGCGGTATAAACATTCAGTTCTAAGTTTTGACGGGTACATACAAATCAGATTTTATGAAAAGATATTTGAAAAATATAACCGTTTCGGCGCTGGCGGCGGCTTCGCTGTCGTTCAGCAGCTGTATCAAGGAAACTTTTCCCACGAACGGTGCGACGGCCGGCCAGGTGGCCCAATCGACTACGGCGCTCCAGGCCATGGTGAACGCAATTCCCACACAGTTGGTTCTTTACGGTCAAAATTACGCGCAGGCCTGGGATTTCGGTTACCCCGCGATCAACGTATCGCTGACCAGCATGACGGGCGACATGGTCGTGGCCGGAAATTCGGGCTACGACTGGTTCGCCAACTGGATGACCAACGTGGCCCTCAGCGAGGACTATGTGACGGGCTACCAGTTCTGGTACAACTATTATAGCTGGATCAAGAGCTGCAACGACGTGATCTCCACCCTCTCGGCGGTCGCCGAGGAGGACATGAACGACGAGCAGAAAGCCTATCTGGGTATCGCGCTCGCTTTCCGGGCGCAATTCTACCTGGATCTGGTACGTCTGTTCGAGGCCAAGGAGTGCACGGGCTCACAGGTCAAGAACTATACGATCCCCGAGAACATCAAGGGGCTGGCGTGCTGCATCGTCACTGAGAATACGACCGAGGAACAGTCGAAAAGTAATCCCCGCGCTACGGTTGACGAGGTTTACGACCAGGTGATTTTCCCCGACCTGGAGCGTGCCGAGCGCATGTTGGCCGACTACACCCGTACGGTGAAGACCATGCCCGACCTGAGCGTCGTATACGGTATCAGCGCCCGTGCATGGCTCGAGCGCGGCTCCGCAGGTGTAGACGGCGCTTTCGCAAAGGCTGCCGAATATGCCCGCAAAGCCATCGACCAGAGCAATTATACGCCGTTGACGCAGGAGCAGTGGGAAGACCCCACGACCGGCTTCAACAGCGCAACCTCCAACTCAGCCTGGATGTGGTGTACCTCCCAGACCTCCGAACAGGTTCACAACCTCTATTCCTTCATGGCTCACATGTCGGGCGAGGAACAGTGGACGAACTATGGCGGCAAGGGCGTGGGGCGCGCTATCAACTCGAAGCTCTATGCGCTGATCAGCGACGACGACTTCCGCAAGCACTCGTGGCTCGATCCCGGGCTGTTCGACTACTACGAGTACAAGAGTTGCCGTCCGGACTACAAGGAGTTCTTCGACCCCAACTCCGCGGCGTCGACCAAATTGCCCGGCTCGCTCGTTGCCATCAAGTTCCGTCCCGGACAGGGCAATTATACGACCTATACGGTGGGTAATGCCGTCGATCACCCGCTCATGCGCGTCGAGGAGATGTACCTGATCGAGGCCGAGGCTACCGCGGCTTCGAACCTCTCGAACGGTATCGCATTGCTCAACAGTTTCATGCAGACCTACCGCTATGCGTCCTACAACTGCCAGTCGGCCGATTTCAAAGCCTTCCAGAACGAGATCGGTCTGCAGGCCCGCATCGAGTTCTGGGGCGAAGGCATTCCGTTCTGGTACAAGAAGCGCCTGGCGCTGGGTATCGACCTGGCCAACTCCAACTGCAAGGAGGATAGCTACCGCTTCGTGGTCGACGGACGGGCTCCGTGGTGGAACTGCCAGATCCCGCGTACCGAGTGGTCGAGCAACCCCGCACTGATCGGTATGAACAACCCCGATCCGTCGGATACGGTCGAAAACGTCATCGAATAACTGCAGTGTCTAACCGAAAAAAGAGAACAACATGAAATATTACTGTAATTTAGCCTACATGCTGGCTGTGGCGATACTCTCGCTGGGTTTTGCAGCCTGCTCGGACGATGATGATTATAAGCCTGCGCCCTCTGTTCCCGAGGATTGCATGCAGGTGTATTTCTCCGAACTCAATGAGTCCGAATACGAAATAGCTCCCGAGGATCTGACCGGCACGACGATCGACCTCACGGTGATGCGTTTGCAGACCGCCCAGGCGGCTTCGGTTCCCGTCACGGCATTTCAGACGGGCGACCTGTTCGTAGTTCCTTCCTCCGTAGAATTCGCCGCAGGCGAGGATACCGCGACGTTGTCGATCACGCTCAACGAAGCTGCATCCGGAGAATTTTCGCTGCGCCTGGCCATCGAGGACGAGCAGTATGCCGATCCCTACAAAGTGGTAGAAGGCAGTCCGTTGTTCGGCATCAATGTGGAGGTCGTGAAGTGGAATTTGCTGGGTACGGGCGATTATACCTACAACAGCGTGTTCTCGGGTGTCGATCCCGGGCTCGAACTTTACCAGAAAGAAGGCACTACGATGTATAAAATCCCGAACTGGGGCGGAGACATCGAACTTAACTTCATTTGTGACGAAGAGGGTAACATTACCGTCCCCGAGCAGTACATCGGCGCCGACGACAGCAATTACGGCGCCGTCTACATCACCTCGTCGAATGCCGATGCCTCGAGCTATTACGATGCGGCTACCAAAACTTACTATTTCAACTGCCGTTATATCGTAAGTGCCGGTTCGTTCGGTACATTCTACGAAAAGTTCGAATTGAAGAACCCTGTACAATAGGCAGGCAGAACTCTGCATCATGCGGTTCACCAGAAGCCGCTTTAGTGGTTAATACTCATTTCTGGGCCCGGAAGTCGTGACGCTTCCGGGTTTTTTTATGTCCGTACCGTTCGGTGCGAGTCTGGATAGCCTCTCCCCGCTTGTTTCAAATTCTCGATTTGAGATTGGAACGCCTTGCCGACCGTGCGTTTTATCGCTTTATCCGATACTCGTTCATGTAATGATATTGCCGTAAACTCTTTACTCTCGGACTGCAATTCGATCATCTTTGCCCGTTAGGCAGCTTCGACTTGCCAGCAATAAGACGTTCGATTTGCAACCGATTAGGACAATTACGACGCGGTTTGTTTTTCTCGAAATCCCACAATGCAGGATTGACCGAAACACCGATACTGGAATATTTCAGTTTACGGTCTTTCGTGATTCGTAACATTAGCGGTGATTCATTGTTAGCCAATACTTTGGACTTGTAGCAAACGACCTCGATTGTGGCCTCATGGTTTAAACAACGGTTTAAACAACCTGTTTAAACGTGCATAAAACCGCTACGGAAAGGACAAAAAGAAAACCACCTACATCGCTGTAAGTGGTTGTTTTTCTTCGTGGTACCACCAGGAATCGAACCGGGGACACAAGGATTTTCAGTCCTTTGCTCTACCAACTGAGCTATGGCACCATCCCGATAATTGCGGTCGGAAGTACTTCTTTCCCGTATTATCGTGGTGCAAAGGTAAACAAAATTTCCAAACGTGCAAAATATTCTCCGAATTTTTGCGCATTATTGCAGTTCCAGGCTGATCCTGGGCACCTACAAATGTCCTGTACTCCTGCCTGCCGAGTCCTGTCGGACAGGGGCTGATTGAAAATATTGCCGGGGGCTTGCCATTTCCATCCTTGGCTGCTCCGATTCCGGAGGTCTGGATCGATAATAAACCATTTTCATTCGACCTTACTTGCGGGGCATCCGGAGTCTGGATGCCGGTTCTGGAACCGACCCGGCGGGAACCCACCGGATTACCGGGCGTACCCTTGCTCATCGGTCGCAGGGGCCGCTCCCTGCCCGGCTTGCCTTACAAGTTCCTGCAGCCCGGCCTCGTATTCCGCAACGGTTTCGCGGACGATCCGTCCCGCCGTCGGCAGCTCGCGGATCAGCGAGGCTGCCTGCCCGATTTCCAGCTCACCGTCTGTCAGGTCGCCTTCGAAGATGCCCCGTTTCGAGCGTCCGCGTCCCAGCAGCTGCTGTAACTCTTCGGCCGTCGCACCCCTGTTCTCCGCCTCCTCGACCGCACGGTAGAAGCCGTTGCGGATCAGGCGTGTCGGACTGAGCTTCTTCAGCGCGAGCATCGTGTCGCCCTCCTGCAGCCCGATGCAGAGTTTCTTGAATGCGTCGCTGGCCGAACTCTCTTCCGAAAGCGCGAACCGCGTTCCCATCTGGATGCCCTCGGCGCCCAGTGCGAAAGCCGCCAGCATACCGCGCCCGGTGGCGATGCCGCCCGCGGCGATCAGCGGTATCGCCACGGCCTGCCGCACCTGGGGTACGAGCACCATCGTCGTCGTCTCCTCGCGTCCGTTGTGGCCGCCGGCCTCGAAGCCCTCGGCTACCACGGCATCGACCCCTGCCTGCTGGCTTTTCAGGGCGAACTTCGTGCTCGAAATCACGTGCGCCACCTTGCATCCCGCTTCGTGCAGGCGGGCCGTCCAGGTTTTCGGGCTGCCTGCCGAAGTGAATACCGCGGGCACGCGTTCCTCCATGATGACGCCCATGATCTCTTCGGCGTAGCGGTACATCAGCGGGACGTTCACGCCGAACGGTTTTTCGGTCGCCGCGCGGCATTTGCGGATATGCTCGCGCAGCAGGTCGGGGGTCATCGAGCCGGAGCCGATCAGCCCCAGTCCGCCTGCTTCGCTCACGGCTGCGGCCAGCCGCCAGCCGCTGCACCAGATCATGCCGCCCGCGACGATGGGGTAGCGTATGCCGAACAGCGAAGTGATTCTGTTTTCCATGGTTTCAGGTATTTGTCGTCCTGCAAAAATAGGCAAATTATCGGGAGTGCAAGCTGCCTGCCACGGGAAATAACGGCCGTATTCCTTGGCCGGGGCTGAAAATTTTGCCACCTTTGCCCTGCGTTTTACGAATAACCGTTCACAACCATGATATATACGGAAGATACCCGGATCGCGGCGCTGGCCGTGCATATCGTCGGGAACAAGGCCAAGGACGAGCCCCTGCTCGTCTCCCCCGCATTGTCCGGGCAGGTCGGCGACACGGGCCTGATGCAGATCCTGACCACCTATTTCGCCGGAGGTTTCAAATCCGAGGAGTACTACAACCTCCACCACGAAACCGACCTGGCCTGCAACGAAGTCTATAATTTCGTCTGCAAGGTGTTCGACGACCGGGAGACGTTCTACGACAACTCCGTGAACCTTGCCCGGCACCTTTACGAGGCGGGTACCCACCCGCAGATCAAGGGCGGCGAATTTTACGTCGCCTATTTCACCGGCTGCCGCTTCGGGGGCGATGCGGTCGATGCCGTCGGGCTTTTCAAGTCCGAAACCCGCGGTACGTTCCTCGATGTCGGGGAGCAGGACGGGCAGCTGCATATCTTCTCCTGCCAGGGGATCGACGTCAACAAACTGGACAAGGGGTGCCTCGTGTTCGATACCGAGCGCGAAGAAGGCTTCGCCGTCTGCGTCGTGGACAACACCAACCGGGCGGAAGCGCGTTACTGGATCGACGATTTCCTGCATGTCCGCCCGCGGCAGGACAACTATCACAACACGCACAACATCCTGGCCATGTGCAAGAAATACGTGACCAGGCACCTTCCTGCGGAGTTCGACGTGTCGAAGGCCGACCAGGCCGAGATGCTCAACGAGACGATGAAATACTTCAGGGAGCAGGACAGTTTTTCGCTCGACGACTTTTCTGAAAAGGTGATCCGCCAGCCCGAGGTCATGGAGAGCTTCACACGCTACAAACAGGAGTACGAGCAGGATCGCGAGATCCGTATCGAGGATGAGTTCGCCATTTCCGATTCCGCCGTCAGGAAACAGGCGCGCGCCTATAAGAGCGTCATCAAGCTCGACCGCAATTTCCATATCTATGTCCACGGCAACCGCAACCTGCTGGAGCAGGGCGAGGACGAAAAGGGCAAGTTCTACAAGGTCTATTACCAGGAGGAGGAATAACCTCCTTTCCCGGGCGGGATTGCCGTGCCGGCAAGGCGGACTGCAAGGTGCAGCCCGCTTTTTTTGTGTATTGTGCCGAATAACCGGATTTTGAATCCCCTTCACAGGGAGCAAATAGTCGCTTATTGTGTATATTTGTATATGAAGTGGGGATTCCGAAAGGTACGGCAGGTTGCTGCGTTATCTCGCACGGCCTGTTTTTATGGTCCATTATAACCGGGTGAAGGCCGGGTCATCGTTTGCAGGATATTCCGGGACGATGCGATTATAGTGCATTCGGGCTGAAATCGGCGGATTATCCGTCTCAGGACTTCAGTGGAAGCGGTATCATCCTGCCAACTACTTATTTGTAGTTATAAATCAGGGTATAAATGCGGTAATTTGCACTATGAAAAGGCAGCGACGAAATGACTTTTTTGTCGGGCAGGTTGCTGACAGGCTGGCGAAAGCCAGACGAAGGCGTAACCTGATTCAGGAAGTCGTGCGTTTCGATACCGGGCTGAATGTCGGCCGGATCGAAGCCGGATGTTCCGATATCACGCTGTCGACCTTGGCTGACCTTTGTGATTATTATGATATTTCACCCGGGGAGTTGTTTCAGGACATAGTGACGCACTCATCCTGAAGAGGGAACCGGCCATGCGGCCGGTTCCCTCATTTTATGTCCTCATGTCCCGAGGGTTTTCTCGAATGCCAGCCGTTCGCCGCTCCGGTAGCGTACCTTCCCGCAATAGACGAACCCCAGCCGCCCGAGCATACGCAGCATGTAACGGTTGTCGAAATTGGTGTCGACGCGCATACTGCCCGTGCCGCGCCCGCACGCCATCGCTTCGACGCGCCGCATGAACTCCGTCGCCACCCCGCGGCCTTTCTCGCCGTCGGCCACCGCCATGCGGTGCAGTACGACATAGTCCCCGTCGGTGAGCCAGGCCCCTTCGATGGCGTCGTAGGCCGGTTCCCCGTCGAATACCACCGCGCCGTAGGCGACGACGTTGCCCTGGGCTTGGGCTGCGGCCGCTTTTGCTGCCTGCGTCTCCCGCATCTCCCGCGCTTTGCGTGTTTCTTCCGTCGCTTCCGTCGCCTCTTCCGTCGCCTCTTCCGTCGTCGCTGCCGTTTCGTCGGCGCCGGATCCCGTTGCGCCGGCCTCCCCCGTGTCCGTTATTTTCCGCGCGGCAGCCGTTTCCGGACGGAAACCCGCAGCCCCCGTGCCGTCGCTTCCCCGCGCTTCGGGGCTCTTTTCCGCCTCCGGTTTCTCGAAGACCCATCCGTAGCCGCAAGCGATGTCGTGTCCGATATCGGCCGCTGCCGGATAGCCGTCCTGCCATTGCAGGCTTCCCAGTGCCCGCATCTGCGCCTGCGCCTGCCGGATGATCTCCATGATGCGCGCCGCGTCGGCGGGGCGGGCGCGCCGGAACACTAATTTTTCGTCCATACGGCAAATATAGGATAAAATGCCGTGATACGCTACTGCCCGGGGGATATCTGCGCGGCGGAATTTCCGCCGTACGGCTTTTTTATCCCTCCTTCCGCCCGGGCGGGATGCCTTCCGCAGCCTTTTTTACCATGCCCCGTGCGAATCCGGCAAAAAAATCCGGGATAAAATCGTACATAATAGGCAAAAATCGTAACTCCAGACCCCTGGTTGTGCCCTGCGGACTTTTATCCCGATGCCCCGTCCTAAATTCGTTTTCAGCGGGACAGCCCTTCTGCGGGGCCTCCCCCGGGATACCCACCGAACCTATTTTTTAACCTTAAAATTAGTGTGTATGAGTTTTTCTACTAACCGTTTTTCCCGGAAAGCACTATTACTTGTGACAGCCGTGTTCTCTGCGTCGTTGCTGTGGGCGCAGGCCACCGGCATCTCCGGACGTGTGCTCGATGAGACCGGTGCGCCGGTCATCGGTGCGACGGTCATGGTCAAAGGCACCACGATCGCCACGGCGACCAATGTCGACGGCACCTTTAACCTGAAGAATACGGGCCGCAACGTCACGCTCGTGGTATCGTATGTCGGCTACGAGGCGCAACAGGTGGCGTCGAAGGGTGCCGGGTCGGTGACGATCACGCTCAAGCCCGAGGCCATCGGCATGGAGAGCGTCGAAATCGTCTCCGTGGGCTACGGTACCCAGAAACGCGAATCGGTCGTGGGGGCCATCTCCACGATCCGGCCCGAGGAGCTGCGCGTCCCCGTACGGTCGCTGAGCCAGACGCTGGCCGGTAACCTGGCGGGTGTGGTCGCGTTGCAAACCTCGGGCGAGCCCGGCAAGGACGACGCCCAGTTCTGGATCCGCGGTATCGCCACCTTTACGGGCAGTCCCGATCCGCTGATCCTGGTCGACGGTATCGAGCGTCCTCTCAACGACGTCGACCCGCTGGAGATCGAGTCGTTCAGCGTCCTGAAAGACGCCAGCGCCACGGCCGTATACGGCGTACGCGGTGCCAACGGCGTTATCCTTGTCAACACGCGCCGCGGTTTCGACGGCCCGGCCCGGATCGACCTGCGTTACGAGCAGGGTTTCTCGTTCGCCAGCAAACGCCTGTCGTTCGTCGACGCCGCTACCCGCTCCGAAATGTTCAACGAGGCGGTGGATGCCGTGAATGCCTCGGCGGCACTGAAATACGGCGCCGACGAGATCAAGGCCATGCGCATGCAGACCGACCCCGAGGTCTATCCCGATGTCGACTGGCAGAAGCTCCTTATGAAAAAGGTGTCTCTTTCGGAGAAGGTGAGCGCCAACATCTCGGGCGGCGGCAAGTTCGCCCGCTACTTCACGGCCCTCTCCTTCTACAACCAGGAGGGGCAGTATGCCGTCAAACCCGGCAAATATTCGTGGGTGAGCGACAAGATCGGCCGTTACGGCGAGAATGTCAACTACAAACGCTATAACTTCCGCTCGAACGTCGACATGGACATCACCAAGACCACGGTGGTGAATCTGGGCGTGCAGGGCAACGTGACCGAGAACATGGAGCCCGTCGAGGGATCGGCTGCCATCTACCGCGACATCATCAACGCGGCGCCGAACGCTTTCCCCGTCCGCTTCAAGGACGGCGAACTGGCCGGCCGCGACGGCCTGAACAACCCCTATAACATGCTCACGCAGCGCGGTTGGAAGAAGACCACCGGCAATACGCTTCGCGCCAACCTGACGATCAACCAGGATTTCTCGTTCATCACCCCGGGCCTTTCGGCCAAGGTGAGCTACGCCTACGACGCCGTGAATTATTCGGTGGAGGAGCGTGCGCGCAACATCAACTTCTTCGAGGCCACGGGCCGCGACCAGGACGGCGAACTGATCCGCACCGAGTGGCAGGCCGACCAGAAACAGGAGTACCTGAATTACAAACAGTCCGGCAACGGTTCCCGTACGCAGTACGTCGAGGCGGCGATCAATTACAGCCGGACGTTCGGCGAAAAGCACGAGGTCGGCGGCCTGCTGCTCGGCTTCGCCAAGGATTACCGGTTGCAGGAGGCTACGAGCGATTACCTCAAGTCGCTGCCCAACCGTTCGCTCGGCCTTGCCGGCCGTCTTACCTATGCCTACGACAAGCGTTACCTGATCGAGGCCAACATCGGTTTCAACGGTTCGGAGAACTTCGCCAAGGGCAAGCGCATGGGCGTATTCCCCGCCGTGGCTATCGGCTGGGTGGCCTCCGAGGAGAGCTTCCTGCGCAACAGCGAGGTGCTGACGTGGTTCAAGATCCGTGCGTCGGTCGGGCAGGTCGGCAACGACCAGATCCCCAGTACGCGTTTCATCTACCTGGCTACGATCAACAGCGGCGCCAACGGTTACGGTAACCTCGGCGTCAACTTCGACCAAGGGGCCGGCGGTATCGGCGAAGGTCGCATGGCCAATCAGGACGTGACGTGGGAGGTGTCGACCAAATACAACGTCGGTATCGAAACCGGGTTTTTCAACGAGTTGAAAATCAATGCCGACTTCTTCTACGAGCGGCGTGAAAACATCTTCCTCGCACCCCAGTTCTCGGAGATTTCGGGGCTTCCCAAGGATTATACCAACTACGCCAACATGGGTCTGATGGAGAACCGCGGCTTCGAGGTTTCGGCCGAATACGTCAAGCGTTTCAGCAAAGACCTCACCGTCTCCGTCCGCGGAAACTTCACCTTTGCCCGCAACAAGGTGATCGACGACGGCAAGTACTATGCCTATCCGTGGCAGGATCAGCGCGGCGTGCGTTACGGACTGACCATGGGCTACCGTGCCATGCACCTCTTCTCGCAGGAGGAGCTGGACAACATGCCCGACTACTATACGCAGTTCGGCCTGGACAAGCAGCAGTTGCGTGCCGGCGACATCCGCTACGAAGACCTCAACGACGACGGCAAGATCACCGAGGCCGACATGACGTGGATCGGCAACCCCGCGATGCCGGAGATCGTCTACGGTTTCGGTGCGTCGCTCAACTACAAGGGCTTCGACTTCTCGTTCCTCTTCCAGGGCGGAACCAACCGTTCCTCCTACCTGAGCGGCGGCTGGTATTTCTACCCGTTCCAGGCAGACCGCGGCCCGAAGTTCATGGGTAACGTGATGACCATGTTCAAGGATCGCTGGACGGTGGACAACCCCGATCCGCACGCCTTCTCGCCCCGCCTCTCCTACGGCGCCGATGCCAACAACTACAAGACTTCGACCTGGTGGCAGCGCGACAGCGGCTACCTGCGCCTGAAGAATGTCGAGATCGGCTATACGCTGCCCTCGGCCTGGGCCAGCAAGCTCCGGTGCAGCTCGCTGCGCATCTATGCCACGGGTGTGAACCTGTTTACGGTCAGCAAATTTATCTCCGACTACTGGGATCCCGAGACGGGTGCCGATGCCTATCCCATGCAGCGCCAGGTTTTCGTCGGTGTGAATTTAACCTTCTAATACAGCCTAAAGAATGAAAAAGAATATCGTATATTTAATGCTCGCGTCGCTCCTTTTGTTTACCGGCTGCGCCAACTATCTGGATCAGGATCCCGAAGACCTGAACTCGATGGACAAGATCTTCTCGTCCAAGATCGAGACCACCAAGTGGTACAACCGCATTTACAGCGACGATTTCATGGTGCAGGAGATGCATTACAGCGGCCAGATTCCCTATTTCTGGTGCACCGACGAATCGGCCTACATTCTCGAATCGCACGTGCGCAATATCGCCGAGGGGAAGATGAGCCCCGACAACTACTACGGCTATACGGGCTACAACCTCTATTTCTTCGTGCGTTACTACCAGGCCATCCGCCACTGCAACCTGTTCCTCGAAAACGTGGACAAGTGCGCCGAACTGGGCGAGATCGACCGCCGCACGATGCGTGCCGAAGCCCGCTTCATGCGTGCCTATTACCACTACCTGCTGCTGCGCCTCTACGGCCCGATCCCCATCGTGGAGACCAGCCGTTCGGCCGACCAGATCGGGGCTTCGCAGGCGCGCAACACGCTCGGCGAATGCGTCCGCTGGATCAACGGCGAGATCGACTGGGCCTGTGAAAACGGCATGCCCGCCGCCCGCGACGAGAAATTCACGCTGGGGCTCCCCACCATCGGTGCCGCCCGGGCCATTCAGTCGCGCATGCTGCTGATGGTCGCCAGCCCGCTCTTCAACGGCAATTCGGCCTACAAGAACTGGACGAATCACGACGGCACAGTGCTCATGCCCCAGACCTATGACAAGGAGCTGTGGAAGGATGCCGCCGATGCCGCCAAGACGGTCATCGACATGACCGAATACCAGTTGCTCAAACCGGCCGCAGACGCTACGTTCGATGAGATCGTGGATAACCTCCGCGCCGTGACGACCACCTGGGGCGCCGGCAAGAATACCGAGATCATCTGGGGGCACCCCAACTCGGTGCAGTGGTACGGCATGTGCGCCCTGCCGGCGCGCTGGTACGGCTGGAACGGCCGCTATTCGCTGGCCATCGGCATGATCAACGATTTCTTCATGGCCGACGGCAGCCCGAGCCGCCCGCTCGAAGAGTGGTTCGCCTCCAAGAAGTTCTCGGCCGAAGCCGGCAACGGCACCATCGCCAATACGTTCTGGATGTTCGTCGACCGCGAGCCGCGGTTCTATGCCTCGGTTCACTTCCCCAACCAGCGCCTGTCGTACGCCTATGAGAACAAGACCGACAGCTACCAGGATGCCGACGGTTACGGCGTGGTCGATTTCTGGTACTCGGGGCTGAGCGGCAACGGCAGCACCCCGGGCGACAAGAACACCTCGGGATTCTCCGTGCGCAAGAACCTCCCGCTGGATTACCGCAGCAACAAGCAGACCAGCGAGGCGACGCGTATGCTCAACGTGCCTTTCCCCATCATCCGCCTGGGTGAGGTCTACCTCAATTACGCCGAGGCCCTGAACGAGTACTACGGCACCTCCCGGCAGGACGAAGCGCTCTATTACCTCAACGAAATCCGCACCCGTGCCGGCATCCCGGCCTACGAGGGCAGCTATTCGCAGGACGAGATGCGCGAGATGATCCGCCACGAGCGCAAGATCGAGCTGGCGTGGGAGTGCAACCGCTATTTCGACGTGCGCCGCTGGTTCACGGCCCATGGCCCCGACGGCGAGTTCAACCACGACGAATACGGGCTGGACATGTCGCGCGGTACGGGTGCCACCGACCCGGCGTTCTTCACCCTGACCAAGGTGGCCAACAAGCGCTTCGACATCCAGCACTACTTCCTGCCCATCAAGTCGTCGGAGGTCATGCTCAACACGCAGCTGGTGCAGGCGCCCTACTATTGATGGCCGCAGCCGGACACATGTTAAACTTAAAAATGGAAAATTCGCTATGAAACAGTTTTTTAAGATACTGGCGCTCGCGGCCCTGGCGCTGCCTTTCACCGGCTGCGACGTGGAGTATTCGGACATAAATATTCTGCCCGACCCGGTTTTTGAACAGAACGGGCTGTACACGGTCAATACCATATCCATCTATGACGACTACGAAACCGTCATCAATGTTTCGAGAACTGCCGGTCTGTCGAAAGAACTGGAATTGGATATCGTGGTGGACGAAACGCTGCTCGCCGAATACAACGAATTGTACAACACCGACTATAAACTGCTGGAAGCACAGTTCTACGACATTCCGAAGAATGCGCAACTTGCAAGTACGGTCAAGTCCGTCGATATTTCCGTGCGGATACATCCCAAAGCCCTGATTGCGGCCAAAGGCATGGCTGCGGCTAACAACATGCTGCTCCCCATCCGTATTTCCAATGCCTCCACGCCCGTCGAGGACGGCGGTTCGATGATGCAGGCGCTGTTGCGTTTGAGCATCGTCGAGCCGATTGTGCAGGTGGAGATGCCCGAACAGATGCCGCAGCTGGAGTTCATTCCGACCATTCCGCTGCCGCAGGAAATTACGCTGAACGCCACGGCCAATTTCAACACGCTGGAGGTGGCGAAAATCGGCTATCGGGTCAATGCATCGAAAGTCGATGCCTATAACGAGGAGCACGGCACCTCTTACCAGCTGTTGCCCGAGCAGTATTATAAAATCAAGGAATCGGATTTCGATACGGAAACGCTGGAAATCGAGAGCCGCATCGAATTCGATTGCGCTGCAATCGGCGGTGAGGGCACCTACCTGCTGCCGCTCGAAATGCATTCCGACGACTATTCGGTCGTCCAGCGGGAGCCGGTTTATGTCTTGATTCAGATGTCCGAACTCAAAATATGGGTAACGAACGTCGCTGACCTCGCAAAAACGTCGGGCAAGGGAAAAATCAGGGTACAGATGAACTCCCCGATGACTGTCGGCCAGCCTGTCGACTTCGTATTCGAACCGGAGAAGGTCGAAACCTACAACACGGAGCACGGGACTGCATTCAAGACGCTGGATGCCGCCAAGGTGGTCGTTACCCCGACTGAAATTCAGGCCGGCAGCCAATACGGCGAACTCTCGTTCGAGCTCGATCTGTCGGAATTGGATTACGACGGCGCCGATAAATACATGGTTCCGTTGACCTTCAAGAGCAGCGAACTGGTGGACGGCACGATCGTAACGGGCCCGTCGACATTCTACATCGAGGTGAACAAGACGCTCAAGGGCACCTACGACAAGGAAGTATGGGGCGAAGAAAAAAGCAACCGCGTTCTGAAACCGGCTATTTTCATCGCAGGACAGGACGGCTATGCTGAGTCGCGGAATGCGAAGAAGCAGAAGTACATCATCAATTACAACCAGACGTGGACAGGCGGCCTGATTTACTTCAATATTTCGGACGAAACGGTCGCAGGACATCCCAATCGGCGGGTACTCGTCGATTTCTCGGATCGTCCCAACGAAAGAGCTGACGGTTATGACCAGATTGTCGATTCCGGCAGTTATCTGGACACTGACACGGGGGATATTTATTTCAACCTCCGGGTTATGGACGGTGCGTACGGCGCGACGGGCGGATTCGGTATCGAAGTGGTACTGTCCAATCGTGCAGACCTTTGACGGTCTGGCAGGGCCGATGGCCGGGGGTACACAGGGTATCCCCCGGCCATCGGCAACCGCTGCCCTGCTGACAGGGGGCTGCTCCGGCCTGTAACCTTTCCGGCACAGATCGCCGCGCTGAAAACCCTGAAATGATTGAATTTTAAATATACCGGTTATGAAAAAAATGCGATTCTTTTTGTGCGTAGTCCTGTCGGCCGCGGCGCTTTGGTCATGCGGCGGCGACGGTGACGGCGAGCCCGGGCCCGAACCTCCCGTGCCGCCCGTCGTGGATCCCAATGCCGTCGAGGTCGTCAACAGCGGCTTCGAAAAGGGGCTCGAAGGCTGGACGCGCGTCGATTTCCACAACGGCGGCAAGGTGACGGTCGAGGTGGTCGAGGGTGCCGGCGTCAACGACAGCCGCTGCATCAAGATCCAGCAGTTCCCCGAGAACGGCCGTTGCGGCGTGGGCATCAAACAGAAGCTCACGGGGCTGGAACCCGACCAGATGTACCGCATGTACGCCAAGGTCAAGTATTCGGACATCCCGCAGGACGAAGGGCGCGGCGCCATCCTGTTCGACATGTCCCAGAAGCAGTTCTGGGGCGCCTCGAAATTCCTCTACGGCACTAACCTCAGGAACTGGACGTCGCTCCATTTCGACTTCCTTTCGCAGGACGACGGGACTGCCGAGATCGTCTGCGCGCTGGGGTTCCGCTACGGCGGGACGACCAACGGCGGCTATTCGACCGGCACGGCCTACTTCGACAACGTGAGCGTGGTGAAGGTCACCGACGAACTTTTCATGCAGGAAGGCGAGCATATCCGCCTCTTCGTCGAACCCTCGCAGGTCTACGCCTCGGCGTCGCAGATCACCGAGTGGATCGCCAACCTGGACAGGATGTACGAGTCGTATGCCGACCTGGTGGGGGCGACCCCGCACGAGGGGCGCAAGCTGGCGATCCTTTCGTCGCGCGGGCTCGAAAGCGGTTATTGGGCGCTGGCGGGCTATCCCATCCTGTGGAGCAGCAACTATTCGGCCGTCACCTCGACCTTCGAGGAGCTGGCGCAGCACGGCACCTGGAGCTTCGGCCTGATGCACGAACTGGGGCACGTCTTCAACCTGGGCAATTCGAGCTGGAACTGGAACGACGAGATGTTCGCCAATTTCCGGATGCAGTACGGCCTGGAACAGAACCAGGGCAAGGTCTGGATGGACGAACGGGTCTACACCGGGCGCGAGATCCTCGACATGTACAAGAAGGATTACGACAATACGGTCTACACGCAGGTCAACGACAACGGCATCCATTACATGCTCGGACGCCTGGCCGGCCCGGGCGGCATCGGCTGGGAACCCTTCAAGGCCGCTTTCCGCGAACTGACGACCACGGGCGGGGCACCCTCGGGCAAATACGACAAGTTCGAATACCTGCTTTCGCTCCTTTCCAAGCACGCTACCCGGCTGACCGGGCGCGATGTGGATGTCAAGACGCAGTATTTTACCGAGGCCGAGCTGGCTTCGATCCGCAAACAGTTGCAATAATAACCGCCGTATCCCGTCGCGGGGCGATGCGTCGCCTCTGCCGGGCGGCAATTAATACCCAATGCGAAAAATGAAGAGAGTGGTATTTCTACTCGCCGCCATCGCGGCGTGCGTGCTGTGCCTGTGCGCCTTCGGTTCGAAGGTCAAGGTATTCTCCGACAATTTCGACCGGCCCGAAAGGTTCGCGCGCTACTGGAACCATAATGCCGGGGAGGTGCCCGGCACGGTCGAATACCTGCCCGGCGGCGGTGCCGACGGCGGCGGATGCGTGAAGATCGCCAGCGCCGAAAAGACCGCCCTGGCCATCAAACACAAACTTACGGGGCTGCATCCCGGCAAGCTCTACCGCCTGAGTGCGCTGATGAAGTGCGACAGCGTGCAGGACGGCCGCGGCGCCGTGCTCTACCTCGACCCCGAGGGGCTGGAACAGTCGTGGAATGCCTCGGAGTTCGCCTACGGCACCAACGACTGGACGGAAGTGTATATGGATTTCGTGCCCGACCGGCAGGGCGAAGCCGTCGTCTGCTGCGGCCTGGGATTCCCCTGGGGCACCTACAACGGAGGCAAAGCCTCGGGGACGGTGTGGTACGACAACGTGAAGGTCACACCGGCGCCCGAAGAGGCCCTCTATACCCGCGAGGGCGAACACATCGTGCTGAAACTCGACCGCGACAAGGTGACCGTCTCCGATGCCGACATCGACGCCTGGCTCTCGAAGCTCGACCGCACGTACGAGGCTTACCGCGACCTGGTGGGTGACGTGCCCTTCGACGGGCGCAAAATCATGATCCTCAACACGCCGGGCATCGAACCCGGTTACTGGGCGCTGGCCGGCAACCCGATCCTGTGGAACAGCCACGTCGCCGTATCGAAGCTGCTCGACCGCACGGTCGAGTTCGGCGACTGGGGCTTCGGCATCATCCACGAGATCGGCCATGTCTTCTCGCAGGGAAACATTTCGGGTACGGGACGCTGGAACTGGAACGACGAGATTTTCGCCAATTTCCGCATGTCCTATGCCCTCGAAGCGTGCGACGGTACGATGTCGCAGCGCGACATCTGCTACCGGGGTGCCGACGTAATCAACTACTACAAGATTTTCTACGACGAAACCATCGGCGCCGGCATCCCCAAGAACAACGGCGATGCCCTGCATTACACCTTCCTGCGCATCAAGGAGCGTTACGGGTGGGACGTCTACAAAAAGGCGTTCCGCGAACTCTACGCGCTCGGCGACTCGGGGCAGGAAGGGCTCGAGACGCCCTACGACAAATTCCTCTTCTTCCTCTCCTACGTTTCGAAGGCCGCGGGCGAAGATGTCGTGGCGGCGACCTATACGCCCGGGGAACTGGCCCTGATCGAGGAATCGCTTAGAAACTGATGCCGATGAATACCTTGCGAACAGCCCTCCTGGCCCTGGTCGTGGCCGCCGCGTTCCGCGCTGCCGCACAACCGGTCTATACCTTCCGCGTCAAGGTCGGCATCGACCGCGAATCGGTCGATTCGCTGGGCGGGCGCGACCGGGTCGTGCAACTGACCGAAGATATGTTCCGGCGCGTCAATCGTGCTTTCAACTACGGGGCGCAGCTGCGTGCGGTCTACGATTTCGTGGTGGACTGGGACGCCTTCTACATCTACGACGGCGTGTCGGCCGACCAGATCCGCAAGCCCCATCCCGACCACGATTATCTGGTGGTGATGGACGGTTACAAATCCGATCCCCGCGAGACGGGCGGCGGCTGGTACGGCGACGGGATCCAGGCCATCTACCATTCGCGCACGCACAACGACCGTTTCAACAGCCCGTTCGAGAAGAACGCCATCGACGGCATCATCCACGAGTTCGGCCATGCGCGGGGCGTCCCCGACATCTATGCCATGAAGGTCGACGCGGACAAGAACCCCGTCAACGGACAGGCGTTTTCCGGCGTGCGGTGCATCATGAATTATCCCTATGGCGAGGAGCTCTGGAGCGACTATGCCGTCCGCATGATCAACCATGCCGCCGACCGCAATGTCGACATCGACGACCTGGTGGCGGGCGTGTTGCCCGACCGTATCCGGGTCGAGGTGGCGGATGCCGACGCAAGCCCGGCCAAAGGGGCTGTCGTGCGGTTCTATCCCGTGCGATGGTACACCTATACGGTGACCGCCGAGCCGCAGGCCGAGGCCGCGACCGACCGCCGCGGACGCTGTACGGTTCCCGTTGCGCGAATTTTCGAACCCGAGCAGGAGTTCGGCGTGCGCTATTGCAACTGCCTGGTCGAAGCGGAATACGACGGCGTGAAAGCCTATGGCTGGCTGCCGCTTTACGAGTTGCAGAACGCCCGTTTTGCCGGTCAGCGGGAGCATACGCTCCGCTTGCGGCTCAAACGCGGCTGCGGGCTGGTTCGCGCCGTAGGAATTGACGAATAATTGCTATCTTTAGGGCTCTTAATCACAAAACACCGAACTATGACAGGAAGAACCTTACTGACTTGCATTTTCATGCTGTCCGCAGTTGCCGTATGCGGACAACGCTGGCAGATCGCCCCCGACGGGCGGGGCATCGTGTGGAAGGTCGGCAGCGACATCCCGCACGACGACCACATCGAGATGAGCGGCGAGCGAATGGCCTTCGTGCTCCGCTGGGGCGTCGACTCGCGCGGGGCGTTCCGCCAGGAGCGTTCGCTCGTCTTCCCCCTGCTGCGCACCCTGCCCAACAACACCCACGCCAGCCTGATGTACCGCATGGCCGCGGACATCCCTTCGCTGCTGGGCGTGGACGGCCTGGCCTTGCAGGACGAACGGGTCGGGCAGGTGGCCATCGACGGTGCGCTGGAGGTGCGGAGCCGCTGGGGCGTTGGCAAGATGAACGTCGGTTCGGCGCGGGACATGAAACCCGAGCCCGTCGTGGAGATGACGCGTACGATCTTCCCTTCGCGCACGCTGCCGCTCATGTGCGAGCGCTACACGCTGCGTAACGTCGGGGCGAAGCCGCTGACGGTTTCCGTACCCGAATTCTCGCAGGTCGTGACGACCGATCCGGCCAAGGGCGTCACGGGCAGCTATGTCGTGCGGGGCGACATCGCGGGCAGCGGCACCTTTACGCTTGCCGCGGGGGACTCGCTCGCGTTCGACGCCGTGTTCCAGGCCTACCCGGGCGGCGGAGAGCCTCTGCACCCCGACGTGGCGGCCGAGTTGGCCGCCCGGATGGCGTTCGTCAGGGAGTGCATCGACGCGAACCTCGTGCTCGAAACCCCCGACCCGGTGATCGACACCCAATTCCGCTATGCCAAGCTGCGGGCTGCCGAGAGCATCGTTGCGACCAAGGGCGGCTACATGCACGCCCCCGGCGGCGAATCCTACTATGCGGCCATCTGGGCCAACGACCAGGCCGAATACGTCAACCCCTTCTTCCCCTTCCTGGGCTACGGGGTGGGCAATGCCTCGGCGCTCAACTCGTTCCGCCATTTCGCCCGCTTCATGAACCCCGCATACGAACCGCTGCCCAGCTCGGTCATCGCCGAGGGCGACGACATCTGGAACGGCGCGGGCGACCGCGGCGACGCCGCGATGATCGCCTGCGGGGCGGCACGCTACGCCCTTGCGCGCGGTGACCGTGCCGAGGCCGCCGAGCTGTGGCCGCTCGTCGAGTGGTGCCTCGAATACTGCCGCCGCCAGCTTACGCCCGACGGCGTCGTGGCTTCCGACACCGACGAACTGGAGGGGCGTTTCCCCACCGGCGATGCCAACCTCTGCACCTCGACGCTCTATTACGATGCACTGCTGTCGGCCGTGTCGCTCGGCCGCGAGCTGGGCGTGGAATCCGCCCAGACCGCCCGCTATGCCGCACAGGCCAGGGCGCTCGCCCGAGCTATCGACGCGTACTTCGGCGGCGAGGTCGGCGGGTACGACACCTACCGCTACTATGCGGGCAATACGCTGCTGCGCTCGTGGATCTGCATGCCGCTGATCGTGGGGCTGAAGGAGCGCAGCGAAGGCACCGTCCGGGCGTTGCTCGGCCCCGAGCTGATGACCGACGACGGCCTGCTGACCCAGCAGGGCAGCTCGACGTTCTGGGATCGCTCGACGCTCTACGCCCTGCGCGGGATCTACAACGTGGGGCAGGCCGACCGTGCGACCGAACTGCTGCACCGCTATTCGCAGCGGCGCCTGCTGGGCGACCATGTGCCTTATCCCATCGAGGCGTGGCCCGAAGGCTCGCAGCGCCACCTTTCGGCCGAGAGCGGGCTCTACTGCCGCATCATCACCGAGGGCCTGTTCGGCATCCGCCCCACGGGGCTGCGGTCGTTCGACCTCACGCCTTCCATGCCCGCTGCCTGGGAGAGCATGTCCCTGCGCCATATCCGGGCGTTCGGCTCCGATTTCGACATCACGGTCGCGCGCGTGGCGGACGGCAGGCTCCGCATTACGGTGGCCCGGCCCGGCGCAAAACCGAAAATATACCGCGCGGCACCCGGCGCGACGATACGGGTGAAACTAACCGATTAACAATCCGATTTACCTATGAACCTTTTCCGCTGCTTTGCCATTTCGTTTGCATTGTCCTTCGCGGCCGCCTGCTCGTCCGGCCCCGGGACTGATTTCAAAGTCGCCTCGCCCGACGGGACGCTCTGCGTCGGGATCCGTGCGGCCGACTCGCTGACCTATACCGTGACCCGCCACGGTACGCCCGTGCTGCTGCCTTCGGCCATCGGGCTGCACTTCGCCGACGGTACGGTGCTGGGACGCGGTGCGAAGGTGACCGATGCGCGGCGCGAAACGGTGGAACGGGTCGTCGAGGCTCCCTTCTACCGGCAGGCACGCTTCACGGAGCATTACAACCAGCTGAGGCTTACCTTCGAAGGCGGTTATGCCGTGACTTTCCGGGTCTTCGACCAGGGTTGCGCCTACCGTATCGAAACGCATCTGCCGGGCGAACGAACCGTGGCCGGTGAAGTGGCCGAGTTCAATTTCGCGGGCGACCCCGGGTTGTTCGCCGCCTATTCCGACGGCCTGTGCAACGCCTACCAGAGCCAGTATGAGAAGTGCCGCCTGAACGCGCTGGGGACGGAAAAACCCGTCCTGCTGCCGCTGGCCGCCGACTGCGGCGCCGCCGGCCGCGTGTTGGTCTGCGAAGCCGATCTGGAAGCCTATCCCGGCATGTTCCTGACGCCCTCGGCGGGCGGCCTGCGGGGGCTGTTTGCCGCCGTGCCCGACAGTTGCTACCTTCACGAGCGCCGCTGCCAGGAGAAGGTCGCCACGCGCCACGACTATATCGCCCGCGTCGAGGGCACGCGGACATATCCGTGGCGTATCCTCGCCGTGGCCGACGAAGACCGCGAACTCCCGACCAACGACTTGGTCTATGCCCTCGCCGCAGAGAACCGTATCGGCGACTGCTCGTGGGTGAAGCCCGGCAAGGTGGCCTGGGAGTGGTGGAACGACTGGGGGCTGACGGGCGTGGACTTCGAGCCGGGTATCAACACGCGAACCTATAAGGCCTATATCGACTTCGCGGCCGACTACGGGCTCGAATACGTCGTGTTGGACGAAGGGTGGTCGGATCCGAAGGCCGGCGACGTGATGTCCGTGGTCGAGCAGATCGACCTGCCCGAACTGGTGCGTTATGCCGACGCCAAAGGTGTCGGGCTGATGCTGTGGGTCGTGGGCAACGTGCTCGACGCCAAGCTCGAAGAGGCGTGCAGCTACTATGCCGGATTAGGTATCCGCGGCTTCAAGGTCGACTTTATCGACCGCGACGACCAGAAGGCCGTCGAGCTGGTCTACCGCCTTGCCCGGGTCGCCGCCGCGCACCGCCTGGTGCTCGATATCCACGGCGTTTACAAACCCACGGGTCAGAACCGCACCTATCCCAATATCATCAATTTCGAAAGCGTCTTCGGGCTGGAGGAACTCAAGTGGAGCAATCCCGACATGCCGCTCTACGACGTGACCTTCCCCTTCATCCGTATGGTGCAGGGCCCGGTGGACTATACCCCCGGCGCCTACCGCAATGCCACGCGCGAAGGCTTCCGGATCGACTACCGCAACCCGATGAGCCAGGGCACGCGGGCGCACCAGGTGGCGGCTTACGTGGTCTTCGACGCACCGCTGGTGATGCTCTGCGACTCTCCGACGCGCTACATGGCCGACGAGGCCTACACGCGCTTCATCGCTTCGCTGCCCGTCGTGTTCGATACGACGCGGGTGCTCGCGGGCGAAATCGGCGAATATATCGTCACGGCACGCAAACGGCAGGATTGCTGGTATGTGGGCGGGCTTACCGGCTGGACGCCGCGCACGCTCGATGTCGACCTGTCGCTGCTCGACCCCGGGCGGGAGTATACGGCCACGCTGCTCGCCGACGACGGCCGCTCGGCTGCGGAGCCCGCCCGCTATGCGCTCTCCACGCAACGGGTGACCTCCGCGACACGGCTGCAAATACCCGTGGCGCCCGGCGGCGGCTTCGCGCTGAAGATCGAACCGGCTGATAACAAATAACTCTATCCGAAAAATACGACCCTTATGAACCGAACCCTGAGAAAATGCTGCGCCGCCCTGCTGGCCATCCTGGCCGTATATGCGGCACCTGCGGCGGAAAAAACCGTCTACCTGAAAGATTTCCTTGCGCCCGGCGCTGCCGGGACGGATGCCGTGCCCGCCGTGCGGGCCGCGCTGGAACACTGTGCCGAGGTCGGCGCCTCGCGGCTCGTGCTGCCCGGCGGCCAGCTCCGCATGCGTCCCGACCGGGCGGTCGAAAAGTACCAGTTCATCAGCAACAACGACGAGAGCCTCAAGCGCATTGCGTTCGACCTGGTGGGTATGCGCGACTTCGAGATCGACGGCAACGGCACCGAACTGCTCTTCACGGGCTTCATCTCGCCGTTCAGCCTCGAAGACTGTGAGAACATTACGGTGCGCGACCTGACGATCGACTTCACCCGTACGTTCAATTCCGAGGGCACCGTTGTGGCGAAGGGCGACGGTTGGCTGGAAATCGAGTTCCCCGAAGATTACCTCTGCGACATCGTCAACGGCTGCCTGCGTTTCCGCGATGCCGAGGGTACGGTGTACCCCTTCTCCAACCTGCTGGAGTTCGACGCCGTGCGGCGCGAACCGGCGTTCCGTGCCACGGACTACTGGCTGTCGAACCGGACGATCCCGGCCGAAAAATGCGCCAACGGCAACATCCGCATCCTGCGCAAAGACCTGACCGCCACGGTCGGCAACGTGATGGTATTCGGCGCGGCTGCGCGTTACAACCCCGGTTTCACGCTCGCCGACTGCCGGGGCGTTGCCATCCGCGACGTCAACCTCTACCACTGCGGCGGCATGGGTGTGATCGCGCAGCGCAGCCGCGACATCGAGCTTCGCAAGCTGGTGATCGTCCCCTCGCCCGGCAAGGGACGCATGATCAGCATTACGGCCGATGCCACGCACTACGTCAACTGCGGCGGCTACATCCGCATGATCGACTGCACGTTCGAGAACCAGAAGGACGACGCGACGAATATCCACGGGCTGTACATGGCCGTCGAAAAGGTCGGGGGCGCCGACAAACTGCTGCTCCGCTGGCGCAACTCGGGGCAGTACGGCGTGGATTTCATCGTGCCGGGGATGACCCTCGAACTGGTCGACAACAACAACGTGGAGACCTATGCCCGCCGGACGGTGAAGTCCGTCAGGCGCCTCAACAAGGTTTACACCGAAGTCACCTTCACCGAGCCGCTCCCCGACGGGGTCGAGCCCATGCATGTCGTGGCGGCCGACGATGAATATCCCGAGGTGCTCATCAAGGGCTGCCGCATGCGCGGCAACCGGGCGCGCGGCCTGCTGCTGGGCTCGCGCAACCGCATGGTCATCGAGGATAACTACTTCCACATCGCCGGGGCGGCCATCCTGATCGAAGGCGACGCCAACTACTGGTACGAGCAGTCGGGCGTGCGCGACGTGGTGATCCGCCGCAACCTCTTCGAGAACGGCAACTACGGCAGTCCCGGTTGGGGCTCGGCATGTATTGCCGTGGGCAGCGGCATCCCCGACCGCGAGACCAGCCGCTACCACCGCAACATCCGGGTCGAGGGCAATACCTTCCGCGTGTTCGACCCGCGTATCGTCAACCTCTACTGTGTCGACGGGTTCGTGTTCACGCGCGACAACGTCATCGAATACACCGACGATTATCCCTATGTACTCGACGAAAAGCGCAATTTCATCACGCGGAATTGCGACCGCGTGGTCGTCGATAAGAAACAGACCGATAAAAAATAAACGACTTTTTCCGATGAAACGGCTCTTTTCCGTCGTGCTGGCGCTATTGCTGGCCGTGCAGCTCCCGGCGCGGGTGAAACTCCCCGCCGTGCTGGGGAGCAATATGGTGTTGCAACGCAATGCCGAAGTGAATTTCTGGGGCGAAGCATCGCCACGCAGCCGGGTACGGGTCACTGCCTCGTGGGACGGCCGCACGCATGAAACCCGGGCCGATGCCTCGGGCCGCTGGGCGCTGAAGCTCCCCACGGGCGAAGCCGGAGGCCCCTATACCGTGACCCTCAGCGACGGCGAACCGCTCGTGCTCGACAATGTCCTCGTGGGCGAGGTGTGGGTCTGCTCGGGACAGTCCAACATGGAGATGCCCGTGAGCGGATTCATGTTCCAACCCGTCGAAGGGGCGGTCGATGCCATCGCCGATGCGGGCATGTACCCCGGCATTCGGATGTTCACCGTCCCCAGGGTCTCGTCCAAGACGCCCCTGGACGATTGCGATGCGGCCTGGCAGACCGCGACGCCCGCCTCCGTCGGCCAGTTCAGCGCCGTGGGCTATTTTTTCGGGCGTATGCTCTACAAGGCGCTGGGCATTCCGGTCGGGCTCATCACCTCCAACTGGGGCGGTTCGACCATCGAGGCGTGGATGACCGTCGAGGCCATCGACGCGACGCCGGGCATCGACCACGCCGTTGCCAAGTCGGGAACCTACGACAACAGCATTCCCCAGCGGCTCTACAACGGAATGATCCTGCCCGTCTGCCGCTATACGGCCAAAGGGTTCATCTGGTACCAGGGCGAGTCGAACCGCAAGAACTGGTACGATTACAAGGCATTGCAGGTCTCGCTCGTCAAACTCTGGCGGGAAACCTGGGGCGACGGGAAGATGCCGTTCTACTATACGCAGCTGGCGCCTTACCGCTACGAGGGCGACGAGCTGCGTTCGCTGCCGCTGGTGATCGAGGCGCAGTACCGGGCGCTGGCCGAAATCCCGCACTCGGGGATCGCCGCCACGACCGACCTGGGCAACCCGACCTGCATCCATCCGGCGCGCAAGCGCGAAGTGGGGGAGCGGCTGGCGTTCCTCGCCCTGGCGAACGATTACGGGGTGACGGGGCTGCCCGCCCCGGCGCCGGTATACAAGTCGATGGAGCGCGACGGCAATAAACTGGTGTTGACTTTCGACAACCTGCCCGTCCGGGCCCAAAACGGCGTCGACAGCTTCGTGGCCTTCGGCCCGGACGGCTATCTTCGTCCGGGCGGCTTCGAGATTGCGGGCGAAGACCGGGTTTTCCACCCTGCCGTTGCGAATTTCAAATATTGGGACAACCGGATCGAAGTGAGCTCCGACCGGGTGTCCGACCCGGTGGCGGTGCGCTACGCCTTCCGCAATTACTGCCCCGAAGCCAATGTCATGACGACGATGGGGCAGCCCCTTGTTCCGTTCCGCACCGACGACTGGCCGCTGGACGACATCGGTCAGATCAGGTAAACATCCGGCGGCCATGCATCCCGAATTCCCCCCCCCCTCCCGGCTGATTTCCGGGTACTCCCCGTTGTTTGCGGGGATAGCGCCCCTTATCCTGCGCCTGCATTGCGGACGGCATCGGCCGTCCGCCCGGGGGCGTCATGTCTTCGGGGCGGGGCGGCGGACTGCGGCGCGTAGGGGCGGTGCCCCGACGGATAATGCCTTCCGCTTCGGAGCCGGACGGCGCATTTCTGCTGCCCGAAATAGGTATAATGATGCCTTGTATTTGTATATATTAAGGAAAGAAAGTATTTTTCCCATCGGATGCTTCCGCCCCGGGAAAGGTTGCGTCGGTTTTACGGGATGGAATGATAAAGATTATAAAGTTCTCTAAAGGGTCGGCGCTATGGAATCGAGGGTGAAATGTGCGGTATGTGCGGTCGCTATGTGTCTGGTGTTGCGTGCCGGGAGCGGTATGGAGCACAAATTCAGGTATTATACCGACAACAGCGGGTTGTCGTCGAACACCATCCAGTGCCTCTATCAGGATGACAAGGGGTATGTCTGGGTCGGCACGGCCGACGGCCTCGACCGGTTCAACTCCTACGATTTCACCAACTACCGCTCCGATTACCGCCGCCGCAATACGCTCGAAAACAACTGTATTTACAGTCTTTGCGGCGAAGGGTTCCCCAACGGCGACCGCATATGGGTCGGAACCAGCGACGGGGTCTATATCTTCGACTCGAAGGACGAGTCGTTCGTCCACCTGCCCATCCTGGGCAGCGATGGCCGGGAGCGCCGCAACCTGCTGGTCTATTCGCTTGCGGCGGACGTCGCGGGCAACATGTGGATCGGGACGCTCGGCGACGGCCTCTACCGTTACAGCCTCAAGAGCGGCACGTTCGAACACTATAACGCCGCGAAATACCCCGAGGCCTTCTCGTCCGACGTCATCGTGAAGATCCTGCTCGACCACGACAACAACATCTGGGTGGCTTCGGGCGGCGGTTCGCTGCTGAGCCGCTACAACCCCGAGAACAACCGTTTCTCCACCTTCCGGGTCGAGGACACGCTCACGCGCGAGCCGATTTCGCGCATCAGTACCATGTGCCAGGATTCGTTCGGCGACATCTGGATCGCAGGGTATGCCTGCGAGCTCTACAAGTTCGAACTTTCGCGGCTGACGTTCACCTGCAACCGCCCGGAGGACGGCGAGGCGTACGGCCGCGTGCGGAGCATGATCGAATACGCCCCGGGGATAATCATGCTCGGGACGGATCACGGCCTGGTGAATTTCAATACCAAGAACCGCAGTTTCGAGCATGTCGACAACGGCACGACCAACCGGAACGGACGGCTCAACGACAAATTCATCCACTCCATCCTCAAGGATCGTGACGGCGGCGTGTGGATCGGAACCTATTTCGGCGGCATCAACTACCTCTCGCCGCTCAGTTCGCTTTTCACGCTCATCGAGGCCGGCGAGGGGTGCGGGCATATCATCAGCAAATTCTGCGAGGATCCCGAGGGGAATATCTGGATCGGCAGCGACGACGGGGGGCTGAGCCTTTACAATCCGCGTACGGGCAGCTATACGCCCGTGGCGGTCGACCCGCGCGACCGGGCGCTCAACATCCATGCGCTCACCATCGACGGCGGATGGCTGTGGGTCGGGACGTATGGCGACGGGCTTTACCGCATCGACCTGCGCACGCGGCAGATGAAGCACTTCACGCAGGCCGGCACGGGACTCGACAATCTCGACGTCTATTCGGTTTTCCGCGATTCGCGGGGGCAGTTGTGGATCGGCACCAAAATGGGCATCTGCCGTTACGACGACGTTTCGCAGACCATCACGTGCGCATTCGGCCTGGGACATAACAGCGACGTGGTGGACATCTGCGAGGATGCCCGCGGGCACCTGTGGTTCGCGTCGCTGGGCAAGGGGTTGATCCGCTACGGGTTCGACGACGGCCGGTTCGCCCTCTGTTCGCACGATTCCGGGGGCGGGCTTTCCGATTTCGTGAGCTGCCTGGCCGTCGAGGGGGACAACCTGTGGATCGGCACCCACGGCTGCGGGCTTTGCCGTTACGACATCGCGGCCGACACGCTCTCCAGGGAGTTCGACATGCTGCCCTACGGCAACTGCGCCGTGTTCCAGATCGTGCAGAACGGCGGCGAACTGTGGCTCACGACCAACCGCGGGCTGCTGAAATACAGCCCCGGGAACGGCCCGCAGTCGATCTACAAGTTCACCTCCGACGACGGACTGCTGGCCAATATCTTCAATGCCAATTCGGGCATCAAGTCCTCGACCGGGCATATCTACATCGGCTGCAACAACGGCATCAACAAGTTCTATCCCTATGATTTCACGCGCCGCGAGAATTCGGCCAAACTCAGCGTCGTCTTCCCCGATTTCAAGCTCTTCAACCGCAGCGTGCCCGTGGACGGACGACTGCTGTCCAATACCATCGACTGCCAGCGCTCGGTGCGCCTGCGCGGACGGAAGATGTCGTTCAGCCTCGATTTCATTGCGCTCAACTTCTCCTCGCCGCTGAGGACGGTCTACCGTTACCGGCTGGAGAATTTCGACGACAAATGGATCACCACCGGTCTGGACGAAGGGGCCGGGGTGCAGCATGTCTCCTACACCAATCTGCCGCCGAACCGTTACCGCTTCGTCGTGAGCGCCTCGACCGGCGGCGAGCAGTTCGGCGAGGAGGCCGTGGTCGAGATCCTCGTGCTGCCGCCGTGGTGGATGGCTCGCGCCATGGTCGTGGCCTACGGCGTGCTGGCTCTGCTGGCCGTGGCGGGCGGCGGCCTGTGGCTGCGCCGCAGGATTGGCCGCGCGCACCGCGAGCAGATCGCCTCGATCACCCGCAAGAACAAGCTCGACCTGCTCGAGGCCAAGGTCAGCCTCTTCACGGAGGTGGCCAACGAAATACGTACGCCCGTCGCGCTGATTGCCGCGCCCGTCGAGGAGATCGCCAAGCGCGCCGGGGATTTGCCCGGGCTCCGCGACGACGTGGACATCATCCGCAAGAACTGCGAGCGGCTGCGGACGCTGGTCGACCAGATCCTGAACCTGAAAAGCGCGGAGGAGGGCGAGCATGCCGCCTCCTGCGTTCCGGAGCGCGTCGACGTACGGGAAGTATTGCGGACGGTGGTCGCGGCGGTGGGGGATGCCGTCCCGCGGCGGGGTATCGCGGTGCACCTCGGGCTGCCCGGCGAAGCCCTCACGGCCGAGATGTGCTGCGACCACTTCTCGAAGATCGTGGGCCAGATACTCGGTAATGCCTACCAGTTCGCCGAGAGCCGCATCGACGTGACGCTCGAAGGCCCCGGCGGGGAGGTGCCCGGCGATGTGTTCCGGGTACGTGTCCGCGACGACGGCGCGGGGATAGACCGGGCGGAGAAGGCACGGATATTCGAACCTTTCTATACGTCCGACAAGTGTGTCTCCGGCAGCGGGCTGGGGCTGGGGCTCGCCGTGGCGAAGAGCCTGGCGACCCGGATGGGCGCCGTGCTCGGGGTCGAAAGTGCCGTGGGGCAGTGGACGGAGTTTACGGTGACGGTTCCGCTCGGTGCACCCCGTCCCGTCCCCGGGTCGGATGGCGATTCCGGAGTGCCTGCCGGGCAGCCGGCCGTGGCGGCCGTGCAGCCCGAGGTGCAGAAGCGGCTGCCCGACATCCTGCTGGCCGAGGATAATGCCGACTTCGCGGACTTTTTCGTGCGGCATCTCTCCGGCAGCTATACGATCCATTGTGCGACGGACGGGCGGCAGGCGCTCGACCTGCTCCGAAGCCGGAGCATCGCGGCCGTCGTGAGCGACGTGGCGATGAAAGGGATGGACGGCGTGGCGCTCTGCGCGGCGATCCGCAACGACCCGGCGCTGGATCACCTCCCCGTGGTGCTGGTTTCGGTGGACTCCTCTTCGGCGGCGAAGGTGCGTGCGCTGGAGGCGGGTGCCGACGCCTACCTCGAAAAGCCGTTGTCGGTGGACTACCTCGACTGCCAGATACGGGCGCTTGTCGGCATCCGCGGCCGGCTGCGCCTGAAATTCTCGAAGATGCCCTACCTGGTCATGGACGGGGATGCGGCGAGCCCTTCGGGCAACCGTTTCATGGCGCAGGTGAACCAGTATGTCATGGATAACATCTCCAATTCGAATCTTTCGGTCGAGGACATCGCCGCAGCCGTGAATGTCAGCCGTACGCTCTTTTTCTCGCGCATCAAGTCGCTGACGGGCACTACGCCCAACGAGTTCCTGCGTTCCACGCGCCTCAGGGTGGCCGCCGAGCTGCTTTCCAAACCCAACGACCTGCGCGTCACGGAGATATGCTATATGGTGGGCTTCACTTCGACCTCCTATTTCGCCAAGTGCTTCCATGCGCAGTTCGGGATGCTGCCCACCGAATTCATGGAGAAATACCGCCGGGAGTGATCCTGATGTTACGGTTGTTTTCGCGGGGCGCAGTGCGTACGCCCGGGGCAGGCGCCTGCTGCCTGCAAGGGTTCGGGGCGTGAAACGGCAATCCCGGCCTGCATCTATTCAAATGCGGGCCGGGATTGTTCGCGTTTCTCCATTTACCGCCTCATCCCGTAGCCGATGCGCAGCAGTACGAGCAGGAGCAGCGTCACGGCCAGTTCGGCCGCCGGTACCGCGAGCCAGATCCCCGCGACGCCCGCCAGCCGCGGCAGCACGAGGAAGCAGAAAGCCATCAGCACGATGCCCCGAAGTACGGTGAGCCCCGTCGCAAGCCGTCCCCGCTCGATGCTCTGGTAGTAGCCGATCGTGACGACGTTGATTCCGAAAAAGGGATACCCGGCGGCGAAGAGCGGCAGGCCGCGCACGGCGATTGCATAGGCCGGGGCGTCGGGCGTCAGGAACAGCCCCACGATCCACGGGCTGAACAGCCATGTGAACCCGAATACCGCCAGCCCGCAGGCGAACGCCGAGCCGAGGGCCATCCTGAACGCATCCCTGCCGCGCCGCATCAACCCTGCGCCGTAGTTGTAGCTGATGATCGGCTGTGCCGACTGGATGATGCCGTTGTAGACCATGAAGATGATCGGGAAGATATAGCAGGCGATGCTGTACGCCGCCACGCCGTCCTTGCCGATGTAGCGGATGAACGTATAGTTGCCCACGATCATCAGGCACGAGATCGCCAGTTCGCTCAGCAGCGCCGGGAACCCGATGTAGGTCATGTAGCCCAGGTTGCGGGCCGTGAGGCGCAGGCTCTTGTAGCTGGTTTTGAGCTTCACGAAATGCAGCGTGCGGCTGCTGCGCAGCATGTACCGCAGCATCACGCCCGAGCCTACGATATAGCCGATGCCCGTTGCGATGGCCGCGCCTGCGAGCCCCCACCCGAATTCGAAGATGAAGAGGTAGTCGAGTACGATGTTTATGCAGGCCGCCATGATGTTGCACGCCATGGCGAACCGGGGCGCGCCGTCGAGCCGCACGATGAACATCAGGATGTTGAAGACGGCCAGCGGCGCGAGGAAGAGCGTGAACCACACGAGGTATTCGCGCGCGGGAACCATCAGCTCGGGCGGCGTGCCCAACAGCAGCAGCAACGGTTTGTGGCAATGGATCAGCAGGGCGCTGAGCAGCGCGATCAGCAGGGCCGGTATGACCAGCGACTGCGTGATGTTGATCTGGGCCACGCGGCGTTTGCCCTGTGCCAGGTTCACCGACGCCACCACCGAGCCGCCCATGCCGAACATCAGCCCGAGCCCCGTGCCGAGCGTGAAGAGCGGGGCGGTGAGGTTGACTGCCGCCAGTGCGTCGCTGCCGATGCCGCGGCCTACGAATATCCCGTCGGTGATGACGAACACCGCCGAGAAGACCATCCCCATGACCGTGGGGAAAAGAAAGCGGCGGAAGAGTTTGCCGACCGCCGTGCCTTTGTAATCGATACTGTCGCGTAACATAGTTGCACCTCTTTTTTTTGAGGTGGTGCAAAAGTAAGGCATTCTGCGCCGGGAAAAGTTATCTTATGGTAATTTCCGTGTCATTTGACCCCGGCGCGGATGCGGCTCAGGCTTTGGGGCGTGAGAAAGAGGTAGGCCGCGAGGTCTTTCAGGGCGATGCGCTGCATCAGCTGGGGATATTTGCGCAACATGAGGCCGTACTGTTCGCGTTTGTCGCGCCAGGCATAGTCGGCGAAATAGTCCTCGTGGCGGCGCAACTGCTCCTCGGCCATGCGCCGTCCCCAGTCGGCCAGCTCGACATTCCCGGCGAAGAGGGCGTCCATGCGGGCACGCGGGATGCGTACCAGGGTCGTGGGCTCCATCGTTTCGATCGTCTGGCGCGATAGCCCGCCGGGCTGTGTGCCGAGTGTCGCCGTTGCAGGGTCGCCTTCGAACGAGAAGGAGACGATGACGCATTTGTCCTCGCGCATGACATACGTGCGCACCGAACCCTCGGCCACGAAGCAGACGTCCGGGTCGCGCTGCCCCTCCTCGATGATGACCTCCTTGCGGGCGTGTTGCGTCAGCGTGGCGGATTGCATGAGCAGACCCGTGCCCTCGTCCGAGAGTGCGTAGCGTTCGGTCAATATCCGTGCGAAATCCATGCGGCAAAGGTACGCTTTTTTCGGCAATTGCGAAAAAGCCGCCTGTTCCGTTGCTGGCGGAAGATTTTTTTGCCGGTTTGTCATGTCGGAATTACAGGGTTTGTGACAATTTATGACATTTTTTCATTTTCATGCGGCTGGCACAGGATTTGACCTTTTACGGGTGAAACCGCTCCGGAAGGGGCAGCGAAAGAAAACAAAGTTAAACCAAAATAAAACAAGGAGGACAAGATTATGACACCTGCAAGAACGAATCAGAACTGGCTGCCGAGCATTTTCAACGAATTTCTGGATAACAACTGGCTCGCCGAGCGCCGCAACGCCACGGCTCCTGCCGTCAACATCATCGAAGACGAAGACGAGTACAAAGTGGAGGTCGCCGCTCCGGGCATGACCCGTGAGGATTTCAAAGTCCACATCAACGAGGACAACGAGCTGATCATCTCCCTGGAGAAGAAATCCGAGGAGAAGGAGGAAGACAAGAAACGCAAGGGTACCTACCTGCGCCGCGAATTTTCCTATACGCAGTTCCAGCAGAGCCTGCTGCTGCCCGACAACATCGAGCGCGAGAAAATTTCGGCCAAGGTCGAAAACGGCGTGATGACCATCGACATCCCCAAGAAGAAGGTCGAGGAACTCGCCGCCGCCACGCGCCAGATCGAAGTGAAATAGAGGCATGCATAGCCCAAGTGGGAGGGGGAGTACCGTCAACGGGTACTCCTTTTTTTGTGGCATATCCCGGCATAATAATAACCCTTTTATACATAAAAACGGCCACAGGCGGACAAGACATCCATAAATCCGCTATCTTTGGGGTGCATACGCGACAGCAGACTAAACCAACGTACATGAAAGTAGGATTGTTCATACCCTGTTATATCAACGCCGTCTACCCCGGGGTGGGGCGTGCGTCGTACGAATTGCTCGGGCGGCTGGGCTGCGAGGTGGATTATCCCCTCGGACAGACCTGCTGCGGGCAGCCGATGGCCAATGCCGGGTTCGAGAAGGACGCCCGGGCGCTGGCAGAACACATGGATGCGCTTTTTGCGCAGTACGACTACGTGGTCGGGCCTTCGGCCAGCTGCGTGGTTTTCGTGCGCGAGGGCTATCCGCGGTTGTTGGACAATTACCGCGAGCATGCCTGCGTCGATTCGCGTATCTGGGAGATCTGCGAGTTCATCCACGACGTGGTGAAGCCCGCGAAGCTGGATGCACGTTTCCCGCACCGGGTGAGCGTGCACAACTCCTGCCACGGGGTGCGCAAAATGGGGCTGTCATCGCCCAGCGAGCTGAACGTGCCCTATATGTCGAAGCTGCGCGACCTGCTCTCGCTGGTCGGGGGCATCGACATCGCCGAGCCGTCGCGCCGCGACGAATGCTGTGGTTTCGGCGGCATGTTCTCCGTCGAGGAGAACGCCGTGTCGGTCTGCATGGGGCGCGACAAGGTGCGCGACCACATGGCTACGGGTGCCGAATACATTACGGGCGCCGACTCTTCGTGCCTGATGCACATGCAGGGGGTTATCGACCACGACAAACTCCCGATCCGCACCATCCATGCCGTTGAAATCCTCAATTCGAAGTTATGAGCACCCACTCCAAAGCCGCCGCGAAATTCATCGCCGACGCCGAACGCACGGCGTGGCACGACAAGGCGCTTTACGCCGTACGCGAAAAGCGCGACAAGATGGCACGCACGGTGCCCGAATGGGAAGACCTGCGGCGCATGTCGTCCGAGATCAAGCGCCATACGCTGAGCCATCTGGGGCATTACCTCGAAGAGTTCGAACGCAACGCCACGGCCAACGGCATGGCGGTGCACTGGGCCGCCGATGCCGACGAGATGAACGCCACGGTGTGGCGCCTGGTGCAGGAGCACGGCGGGCGGAACCTCATCAAGAGCAAGTCGATGCTCTCCGAGGAGTGCGGGCTTACGCCCTACCTGCGCGAGCGGGGCGTCGATGCCGTCGAGAGCGACCTGGGCGAGCGGATCATGCAGTTGCTGGAGCTGCCGCCCAGCCACATCGTGCTGCCCGCCATCGGCGTACGCCGTGAGGAGGTCGGCGAGCTTTTCGAACGCGAGTTCGGCACCGAGCACGGCAACAGCGATCCCACCTACCTGACGCACGAGGCTCGCCGCCAGTTGCGGCCCAAATTCCTCGGTGCCGACATCGCCATGACGGGCGTCAACTTCGCTGTGGCTTCCACGGGGACGCTGGCCGTCTGTACCAACGAGGGGAATGCCGACATGGGAACGTCGTTCCCCGACCTGCATATCGCCATCATGGGGTTGGAGAAGGTAATCCCCGACATGCAGGCGCTGGCGGTCTTCACGCGCCTCTTGGCGCGTTCGGGGACGGGGCAGCCCGTCACCTCCTACACGTCGCTCTACCGCAAGCCTGCACCGGGCAAACGGATACACGTCGTGATCGTGGACAACGGCCGCTCGGAGTGGCTGGCCGATGCCGCGCACCGCAACATGCTCAAATGCCTGCGTTGCGGCGCCTGCATGAATACCTGCCCCGTCTACCGGCGCTCGGGCGGCTATTCCTACTCCTATTTCATCCCCGGGCCGCTGGGCATCAACCTGTCGATGCTGCGTTCGCCGAAGCTCCACCACGGCAATGTCTCGGCCTGCTCGCTGTGCTACTCCTGCTCGGACGTATGCCCGGCGATGATCGACCTCGGGGAACAGATTTACGCATGGCGGCAGGAGTTGGCGCCCATGCATCTGGCCGACCCGGTAAAGAAACTGACGGTCAAAGGCATGGACTTCATCATGGGAGGGCGACGACGATTCTACGGCGGCATCGCGCTGGCCCGCGTCGCGGAACATCTCCCGCACGCCGTGCTCAACAACCGGTTCAATCCGTGGAGCGCCCCGGGCCGCGACATGCCGCCGTTCGCCCCCAAGACGTTCAATGCCCTGTGGAAGCGGGGCGAGGTAAAATCCGGAAAAACGAGTAAAGATGAATAACAGCAAGGAAAACATACTGAAACGGATCGCCGCGGCGGGAATGCCCGAATACGCATACCCCGACTTCGGCTACGAACCCCAGCATTTCGACGACCCTGCGGCGATGTTCGCCCAGCGGCTCCGGGCGGCCGGGGGCGAGGCCGTATGGCTGGACGGGGCAACGACGCTCGATGAGGTCGTACGCCGCTGCTACCCCGATGCGAAGAGTGTCGCTTCGGCACTGCCCGAAGTGACGCTCGCCACGGTGAATCCCGACCGGGTCGAAGACCCGCGCGAGTTGGTCGACATAGATCTGGGGGTCGTTTCGGGGGCGTTCGGCGTCGCCGAGAACGGTGCCGTGTGGATCCCGCAGGACATCCGCCACAAGGCGCTCTATTTCGGCGCCACGGCGCTGATGGTCGTCATCCCGCGCGATGCGCTGGTCGATACGATGCACGAAGCCGTCGTGCGCCCCGAAGTCGGGGACTTCGCCTACGGGTGTTTCATGTCGGGCCCTTCGAAGACTGCCGACATCGAACAGGCGCTGGTGTTCGGCGCTCACGGGCCGATGTCCGTCACCGTCGTGCTGCGCTGACCGCCTGCCCCGGGAGCGGGGAGTACGCCGTGTGCCATGTGCCGGTCGGGATTTCCCGTACCTTTTTCTGCCGCGGCAGCCGGCCGTTTTCGCAGGCTTGTTTTTCCGGTGCGGATTTTTTACCTTTGTCGTATGACGACCGAACTTTGCGCCTACAGCGTCGAGGCGTGCGAGACTGCCCGCCGTGCGGGTGTCACGCGCGTGGAATTGTGTGCCTCCCCTTACGAGGGCGGCACGACCCCTTCGGCTGCCGCCATCCGTATGGCGCGCCGTATCGGAGGGTTGCAGCTCAGCGTGATGGTGCGTCCCCGCGGCGGGGATTTCCTCTATTCCGATACCGAATTCCGCCAAATGCTCGAAGAGGTGCGCTTCGCCCGCGAATGTGGCGCCGACGGCGTGGTCTTCGGCGTGCTCACCCCCGACGGGCGGGTCGACGTGCAGCGTACGGCTGCCCTGGTCGCCGAGGCGGGGCCGATGCAGACCACCTTTCACCGGGCGTTCGACATGGCGTGCGACCTGGAGGAGGCGCTCGAAGCGACGGTGGCTGCCGGATGCCGCCGGATCCTGACCTCGGGGGGCCGCAATACGGCCGTCGAAGGCATCGACACGCTGCGGGCGTTGGTGGCGCAGGCCGCCGGGCGCATCGAACTGATGGCCGGCAGCGGCGTCAACCCCTCGAATGTGCGGCAGCTGGCGGCCACGGGCGTCGATGCCGTGCATTTCAGCGCCCGCAGCGTGCGTCCGGGCGGCATGGTTTTCCGCAACCCGCATGTTTCGATGGGCGGCTGCGGCGATGTTTCCGAATACGATCTTCTTTGTGCCGACGAACGGCTCATCCGACAAATACTTACCCTGCTCGAACCATGAAACGCATCATCTTCCTTTTGCTGGGGGCGTGTCTCTGTGCCTGCGGCCGTTACGGCTGCGGTGTCCCCGCCGGATACGAACCGCTGCTGGATGCCGCGCTGGCCGGCTGCCCGCGCGCCGACAGCCTGCGGCATTTGCTGCGGCAAACCCCGCGCGAGCAGCGCGAAGGGATGGCCTTTCTGATCGCCCACATGCCCCGGGGCGACCGCGACACGATGCGCCTCGACCTGCTGCGCGAGAATGTGGAATATGCCTACCGTGCCCGCCGGGACTACCCTTGGACACGTGCGCTGCCCGATTCCGTCTTCCTGAACGAGGTGCTGCCCTATGCCGCCGTGGACGAGGTGCGCGACAGCTGGCGGGCGGATTTCTACCCGCGCTTCGCCCGGCGCGTGGCGCTTTGCCGCGACATCCGCGCTGCGATCGACTCCGTGAACCGGAATATCGCGGCCGACGTCGGGGTGGAGTACAACACCGCCCGCGAAAAGACCAACCAGAGCCCTGCCGAGTCGATGCGGCAGCATATGGCTTCCTGTACGGGGCTTTCGGTGCTGCTGGTCGACGCCCTGCGCGCGGCGGGAATCCCGGCGCGTTTCGCCGGGACGCCCGCATGGCACGACGACCGCGGCAACCACAGCTGGGTCGAGGTATGGATCGACGGCCGCTGGTATTTCACGGAATATTACCCCTCGGGGCTCGACCATGCCTGGTTCCTTTCGGATGCCGGGCGGGCGCTCGACGACCGTACGCACGGCATCTTCGCCGTGTCGTTCCGGCCGACCGGCGACTGGTTCCCGATGGTGTGGAACGAGCGTTCGCGCGACGTGCACGGGGTCGATGTCTCGCAGCGTTACCGCAACCTCTATGCATCCTACGAGCAGGCCCTCGTGGCGCAGGGAAGGCATACGACGGTGACTTTCGTGATGTACGACAGTGCGGCGCACGAAGGACGCTCGGACGCCCGCGTGGCGGCCAATGTCGATGTATTCTGCGGTGCCGAGCAGATGGGCGGAGGCCGCACGGCTGGGCCGAGGCAGGACATGAACGATGCGTTGAGGTTCCTGCTGGAAAAAGGCAAGTCCTATACGTTCCGCTACGAGAACGCCCGCGGCGAAACGACGGAGATCACGGCCGAGGTGGGCGATGCCCCGCTGACCGTTACGGGATACATGCGATAGCCCCCCCCCTCCCTGTCCGGGAATCCCGCCTTTCACCGCCGATGGTGCCGGGCGGGCTGTCGGCCCGCTCCCCGAAAATGGAAATCACCCCTGTCGGAGCTATCTCCGGCAGGGGTGAAATCGTAGCAACCGGGCTTGCCGGCCGGCACTTTCCGTCAGGGCTGTTTTTCCGTATCCGTGCCGGGCACTTCCGCCCGGAAACCGATGCCGATCCGGTCGGTCGGCAGGCTCGGGATCTTCACGAGTCCGGTGTGCGGGGCGTGTCCGAGTTCCATATGCAGGATGGGGTAGGGCCGGCCCGAGGGGTCGGCCGCGTCGCGCCCGGCGGTGCGGAATCCCATCCGTTCGTAGAAACCCGCGGCCTGCGGGTTCTGCTCGTTGACGTCGACCCGCCGCACGCCGCAGTGCCGTGTGACGTAGTTCACGAGTTGCCGGCCAAATCCCTTGCCCCGCGCCCCGGGGGCGACGAACAGCATTTCGAGCATATCGCCGGCGACGCCTGCGAAGGCGGTGAACCCGCCGAACTTTCCTGCCCCGCCGGATTTTCCTGCCCCGCCGGATTTTCTGCGGCAGCCTCCGGTCTTCTCTGCCCCGGCGTATGCGCCGCCGCTCCCGCATGCATCGCCCGATCGATTGGTTCCGGCCTCGGATTCCCTTATGACATAAAGGATTGTACCCGGCAGCGCTTCGTTGCGAACCATCTGCCGGAAGAAGGGGATGTCCTCCTCGCCGAGGAAATCGTGCGTCGCCCGCACGGAGGCCTCCCAGAGGGCGGTCAGTGCGTCCAGCTCTGCGGGCGAGGGCTGCGGGAGGTGTTCGATCATGCGGTGGTAAGGGTTACAATAAGGTCACGGGCGGTTTCTGCCGCACGAAATTCCGGGCGAGGGCTGCTGCAAAAGGCGTGCGGAATGTGCGGGCACCGAAGGCACACCCTTTCACACAGGCGCAGCAGCGGATGCAGCGTGCCGGGTCGGTGTGCAGCTCGTCGCCGCGTGCGATGGCCTGCGTGGGGCACAGTGCGACGCAGCGGCCGCATTGCGTGCAGCGTGCGGCATCTCCCTCGGGCAGCAGGACGACGGGGTGGCGTTTCTGCCGGCGGCGGTATCCCAGTACGAACCGGATGAAGCGCAGCTTCGGGAGGAGCGGCGTACGCGGTTCGCGCAGTTTCGCGGGGTCGATGGGGACAAGGGCGCCCGTTGCGGGGGCCTTGGCTGCATCCATGCTGCCGGTTTGGGTTGCCCGGGTGGTTGCTGCGGTGTCGGATGCCGTTTCCGGGTTCTTGCCGGGGGAAGGCTCTGTTTTTGCTAATTTTTCGCGCACCTGAGCCCCGAATGCCCTGGCGGCAGCCAGATCCCGTGCGTCGGGGCGTCCCTGTGCGATCGGGGTTTCGGGCGTGCTGTACGAATGCTCGCCGACGAATGCCCCTGCCGCTACGGGCACGAATCCCCGTCCCGCGACGAACGAGGCGAGCTCTGCGACGGCCGTGCCGAACGAGCGGTTGCCGTAGACGGCCAGAACGACGGCCGGGGTGCCTTCGCCGCGGATCTCCCGCAGGCGTTCCAGGGCTGCGGGCGCCACGTGCCCTCCGTAAACCGGCACGGCGAATATGGCGACGGCTTCGCCCGGCAGCGGGGCGGGGTACCCGGCGGGATGGGTCAGGTCGATGGCCGTGACTGTCGGTTCCCCGTGCATGCTTTTCGTTTCGCCCCCGTTCCCGGCGGCAGGTTCCGGTGCCGCCGCCGCTGCGGGGCCCGCTCCCGGGACTTGCCCGGAAGAGGGTGCCTGCGCCGCGTCCGCGTTGTGTCCGGCAGACTCTTCTGTGGCTGTCCCTTCCGTTTCTGTCATCCCCTGCACCACGGCCGCGGCGATTTTCCGCGATGTCCCGGTAGGCGAGAAAAAGAGGGTGTAAATGCTTGTCGTTTTCATGTTCCCGGCAGATTTTTTTCGGTATAAAGATAACGTTTTTCCGGTTGAATTTTTATATTTGCCATGAAACCTGTAAAATTGAGAAGAGATGACTACGAAGATTTTTGCATGTGCGGCGCTGCTGCTCGCATCATGCGGCGGTACGCAGACGGCCGGGGAGCAGGCGCGGGTTCCCGAAACGAAGACCGAAGTGAAACACGGGCCGGAGATCGCACTCCTGAAGCCCGACCCGAAATCGGGCATGACGATCAACGAGGCGTTGCAGAACCGCCGCTCCTCGCGTGAATATGCTCCCGAAGCCCTTTCGCTCGAGGAGTTGTCGGGCGTAATGTGGGCGGCTGGCGGCATCAACCGCCCGCAGGACGGACGGCTCACGGCACCTTCGGCACTGGCGTTGTATCCCATCCGCATTTATGCGTTTTTCCCCGAGGGCGTTTACAGCTACGATGCCAAGGGGCAGAAACTGGTGCGCGTGACGGAGGGCGACCACCGGAACCTTGCCGGGGCGCAGCCGTTCGTGTTTACGGCGCCGCTCAACCTGGTTTATGTGGCCGACATGTCGGTCTATGAAGGTAAGAATATCCCCGCCGGGCATGTCCGCTACCTTTGCGGGCAGGATGCCGCAGGCTATGCCGAGAACGTCAACCTCTACGCCGCAGGCCATGGCCTGAAGTCGATCACGCGCGGCAGCGCCCCCGAGGCCGAGCTGCTCGAGGCCCTCGGCCTCGATCCCGGCCGCTACTTCCTTGCGCTGGCGCAGACGGTGGGCAAATAGCGGTGTGCCCCCGGAATGGAAAAGGGACGGCTTTTAGGCCGTCCCTTTTTTATTTGTCCGCAGGTGCGGCTATGGCCGGTCGGATGGCGCGCCCCGGCTTTGTGCCCGTCCCGGCTTTGGCTCGGTCACGGCCTTTCGCACGGGCTGTTGCGGGGCTGTTGCCGGGGCTCGTCCGGTCTTCCGTTTCCAGCTTGTCACCGTCCCGTCCTGGGTTCGGTCACGGCCTTTCGCACGGGCTGTCTAAGGCGCGTTCCCCGGTGTTGTCCTGAAGGCCGTTTCCGGCTGTTCCGTCCTTAGTCTGCCGAAAGCGTCTCCTTTGCCGCATCCCGGCCGTCGGGTTCCTCCAGCGGGACGATATAGAATCCGCGTCCCGGTGTCCACTCCACGCAGAAAAGTTTTTCCGCATCGGGGTACCCCGCCTGCCGGAGGTGGCGCAGGAGCCACCGCTTGCCCTTGCCGCTGCGCTCGAGTGCGTCTTCCATGACCTTGCCCCCGTTGACGAGCAGGTACGATTCTGGCGGTTCGTTGCGGCGCGATATGGTTATCCGCCCGTTGGTTTCGAAACGCACGTCGTCGACGTCGAACATCGAGAAGATGCCGTTTTCGCGCAGCATGGTGCGGAACTGTTCCATTTCGAGCCCGTTGCGGCGGAATTCGCGCATCACCAGCCGGCGGTCGCGGACGAGCATCACCGAGTCGCCCTTGATCGCCCTGCGGATGCGGTGGAAGCGCATCAGGTAGCGCAGCGAGACGTTGGCCGCCGTCCACACCGCGAAGGCGAATACCAGATACCATACCGGGGTGTCGGGGTTGTAGATTACGCCGCCGACCAGCGCCCCGAGTACGAACGAGTTTACCGAATCGAGGGGTGTGAGCTGTGCCATCTGGGTCTTCCCCGATATGCGCAGGAAAAAGATCACGCCCAGCATTCCGACCAGCAGTTTGATGGCGATGGATAGATACATGGTGTGCAGGTTTTGTTTTCCGTTTCCCCTCACCCTGCAAATTCCGCGCAAATCCGGAAAAACCTACCCGGCGGGGGGCTCCATCCTGCGAATAGCGTGGTACGGCCGTATCTCCGGCCGTCTTCCTCGGGGCTAAAGGCCGTACTCCGCGGCGTAACGCCACAGGGGTGCGGCCATCAGTGCCTGCCGGATGCGGCCGCTTTCGAGCAGGTCGCGCACCTCGGCGCCCGAGAACAGGTGCACGCGGATGTCCTCCGTAGCATCGAGGTGCTGTTCGCCCAGGCGTTCCACGCCCGTCGCCAGGTAGCAGTACGTCAGGTTGTTCTGCGTCGAGGGGTTGGGCGCCACGACCATTAGCTCGCGCCACTGGCCGCCGCCGTACCCCGTCTCCTCGGCCAGTTCGCGCTGTGCCGCGGCCAGCATCGAGGCGTCGTCGGGCTCGGCTACGCCCGCCGGGATTTCATAGTCCGTTTCGCCCAGCCCGTGGCGGTACTGGTCGATAAAGACGAATTTCCCCTCTTTCGTAATGGCGATGACGTTCACCCAGTCGGGATATTCGAAGACGTAGTAGTCGGGTATGCGGCGCCCGTCGGGCAGTTCGATGCTCTCGTGGCGTACCGTAAACCAGGGTTTGCGGGCGAGGTATTCGCTCGTGAGAACTTTCCAGTTGCGTTTTTTCGGATTTTCCATGGCGGCGTCTTGCTTGTCGGATGCAAAAATAGCGAAAAATAGTTATCTTTGTAACATCCGTAAAAAAACATCCATGTTGTCCCAGAACGAACGAAAGCGTATCATCGCCCTCATCAACCGCGAAGTGGTGCCCGCCATCGGGTGTACCGAACCGATCGCCGTGGCGCTGTGCACGGCGCGTGCAGCCGAACTGCTCGGCTCGCGTCCCGAAAAGGTCGCCGTGCGCCTGAGCGCCAATATCCTTAAGAACGCCATGGGCGTTGGGATCCCCGGTACGGGGATGATCGGCCTGCCGATCGCCGTGGCGCTCGGGGCGCTCGTCGGCCGTTCGGAGTACCGGCTGGAGGTATTGCGCGACGTGACGCCCGGGGCCGTGGAGCAGGGCCGCCGGTATATCGACGAAAAGCGCGTATGTATCGACCTGAAGGAGGGTATCGCCGAGAAACTCTATATCGAGGTCGAGGCCCGGGGCGCCGGGCACTGTGCCACGGCGGTGATCGCGGGCGGCCATACCTCGTTCGTATACCTCGAGCGCGACGGCGAGGTGACGCTCGACAAACGTACGGCCTCGGCGGCCGAAGAGGATGGGGGCGAAGTACCCCTCACGCTGCACCGCGTGTGGGAGTTCGCCACGACGGCGCCCCTCGACGAACTGCGCTTCATCCTCGAAACACGCCGCCTGAACAAGGCCGCCGCCGAGCAGGCTTTCGCCGGGGAGTTCGGCCACTGCGTAGGGCGTACGCTCCGTTGCGAGCGAGAACGGAAGATTATGGGCGACAGCATCTTCTCGCGGATACTGTCCTATACCTCCGCGGCGTGCGACGCCCGCATGGCCGGGGCGATGATCCCCGTGATGAGCAACTCGGGAAGCGGCAACCAGGGCATCGCGGCGACGCTTCCCGTGGTGGTCTACGCCGAGCAGACCGCAGCCACCGAACAGCAGACGATCCGTGCGCTGGTGCTGAGCCACCTCACGGTGATCTATATCAAGCAGAGCCTCGGCCGCCTGTCAGCCCTGTGCGGCTGCGTGGTGGCCGCCACGGGGTCGAGCTGCGGCATTACCTACCTGATGGGCGGCGACTACGGGCAGGTCGCGGCGGCGGTGAAAAACATGATCGCCAACCTTACGGGCATGATTTGTGACGGAGCCAAGCCGAGTTGCTCCATGAAGCTCACGAGCGGCGTCTCGACCGCTGTGATCTCGGCCATGATGGCGATGGACGGCCATTGCGTGACGCCCGTCGAGGGAATCATCGAAGAGGATGTCGACAAGTGCATCCGCAACCTCACGGCCATCGGCCGCGACGGCATGAACGAGACCGACAGGGTCGTACTGGGAATAATGACACATAAATGCTGACTATGAATAAACTGACCATGAAAATGAGGCTCCTTGCGGCGTTCCTGCTGCTCGGCCTCTGGGGCGCCACGGCCCAGACCGCCCGTGAGCAGATCGCCGCCATGCCCGAACGCGCGGGCGGGATTTACCACTCGTACGAGTACCTGCCCGGCCCCGCCGTACCCGCCCCGAAGGGCTATGTTCCCTTCTACATCAGCCACTATGGCCGCCACGGCAGCCGTTGGCATACTTCGGAAAAGATCTATGCCGAGCCGCTGGGTATCCTGCGCAAAGCCGACTCGGCCGGGGTGCTGACCCCGAAGGGGCGCGACCTGCTGGCTAAGGTCGAGGTCATTGCAGCCGATGCCCGGGATCGTTACGGCGACCTCTCGCCCCGCGGCGTGGCGGAACACCGGGGCATCGCCGAACGCATGTATAAGGCCTATCCCGAGGTCTTTTCGACCGGGGACGGCCGCGAATGCTTTGTCCAGAGCCGTTCGACGCTCGTGCCGCGCTGCATCCTGAGCATGGCGGCCTTCAACGAGCGCCTCAAGGAGCTGAACCCCGAAATCCGGATGACCCGCGAATCGAGCCAGCGCTACATCCCTTATATGAGCAACGGCGCAGGGTTGAATTCCCAGCGAAAGGCATCCGGTGCCGTGGCCGACAGCCTGCAGGATGCCCGCACGCATCCCGCCCGTCTGATGGCGTCGCTCTTCTCCGACCCCGCCTTCGTGGAACGCGAGGTGAAAAGGCCGGCGAAACTGATGAACCAGCTGTTGGCGCAGGCCGCCATCATGCAGGACGTCGAATACCTGGGCATCTCGCTCTACGACCTCTTCACCGAGGAGGAGATATACGCCGCCTGGGAAGCCGAGAATTTCCGCCGCTACGTGATGTTCGGCCCGTCGAAGCGCTTCGGCGACCCGATCATCGCCGATGCCAAGCCGCTGCTGCGCAATATCGTGGAGACTGCCGAACGGGTCGTCGCGGGGGAGGAGAACCTCTCGGCCTCGCTGCGTTTCGGCCACGACGTGAACGTCATTCCGCTGGTGGCGCTCCTGGGCGTCAGGGAGGCTTCCGGGCGCGTATGGACAGCCGAGGAAGCTGCCGGGGTGTGGCAGATACACCGCGTATCGCCCATGGCGACCAACGTGCAGTTCATCTTCTTCCGCAACCCCGAGACCGGCGACGTGCGGGTGCGGGTGCTGCACAACGAGCGCGATGCCGAACTGCCGATCGGCGGCGGCCCCTATTATCCCTGGGAGACCCTGCGCGACTACTGCAAGTCGCTCTATGAATGACATGCCCCGTGCCGGGCATAAAAATAAAGGGGCTGCCCGCCGGTTCCCCGGAATGAAAATCACCCTCGTCAGAAGCATTTCTGACGAGGGTGATTTTTTAAGCCGGCTTGCCGGGCAACCTTTTCCGCGGCTTTTTCCGTGGCTTTTTCCGCGACTTTTTCCGCGACTTTTTCCGCGACTTTTTCCGCGACTTTTTCCGCGACTTTTTCCGCGACTTTTTCCGCGACTTTTTCCGCGACTTTTTCCGCGACTTTTTCCGCGGCTTTTCCGTGGCTTTTTCCGCGGCTTTTCCGTGGCTTTTTCCGCGGCCTTTCCGGGGGGGGCCACCGATAGTCCCCTCTTTGGGGACGGCTAATGGAAGATGGTCTTGACGATGATGTTCGTGGCGCCCTGGTGACGGGTGGTGTAGTCTTTGGCTATACGGCTTGTTTTCAGCAGGAAATCCTCGTTGTCGCGCAAGGGGATGAACCACGTGCGCAGTTCGTCGTAGTTTTTCACCGAACGGGCGGCGCCGAGCGTCACCAGGTCGCGTGCCTCCTTGAATTTCGCGTAGTTGGGGCCGAATGCCACCGGAAGCCCGAATGTCGCCGCTTCGAGCGTGTTGTGTATCCCCACGCCGAACCCGCCGCCGATATAGCTCCACGTCGCGTAGCCGTAGACCGACGCCAGGATCCCCACCGTGTCGAGGATCAGCAGTTGCTTCGACCCGTAGGCCGTGTGGGGCGTGCACTGCGTGTAGCGGAGCGTCCCGCCCTTGGCCTCGGCCGCGAGGCGTGCCATGCGGCCTTCGTCCATCTCGTGCGGAGCCACGATGAATTTCACGTCGGGGTTGTCGTTTATCAGGCGGATCAGCAGCTCTTCGTCCGGGTTCCAGGTCGAACCCGCCACGAAGAGGCGTTTGTCCCCCTTGAACCGGTCTATGATGTCGATATGTTTGGCTGCGGCGGCGATTTCGGCCACGCGGTCGAAACGCGTGTCGCCCGCTACGATCACGTTGTCGAATCCCAGCCCGGCCAGCAGCTTTTTCGACTCTTCGTTCTGCACGAACATCACGTCGAAGGACTCCAGCGCCTGCCTCCACATGCCGCCGTAGGGGCGGAAGAAGATCGAGTTGCGGCGGAAGATGGCCGAGACGATATAGGTGCGCACCTTGCGGCGGCGCAGGTCGCGCAGCAGGTTGAGCCAGAATTCGTATTTTACGAAGATTGCGATTTCGGGATGCGCCGCATCGAGGAACCGGCGGGCGTTGCGCGGCGTGTCGATCGGCAGGTAGAAGATGTAATCCACACCCTGGTAATTCTTGCGGACTTCGTAGCCCGAAGGCGAGAAGAACGTGAGCAGGATCTTGTATTCGGGATGGGTCTTGCGGATGCGTTCGATGATGGGCCGCCCCTGTTCGAATTCGCCGAGCGACGCGACGTGCACCCAGACGATGCGGTCGGTCGGGTCGATGGTCTCGGCCATGCGTTTATAGAGGTCTTTGCGCCCGTCTATCCATAGCCGTGCCTTCGGATGCCTCGGTGCGACCAGCCGGATGAGCCACACATAGAGTGTCAGACCGAAATTATATAACCACATCGGTGTTTACGGTTTGCGGTGTTGAAGTACTATACGTTAACTTTCGCCGGGTGGGCCCGGGTTTTTCCGGCCCTGTACGCAGGGCTTTCATTTTCAGTGCGACAAAGGTAGTATAATTTGTCGGAAATGCAAAATTACCAGTTGTATTCCATCGCCCGCTCCACCAGGCGCACCTCCATGCGTCCGTCGGGCATCACGTCCACGGCCGCCAGGTCGAACTGCGCCTCTTCCTGCCCGCCCGTTGCGGCCAGGTAACGCACGGCCGCCCGTGTCAGTGCGCGGAATTTCTGCGGTGTGACGGCAGCCTCGGGCGGTGTCAGGGAGCCGGCCCTGCGGGTCTTGACCTCCACGAAATGCACGATTCCCGCCTTGCGGGCCACGATGTCCAGTTCGTAGCGGCCGCTGCGCCAGTTGAGGGCGCAGATTTCGTATCCTGCCCCGCGCAGGTACTCCACTGCGGCGCGTTCGCCCGCGCGCCCCGTTTCGGCCGTCGTGCCCATGCCCGTCAGTGGATGATACGCTGGATCGAGTTGGCCCGCTCGAAGGCGGCCTTCAGCCCTTCGGCGTCGTCGCGCTCGATCATCCGGCGCATGATCTGCAACTGGTGGATATGTTCGCGCAGCACGTCCAGCAGGTTGTATTTGTTGCGCAGCATGATCGGCACCCACGTGGCGGCCGAACTTTTCGCCAGCCGCACGGTGCTCTCGAACCCGCCGCCCGCCAGGTCGAAGATGTGCCGTTCCTCGCGCTCCTTCTCGAGCACGGTCAGCGCCAGCGCGAACGAGGTGATGTGGGAGATGTGCGACACGTAGGCCGCATGCAGGTCGTGCTCCTCGGCGTCCATGTAGACGGCGGGCGCCTCCAGCGTGCGGAAGATGCGCTCGGCCGTCGCCAACGCGTCGGGGTCGCTCCGCTCCGCCTCGCAAAGCACGACGTTGCGCCCCGTGAAGGCACCGTGCTGGGCGGCGCGCGGCCCGCTGTATTCGGTGCCCCACATCGGATGGGCGGCCACGAAGCGCCCGCGGCGGGCGTGCATCGAGATCACCTCGCACAATTCGGCCTTGATGGAGCCCAGATCCATTACGACCTGGTGCCCCTCCACGCGGTTGAGGGCTTTTACGGCCATCAGGGGGATCGTATCGACGGGGGTGGCCAGCACCACGAGGTCGGCCTGCGGGATGCCCTCTTCGAACGCCACGATGCGGTCGGCCAGCCCGAGCCGCAGCGCCTCGGCGGCGTTCTCCCCGGAACTGTCTGTGCCGAGTATTTCGTCCGCTATGCCGCGGTCGCGCAACGCGAGGGCAAAAGAGCCGCCTATGAGGCCCATGCCCGCTATCAGAACTTTCATACCTATATATAAATATATTTATTGGCCGGAACCGCTTCCGGCCGGGAATCAGAGCAGGAACGACAAGTCGCTGCCCGGTTGTACTTCGAAGGGCTCCGTGCCCTTGCGGAACATGCGCATCGGGCGCTTGCCGATCAGTTCGAGTTTCCCCTCCGCATGGCGGAGCATGCACCCTTCGCGCAGCCCGGCGACCCAGCGCCGCGGATTGGCCTCGATGTATTCGAGGATGCGCTGCTCGCGCGTCTCGCCGGCGTGCCCCTCGGGGTTGGCGTCGAGGTAGTGGGGGTTTATCTGGAACTTTACGGCCCCGACGGCCTTGAACGACTGCGGTTCGACGATGGGCATGTCGTTTGTGGTGCAGATGGTGGGACATGCCACGTTGCTGCCCGCCGACCAGCCGACATAGGGAGTCCCGGCCTTGATTTTACGCAGGATGGCGGCCATAAGCCCCTGTTCCTGCATCTTTTTTGCCAGCGCGAAGGTGTTGCCGCCCCCGACGCACAGGGCTTCTGCCTCGCGTACCATGCGTGCGGGGTCTTTGGCCCGGTGTACCGAGCGCACGCGGATACCCAGCTCCGAGAAGCGTGCCTGCACCTTTTTTTCATACTCGGCGTAGGAAAATGTCACGGCGGCATAGGGGACGAATACGATTTCGCTGACGCCCTGCAGGAAACGCCCGATTTCGGGCATCGGGTAACGGAGGTATTCCTCCCCGGCGTTGGTCGAATTCGAGATCAGAAGCAATTTCATAAGCCTATGGTTTTGAATCGGTTAATTTAAAAAATGTGCTAAATGTCGAAAAAGTTGTGAATAAAAAAAAGGTCTGTTTTGTCAAAAGTAATAAAAAAAGTGTTACTTTTGCGCAAAATTACCCCGGAAATACGAAAGAACTATTTCCAAATAATTGTTTAACTAAAAAATTAAAATTATGTCAGAAGTTCAATCAAAAGTTGTCGAGATCATCGTCGACAAACTGGGTGTCAAGGAATCGGAGGTTGTACCCGAAGCAAGCTTCACCAACCATCTGGGTGCTGATTCGCTCGACACCGTAGAGCTGATCATGGAGTTCGAGAAGGCTTTCGATATCCAGATTCCGGACGAGGACGCTGAGAAGATCGCTACCGTTGGCGACGCTATCAAGTATATCGAAGAGCACAAGAAATAATTTATAAAAAGAGCATTCACAGCCTCTTATAGCCTTAAATTTATGACAGAAAGAAGAGTAGTTGTTACGGGCATCGGTACGATCAACCCGCTCGGTAATAATATTGAAGAGTATTTTTCGAATTTGGAGAAGGGAGTCAGCGGTGCCGCACCGATTACTCATTTCGATGCAGAGAAGTTTAAGACGAAGTTTGCTTGTGAAGTAAAGAATTACGACTCGAACCTCTATTTCGACCGTAAGGAAGTACGCAAGTACGACCTTTTCACCCAGTATGCCCTGATCGCGGCCACGCAGGCCGTCGAGGATTCGGCGCTCGACCTCGAGGCCGTCGACAAGGAACAGGTGGGGGTGATCTGGAGTTCGGGCATCGGAGGAATCAAATCTTTCTTCGATGAGTGTCTGGGCTGGGCCGCAGGGGATGGAACCCCGCGGTTTAGCCCGTTCTTTATTCCCCGCATGATCTCCGACATCGCAGCCGGTTTCATCTCCATGAAGTACGGCTTCATGGGGCCCAACTACTGCACGGTGTCGGCGTGCGCATCTTCGAACCACGGCATGATCGCCGCGTTCGACGCCATCCGCTACGGGAAGGCCGACGTGATGGTGGCCGGAGGCTCCGAAGCTGCGGTCAACGAGCCGAGTGTCGGCGGGTTCAACTCCATGCAGGCGCTCTCCACGCGCAACGACGATCCCCAGCACGCTTCGCGTCCGTTCGACAAGGATCGCGACGGTTTCGTGATCGGCGAAGGCGCCGGAGCCCTGATCTTCGAGGAGTATGAACATGCCAAGGCCCGCGGTGCCAAGATCTACTGCGAGATCATCGGCGGCGGCGCTTCTGCCGACGCTTACCACTTCACCGCCCCTCATCCCGAAGGGAAGGGTGCTATGAAGTCGATGCGCGACGCCATCAAGGACGCCGGCATCAAACCCGAAGATATTGATTATGTGAATGTCCACGGTACCTCGACCCCCGCGGGCGACATCCCCGAACTGAAGGCTGTCGCCGGTGTGTTGGGCGACCACGTTTATAACGTCAATATCTCTTCCACCAAGTCGATGACCGGTCACCTGCTGGGTGCTGCCGGGGCTGCCGAGGCCCTGGCCTGCATCTTCGCCATCACGCACGGCGTGGTTCCTCCGACCATCAACTGCGAGAACCTCGACCCGGAGATCGACCCGAACCTGAACCTCACGCTGAACAAGGCGCAGAAGCGCGAAGTGAGGTGTGCCCTGAGCAATACGTTCGGTTTCGGCGGACATAACTCCACGGTCATTTTCCGTAAGATCTGATTACCTTAAAACCGTCCGGGCCCGTGTTCGATTTCATACTGCGCCCCCTTAGAAGGAATTTCGGGCGGGATAAGGCGTATTACAAGATTGTCGATGATATGTTCGGGTTTATCCCGAACAACATCGAACTTTACAAGCTGGCTTTGATTCACAAGTCAGCTTCTTTGGTTCTGGAGGACGGGCGCCCGATCAACAACGAGCGGCTCGAATTCCTGGGCGACGCCGTGATAGAGGCCGTTACCTCGGACTACCTTTTCATCGAGTATCCCGACCGGGACGAGGGGTTCCTCACGCAGCTGCGGTCGAAGATCGTGTCGAGGCAGTCGCTCAACGAGTTGGCCGTAAAGATCGATCTGGATCGGCATGTCATCTCGAACGCCAGTACGAGCATCAGCCAGAAGCATATCTACGGCGATGCCTTCGAGGCGATGATAGGTGCCGTCTACCTCGACCAGGGGTATGAGTTCACCAACCGGCTGCTGATCAACCGGATCTATTTCCAGGCCCTGAACCTCGACGAACTGACCGAGTCGGAGACCGACTTCAAAAGCCGGCTGATCGAGTGGTGCCAGAAGAACCACCTCAAGATCGTATTCCGCACGGGCAACGACAAGGGGTACTCCTCGAACCACCCCGTGTTTTACTCCACGGTGCTGGTCGACGGTATAGAGGTGGGGCACGGCTCGGGCGATTCGAAGAAAGAGGCCGAGCAGCATGCCGCATTCTCCGTGGCGGAGTATATGACCGACGAACAGTGCGCGTCGCTGCTGGACAGGGTCGACCGGCTGACGCAATAACTTTTGGTTATACTCGGCGGCCGAAGCCAGGGGCATTGGGGCGGAGCGGCCCGGGTTGCGAACCTCCGGATTCCATGTCGGCATCAGGGGGTTTCTGTGGCCGATGCTGCGGCAGCTGGTAGCTGGTAGAACCCGGAAGCCGATCGCCCGGCTCCCGTAGCTGGTGTCCCGGCGGCCGATGCTGCGGCAACTGGCAGCTGGTAGAACCCGGAAGCCGATTGCCCGGCTTCCGTAGCTGGTGTCCCGGCGGCCGATGCACGTATGCCGGAACAACCCTGGCACACCTTACTTGCCGATGTCCGGAACTCTCTTAGGCGGTCGATGCCCTGGGCCGGCCGGATACTTACGATATGCGGCCCGGTCTTGTGTCCGATAACTTTTCCGCATACCGCGCGATGTACACCCGATTTCCCACCCGATATTTCCCCTATGAAGACGATAACCGATAAGATGGCGGCACGGGGTGCCGAATCCCTCAGCGATGCGGAGTTGCTGGCCGTGCTGACCGATGACGAACAGACGGCCGGGGCGTTGCTCGCGGCCTGCGGCGGTGCGCTCGCGCGTATCGCGTCGGAAGATGCGGCCCGCCTGCGGATGGTCGGCGGGTTGGGGCTCAGGCGTGCCCGCCTGCTGCTTGCTGCCGCCGAGTTCGGCCGCCGCGTCGCGGCGTCGCGGGCTGCGGAAGCGGATGTCATTGCGACGAGCGACGATGTGGTGGCGCTGTTCCGCCCGCAGCTGGAAACGCTTGCCTATGAGGAGTGTTGGGCGGTTTACCTCACCTCTTCCAACCGCATCATCGAGCGCCAGCGCATAAGCCAGGGCGGGGTGCAGGGAACGGTCGTCGACCACCGGCTGATCGTCAAACGGGCGTTGGAACTGCTCGCCACGCAGCTGGTGCTGATCCACAACCACCCTTCGGGGGCTGCGGCGCCCAGTCCGCAGGACAAGGTGCTCACCGAGCGTGTCGCACAGGCTGCGGCACTGTTCGACATCCGGCTGTTGGATCACATAATCATAGCGCGCGAAGGCGATTTCTCGTTCCTGCGCGCGGGGCTGGTGTAGCACTATTTCTTACTTCCGGCATTGCCGCATATTGCTATGATAGCGATGGCAATGAGCGCAATCAGAAGTTTCATCGTTCCCGTCATTTGTTTGGGTCGTTTCATCGGGGCGGGACGCAAAAGCGCGGACTCGATCCTACATCCACGGCAGAGGTATTGGACGACCCGAACGGTAGAATGGTAGAATATGCCCGCGCTGAAAAACAGCGAGAGCATCAACCTTCGTTCCTTACCGTCCGGGAAAGTGTCCAATTTTCTGCCGGAAGAAAAAAGCCGATGCACTTTTTTGTCTCTTATGTCGGCGGCCCATGGCAGGCCGCCGTGGCAAATATAGAAATAAATTCGCTACGGAAAGACGTAGTTCCCAATTATTTTGTACTTTTGTAATTCGGAAAATAATTTAAAAACAAGATAAAATGACGCAGGAAGAACTTTTCAAAAAACTGGTGGCGCACTGCAAGGAGTACGGGTTCGTATTCCCCTCGAGCGAGATATACGACGGGCTCGGCGCCGTCTACGACTACGGCCAGAACGGCGTGGAGCTGAAGAATAACATCAAGCGTTATTGGTGGGATTCGATGGTCAAGCTGCACGAGAATATCGTGGGGCTGGACGCCGCGATCTTCATGCATCCCCGCACGTGGGAGGCTTCGGGCCATGTCGGTGCGTTCAACGACCCGCTGATCGACAACAAGGACTCGAAGAAGCGTTACCGCGCCGACGTGCTGATCGAAGACTGGCTCGCCAAGCAGGATGAAAAGGTCGAAAAAGAGGTCGAAAAGGCCCGCAAGCGCTTCGGGGAGTCGTTCGACGAGGAGAAGTACCGCGAGACTTCGCCCCGTGTGGCCGAAACCCTCGCCAAGCGCGACGAGGTGCACAAGCGTTTCGTGGCTGCCCAGAACGCCAGCGACCTGAATGAACTGCGTCAGATCATCGTCGACTGCGAGATCGTGTGCCCGATTTCGGGTACGCGCAACTGGACGGAGGTGCGCCAGTTCAACCTGATGTTCTCGACCCAGATGGGCTCGACGTCCGAGGGTGCCAATACGATCTACCTGCGTCCCGAGACGGCACAGGGTATCTTCGTCAATTTCCTGAACGTGCAGAAGACCGGCCGCATGAAACTGCCGTTCGGAATCGCGCAGATCGGAAAGGCGTTCCGCAACGAGATCGTGGCCCGCCAGTTCATCTTCCGTATGCGCGAATTCGAGCAGATGGAGATGCAGTTCTTCGTACGCCCCGGCGAGGAGATGAAGTGGTGGCAGCAGTGGAAGGAGACCCGTATGGCCTGGCACCGTGCGCTGGGCTTCGGCGACGACCGCTACCGTTTCCACGACCACGACAAACTGGCGCACTATGCCAATGCCGCTACCGACATCGAATACAACTTCCCGTTCGGTTTCAAGGAGGTCGAGGGCATCCATTCGCGTACGGATTTCGACCTGGGCAACCACCAGAAATTCTCGGGCAAGAAGATCCAGTATTTCGACCCGGAAACAGGCGAGAGCTACGTACCCTATGTCGTCGAGACCTCGATCGGTGTCGACCGCATGTTCCTGCAGGTGATGTCGGCGGCTTACACCGAGGAGCAGCTCGATGGCGGCGATTCGCGCGTCGTGCTGCGTTTGCCGGCTGCGCTGGCGCCCGTGAAGGTGGCCGTGCTGCCGCTGGTGAAGAAAGACGGCATGCCCGAGGTGGCGCAGCGGATCGTCGACGACCTCAAATACGATTACAACGTCGTTTACGACGAGAAGGATTCCGTCGGCAAGCGCTACCGCCGCCAGGATGCCATCGGTACGCCGTTCTGCGTGACCGTCGACGGGCAGACGCTCGAGGACGGTACCGTGACGGTGCGCCACCGCGATACGATGGAGCAGGAGCGCGTCATGATCGAGTCGCTGCCTTCGCTCGTCGAAGAGGAGTGCTCGTACCGCAAGCTGTTCCGGAAAATGAACCTGTAGCGGGGCGATTATGGGCCGGTTCAATATTTTCGATTCCGACAGCATCGTCGAGGGTGAAAAACGGCGTTTCCCCTGGTGGGCGCTGCTGCTTTGCCTGGCGGCCGGAATGCTGGCCGGCTGGCTGCTGAGGAACTACTGTTATATGGGCGGCGAATCCGGCTTGAACCTTTAGTGCATGGGACGGATACTTGCCATAGACTACGGGACGAAGCGCACGGGGATTGCCGTGAGCGACCCGTTGCGTCTGATCGCCGGGGGGCTCGATACGGTCGATACGAAGGGACTTGAGGCGTGGCTGGCAAAATATTTCGCCTCGGAGGACGTTAGTACCATCGTGGTGGGAAAGCCCTCGCGCATGGACGGCACGCCTTCGGAAACGTGGCGTTTCATCGAGCCGCTGGCCGTGCGCCTGCGGAAGGCCTGGCCCGACAAGGAGGTCGTCTTCCACGACGAGCGTTTCACCTCGGTGATGGCGCACCGCACGATGCTCGAAAGCGGTATCGGCAAGATGGCGCGCCGGGACAAGGCGCTGGTGGACAAGATCTCGGCCACGATTATTTTACAGAGTTATATGGAGTTTAACAAATGATTTATCCGATAGTAATTTATGGTTCGGACGTGCTGCGTAAGCCCTGCGAGCGGATCACGCCCGATTATCCCGAGGTGAAGAAACTCGTGGAAGATATGTTCCTGACGCTCGGCGAAGCCGAGGGCGTCGGGCTGGCAGCACCGCAGATCGGCAAGAATATCCGCCTCTTCATTGTCGATTGCACACCCTGGGGCGAGGACGATCCCGAATGCGCGGACTACAAACGCGCCTTTATCAACCCCGAGATTTATGCCTTGTCGGAGGAGAAGAAGACCTACAACGAGGGATGTCTCTCGTTCCCCGGCATCCATGCCGACGTGCCCCGCTCGCTGGCGATCCGGATGCGTTATATGGACGAGGATTTCGTCGAGCACGACGAAGAGTTCCACGGGCTGAAGGCCTGGGTCATCCAGCACGAATACGACCACATCGAGGGCATCGTCTTCACAGACCGGATTTCGCCCCTGCGCCGCAACCTGCTGAAAGGAAAGCTGATGAACCTGGCAAAGGGCAAATACCGCTGCGCGTATAAGACCAAATGACCCGTATGCCGGGGCCATGCGCCCGCAGGGGCGGCCCGCAGGCTGCGCAACAGGTTCCGTCCGGCGGAAAAGTTGTTCCGGCCATGCAAAGGCAAACGGGACGTTCGCCCGGCCGGCAGGCTCCGTAACGGTGCGGCCGCGGGGAGCCGGCGGTTTTTCCGCATGGCGAAACAGGAAAGAGGCTGCCTGACAAGCTCCCAAGATAAAACGCACCCCTGCCAGAGATTGTTCTGGCGGGGGTGAAATCGTAAAATGCGGACTTGTCAGGCAGGCCCGTCTGCGTCAGGAACGGCCTCTGTCAGAACCTGTATGCTGCGCCTACGAAAACGACGAGCGGATTGCTGCGGCCGCTGTCGAACATGGGTTCGTATTTCAGACCTGCGGAGATGTTCCAGCGGCGCGCGACGTTGAAGTCGAAACCACCGCCGACGCTCATGCCGAATGCCCAGTCCTTGATGTCATTGGCGACAACGCCCACCTGGGGATAGACGCCCCACCAGTCGGCGATGCGGAATACGTAGTGGGCGTCGAAATTGATGTCGACCGAACTGTCCTTTTCCGTCAGGACATAGATCGACGGTTCGATACGCCAGTGGGAATCGAAACTGTATCGGTAGTAGGCACCGATTCCGACGGATGCGTCGCCCGTATTGGTATAGAAGTTTACGCGCGGACCCACGGCGCTGCGGTAATTTTCCGGCGTGCTGCGGTAATTGCCTGCCTGGGCCGCATTGCGGTTGTTGTCACGGGTGTTGCGGTAGTTGTTGTCCTGGGCGGACGCCGTCCAGGCAAACAATGCCGCGGTTGCGATCAGAAGAATTTTTTTCATGGCTTTCAGTTTAATTTTATATGAATAATCAAGTGGTTGTCAATTAGTCACAGGATCCCATCCCGGCTGGGGACGACCTCTCCGATGCGCTGCCTTGTCGCCTGAACGACGTACAACACTCGTGCCGTGATATGTGTTTTTCGGATTTTGCGGATCACACTTTTGCAACTTCCGCCGTCGCTTCCTGTATCCGGCGGAAGCTATTCAGCCGGCACGGGATAGCCGGGATCGGGGCTGCGGACATGAAAAATCCCGGCACTTACGAATAAGTGTCGGGATTTTGTTTCCTCTCGGGATGGGGCTTAGAACCTGTACGTTGCGCCGATATTGATAACGATGGGGTTCCTGCGCTTCACAAAGCCGGGTACATAATCCTTGGCGGTCTGGATCATCCATTTGAAGCCGGCCGAAACGTCCCAGTTGCGGGTGATCGAGAAGTCCGCGCCGCCGCCGAGGTTGATACCGCACGACCAGTCGCCGATGTCGTTGGCGCTGATACCTGCCAGCGGATAGATATGCCAGTCGGGGGCGATGTTGAACAGGTATTGTACGTCGGCGCTGATATCCACCGAGCAACCCGTCTTGCAAAGGGCCAGGATACTGGGAGCTACACGCCAGTTGTCGGTGATGCTGTACTGTCCGGCCGCACCGATACCGAAGATGGCTCCGTCGGCACCCGCATTCGTGTATACCCCGATTTTGGGGCCAACTCCCCAGTCGCCCTTGTACTGTGCCGAAACCGTCGTTACTGCTAAAAGCACGACGATCACCGTAAGAAAAATCTTTTTCATGTCTGTTGCTTTAATTTAACAAAAGTTGCGAATAATACTGTTTACTAGAACAAATATACAAAATTTATCCGCCACGGCAAAAATTTTTCAACGAACCGGACTTTTTTGTCGCTAAAAACGAAAGCCCGCGGCATGCACGCCGCAGGCTTTCGCTGGTATGGGTGTTCCGGCGGTTGCCGGGTGAAGGCTTATTTCTCCTTGAGGGCTGCGTGGGCGGCCGCCAGGCGTGCGATGGGCACGCGGAACGGCGAGCAGCTCACGTAGTTCAGGCCCGCGTAGTGGCAGAATTCGACCGACGAAGGTTCGCCGCCGTGCTCGCCGCAGATGCCGCACTTGAGCATCGGGCGCTTGCCGCGGCCCTTGAATACGGCCTCGCGAATCAGCTGTCCCACGCCGTTCTGGTCGAGGATCTGGAATGGGTCGTTCTTCAGGATGCCCTTGTCGAGGTAGATCGGCAGGAACTTGCCGATGTCGTCGCGCGAGAAGCCCAGCGTCATCTGCGTCAGGTCGTTGGTGCCGAACGAGAAGAACTCGGCGACCTCGGCAATTTGGTGGGCGGTCACGGCTGCGCGGGGAACCTCGATCATCGTGCCGACCATGTAGTCGATCTTGTCGTTGCGCTCCGAGAATACCTGTTCGGCCGTCGAGTCGATGATGCCTTTCTGGTAGCGCAGTTCCTTGTGGTTGCCCACGAGCGGAACCATGATCTCGACGTGCACGGGGATGCCCTGCGCACGGACATTCATGGCCGCCTCGATGATGGCGCGTGCCTGCATCTCGGTGATCTCGGGGTAGGTGTTGCCCAGGCGGCAGCCGCGGTGTCCCAGCATGGGGTTGAACTCGGCCAGCGACTCGACCTTGGCGACGATCTTCTGGAGGGGGACGTCCATCTCACGGGCCATCTCCTTCTGGCCTTTCTCGTCGTGCGGCACGAACTCGTGCAGGGGCGGGTCGAGCAGGCGGACGGTCACGGGGAAGCCGTTCATGGCCTTGAACAGGCCTTCGAAGTCTCCGCGCTGGATGGGCAGCAACTTGGCCAGTGCCACGCGGCGTCCGGCCTCGTCGTCGGCGAGGATCATCTCGCGGAAAGCCTTGATGCGGTCGCCCTCGAAGAACATGTGCTCCGTGCGGCAGAGGCCGATGCCCTCGGCGCCGAATCCGAATGCCTGTGCGGCATCCTTCGGCGTGTCGGCGTTGGCGCGGACTTTCAGCACGGCGTATTTGCCTGCCAGATCCATCAGCTGGCCGAAGTCTCCGCTCAGGTCGGCGGCCATCGTGGCTACCTGTCCCAGGTAAACTTCGCCCGTCGAACCGTTGAGCGAGATCCAGTCGCCCTCCTTGACGGTGAAGCCGTTGACTTTGATCGTGCGGGTTTTATAGTCGATTTCCAGCTCCCCGGCGCCCGATACGCAGCACTTGCCCATGCCGCGGGCAACGACGGCCGCATGCGAGGTCATACCGCCGCGGGCGGTGAGGATGCCGGCGGCGTCGAGCATGCCTTTGAGGTCTTCGGGCGAAGTTTCGATGCGCACGAGGATCGCTTTCTGACCGGTTTGGGCGAGGGTTTTCTCGGCATCTTCGGCGAAGAATACCACGGGGCCCGTCGCGGCGCCCGGCGATGCGGGAAGGCCCTTGGTGATGACCTGTGCATTGGTGATGGCCTTCTTGTCGAATACGGGGTGGAGCAGCTCGTCGAGCTTCGCGGGCTCGCAGCGAAGCACGGCCGTGCGTTCGTCGATCAGCCCTTCGCGGAGCATGTCCATCGCGATCTTGACCATGGCCGCGCCGGTGCGTTTGCCGTTGCGGCACTGGAGCATCCACAACTTGCCGTCCTGGATCGTGAACTCGATGTCCTGCATGTCCTTGAAATACTGCTCCAGGTGGTGCTGGATCTCATCGAGTTCCTTGTAAACCACCGGCATGACCTCTTCGAGCGAGGGATATTTCGTGCGGCGGTCTTCCTCGGAGATGTTCTGTGCGGCCGCCCAGCGCTTCGACCCTTCGAGGGTGATCTGCTGCGGGGTGCGGATGCCGGCCACGACGTCCTCGCCCTGGGCATTGATGAGGTATTCGCCGTTGAAGAGGTTTTCACCCGTCGCGGCGTCGCGCGAGAAGGCTACGCCCGTCGCCGAGTTACTGCCCATGTTGCCGAATACCATGGCCTGAACGGTCACGGCCGTTCCCCACTCGGCGGGGATGTTGTTGAGCTTGCGGTAGAGGATGGCGCGGTCGTTCATCCACGAACCGAATACGGCGCATACGGCGCCCCAGAGCTGATCCCAGGGACATGCCGGGAAGTCCTCGCCGGTCTGCTTCTTGACGGCAGCCTTGAAGTTCCTGACCAGCTCCTTCAGGTCGTCGGTCGTCAGGTCGGTGTCGTTCTTCACGCCGCGTTTGTGTTTCTGCTCCTCGATGATTACCTCGAACGGGTCGTGGTCTTCTTTCGATTCGGGTTTCATGCCCAGCACCACGTCGCCGTACATCTGTACGAAACGGCGGTACGAGTCCCATGCGAAACGGGGGTTGCCCGTACGCTTGGCGACGGCTTCCACGGCTTGGTCGTTCATACCCAGGTTGAGGATCGTGTCCATCATGCCGGGCATCGAAGCGCGGGCTCCCGAGCGTACCGACACCAGCAGCGGCATCTCCTTGTCGCCGAATTTCATCCCGGTGAGCTTCTCGATATTTTTCATCGCCTTCTCCACTTCGGGACGGAGCATCTGGATCACGGCGTCCTTGCCGTGGGCGTAATATTCGGAACATACTTCCGTGGTGATCGTGAAGCCCGGGGGGACGGGGATGCCGATGAGGTTCATCTCCGCGAGGTTCGCACCCTTGCCGCCGAGCAGCTCACGCATTTTGCCGTTGCCTTCGGCTTCCTTGTTGCCGAAGGTGTAGACTCGTTTAACGTCTGCCATAATTTTTCTTGGTTAATTTAATTGGTATATAAATTTATAAATTTTTTGTCAACTTGCCGCTTTTCACAGACGAAAATTGCGGTGACATTCCTGTTACCGCCTCGTCAAAGAATTCATATTCGCCGTTGGGAATGCGAATATATAAAAACTTTTCCGGAATTCCAAAAAAATCTACTCCAAGTAAACGAATACCGGCAGGGCGTAGCCGTAACCGCCCCTGTACCGCCTTTTTTCGTAGGTCGGAAGCGGGGTACCCGTCTTGGGGTCAATCAGATAACGGCGCGCATAGACATCGCCCGCCGAGGTGCGGAGCGCCGTGTCGGCCAGAATGCGATCGCGCATCTGCCAGCCGCCCCGGCGGCGGACGTTGCCCCGCCCGAGCCGTGCCGGGCGCTCCAGTGCGTCGCGCAGCCCGAAGGCTCCGGGGGCGAGAGACGAGGTGCGTCCCGCGACGAGCAGCTTCACCCCGGGGCGCTCTTCGCGCAGGTCGCGGACGACCCATTCGGCCATGCGGGTGTCGCTGCACAGCACGAGCCCTATGGTGTCGGTGCGCGTGGGACGGACGACGCGTCCGGATCCCCGTCGCATGGGTTTGCCGCGGCGGTAGAGGAGGCCCTCGATGTAGAGGTAGCGGCGCCCCGGCTCGTCGTAGTGGGGCTCGAAGAGGTCGCCGTAATAGAGCAGTGCGAAATCCATGCCGTCGAGGGAATTGAGCGTACGGTGCAGGTAGCTGTAATCGCCCTTGCAGGCGGCTGCGATGTCGCGGACGACGGCTTCGTTCTCGACGCCCCACAGCGCCACGAGCGGCATGCGCATCGAGTCGATGACGGCCGCCGTATGGCGTATCTTGCGGCGGTAGCGCTCCGTGTCCCACGCCAGGCGTCCCGAGGGCGTGTAGTCGGTGTCATTGTAGAACAGGGCGGGGACAGTGTCGTAGAGATGGTCGAGATCCCAGTAGACGATGCCCGTGCGCGGTTGTGCATGGGCGGGGATGCCTGCCAGGAAGAGCAGCAGGGCGGTTATGATGCGTGGCAGCCGTTGCAAGGCGCGTAAAGCCCGGCTGCCCGGGACGAGGCGTGCGTGGCCGGTTGCGGCGAGGACGGTTATGATGCGGCGCAGCGACATAGGCCGGGGTTATAACGGCTCCTCGGGCAGGAACTTGCGCGGCGAGCAGCCCAGGAACCGGGCGATCTCGTTGATATGGTTGAGGTTGTATTTTGAAGGATTTTTCGGGCTTTCAACTTGTGAAATGAATCCGTCGCTTACTCCTATACCATAAGCCAATGTGGCCTGTGAAACACGTTGAGCCATCCGCTCTTTGCGAACTGCGGCACTGACGTATATGTCGAAAGCACTTTTCGGTTTCACAAGCATCTGTTTAGATGATGTAAAACTAAAAATTATGCCATTGTGAAAGTATAGTTATAACTTAAATTCGCCTATGTATAGGTAGTTATTAAGCCGGTGTACTACGGCCTTTGTGCCGGAATTTTTGTTTTTGGTATCTTTGGAGGGGAAATGTATACGATTCTTTTGGTTCCAAGAGTTTTTTTGCAAATTCCGCCATGTACTTTTTTCCGCAAAAAGTACCAAAAACTCTCCGACGGATGCCTCGCCTGCTCTTGGCGTCCTAACGCTGGAAACGGGCGCCTAATCGCGGGTTTGCAAGCAAACCTGCCCCGTTTCTCGCGCTTTTAGTCCGCCGTCCGCCGACGGCTCCGGCATCAAGTCGGAATCTTTGTTATCGTGTTTCTCTGTTTTTTTGCCGCACAGCGAGAATTCCGGACAGCAGGATTTTCCGCATTTCGTTTGCAGCGGATAAAGAGCGGCTGCGGCGCCGAGCGCCCGGAACGGGCGTGCGAAAAGCGCAGTCTTTCGTGCCCGTTCAGCGAGGCTCCGCAGTTGCTCCCGCGAAAACGGCATGCGGATGGTTTTGGGTACCTTTTGCCACCAAAAGGTACATGACTGCGTTGCTGAAAGCAACCCGACTTTTCCTGAAATACGGATTATTGGCGTTTCAGGTGAAAATCCGGGCTGGAGCGGGATTATTCCGAGATCACCCCCGAACCGACCAGCTCGTCGCCGTCGTACCATGCGGCGAACTGCCCTGGTGTGATGCCCCGCTGGGGGGTGTCGAAGAGGATGTAGGCTCCCTGGTCGCGGACGAAGAGCGTGGCCTCCTGCAAAGGCTGGCGGTAGCGGATGCGGACGCTGAAGCGGGCGCTTTGGCCTGCCGGCATCGTGCGCGCGGGGTTGACCCAGTGTATCTCGCGGGGGGAGATATGCAGTGCCTGTCGCCACAGGCCGGGGTGGCTGTCGCCCTCGCCGACATAGATGACGTTCTGCACGGTGTCGGTGGCGAGGATGAACAACGATTCCTTGCGCCCGCCGATGCCGAGCCCCTTGCGCTGGCCGATGGTGTAGAAGTGCGCCCCGCCATGCTCGCCGATTTTCTTGCCGTCGCGGACGGTGTAGCGCCACGGGGCGGCCAGTGCCGCAAGCTGTTCGGTCGTGGGGGGTACGTCGGCCGCGTGCTGTCCGCCCGGGGCGGGGATTGCCTGTCCGGCATCGGGTGTGCCCGCCGGGATTCGGGCCTTGGGGCCGTATTTCGGCCACGTGGGGAGTATCTCGTGGACGTTACCCCTTTTCGAGGCCAGCTTCTGTTGCAGGAAGGCCGGAAGGTCGACCTTGCCCACGAAGCAGATGCCCTGCGAATCCTTGCGTTTGGCCGTGGCCAATCCCTGTTCGGCGGCGATGCGCCGCACCTCGGGTTTGAGCAGGTCGCCGACGGGGAACAGGGCGTAGCGCAGCTGCTCCTGCGAGAGCTGGCAGAGGAAGTAGCTCTGATCCTTGTTGGGGTCGGCGCCCGCGAGGAGTTTATAGATTGTCCGTCCGTCGGGCAGCGTCTCCTCGGCCTTGCGGCAGTAGTGTCCCGTGGCGACAAAATCGGCGCCCAGCCGGAACGCTTCGCGCAGGAAGACGTCGAATTTGATTTCGCGGTTGCACAGCACGTCGGGGTTGGGGGTGCGTCCCTTTTCGTATTCCGAGAACATGTAATCGACCACGCGGGTGCGGTAGTCCGCCGAGAGGTCGACGACGTGCAACGGGATGTCCAGTTTTTTTGCGACCAGCTCGGCGAAGACGCGGTCGTCGTGCCACGGGCAGTCGCCCTCGAGCGTTCCCGTCGTGTCGTGCCAGTTGATCATGAACAACCCCACGACGTCATGCCCCTGCTGTTTGAGCAGGTAGGCGGCGACCGATGAATCCACGCCGCCCGAAAGTCCGATTACGACACGTGCCATATTATGGGATAAAAGCGATTAAGTTATTCAAAGCATGCACCGCGACCACCAGCCAGAACGCCTGTGCAAAACCGCGCCGTTCGAGTCGGCTCAAGTAGGCGAAAGCCCAGACCAGCCCGACGAAGAGCATGCAGACTGCATAGATCGGGCTCGCGGTGTGTCCGCAGCCGAACAGGATGCCCGAAACGGCGATCGGCAGGAGGAATGATGCCGGGGCAACCCAACGTACGAGCCGGATGACCAACGCCTGGGCTATCAGCGTTTCGAACAACGGCGCAAGGATTACGGCGACGAACCAACCGATGCGTTCGGCGCGGTCGGAATCCATATCGGCGTCGTCGATGCCCGCGGTGAGCCCGAACAGCAGCAGCGCGAGCAGTTTTGCGGCGAAGGTCATGACGAGCAGCAGGACGGCGAACCTCCACCATGCCATGTGTCCCAATGCTATGCGCCAGCGGTGCAGGAAGCGGGGCATACGGCGGGTGTTTGTCGGGCGTAGCGGTTTCATGGGTGTTACAGGTCGAGCAGCCCTTCGGGCAGCACCAGTTTCATCGTGCGCCCCTCGAAGTCGATATGGGCGATGAACTCCTCGGCGGCGGGGACGAGTACCGTGCGGCCGCCGATCTCCAATTCGAAAAGCGGGTTGGCGTCGCTGTCGTAGTAGTCCGTGACCGAACCCGTGAAGGCGGCCGCTCCCTTTGCGCCGTCCGCGCCCGCTTCGGTGCAGGTCACGGCGAAGCCGATCAGGTCTTCCAGATAGAATTCGTCGTCCTCCTCCTCTTCGCATTCGATACGGAATTCAAGCCCGACGAGCTCCTGAGCCCGGCGCTCGGTGTCGAAATCGGCGAATGAGGCCACGGCGCCCGAGCTGCCGCGGCGTTCGAAGCGCTCGCAGTAGAGCGGCACCTCGAGGGCGTCGATCGTGACCAGCAGCGGGGTGCCGGTACCGAATTCCTCCGGGAAATCGGCATAGAGCGACAGCATCACACCGCCGTCGGTGCCGAAAAGCCTGTTGATCCTGCCTGCGGGAATAGTAACGCTCATATCGGTTCGTTTTTTTTCTCTTATGTCCGTATCGCGGTGCGGAACGGGGGAAGCGGGTATCCCGGTGCTCCGTTACACCCGGCCCCGCTGTGCTGCCGCCTTGTCGTGCCGTGCAGCGCCTCGCTGTGCCTTGCCGGACGATTCCCGCACGGGATGCGCCCGCGTGGGAACTATCTGCAAAAGTAATGAAAAAAACCGGTAAACCTCCCGTTGCGGGAAATTTACCGGGATTCCGGAAAGAAGCTTTCCTGGTGTTATTCTGCGGCAGGAGCCTCTGCTGCGCCCTCTGCGGGAGCCTCGGCAGCTTCGGCGGCGGCAGCCTCCTCGGCCTCCTCGGCCTCTTTGGCAGCAGCTGCGGCAGCTGCCTGCTTCTCGGCGATGGCCTTTGCGCGCTCCTCCTTGATCTTGGCTTCGGCAGCCAGGCGTGCTTTCTCGGCCGACTTGGCATCCGTGGCGAGCTTGTTGCTCTTGGCCTCGATCTTGCCGGCCTTCTCGCTCAGCCATTTGTTGAAGCGGGCTTCGGCTTCGGTCTCCGAGAATGCGCCCTTGGCGACACCGCCTAACAGGTGCTTCTTGTATAATACGCCCTTGTACGAGAGGATGGCCCGACAAGTATCCGTAGGTTGTGCGCCTTTCTGTAACCAACCCAATGCTTTCTCGAAGTCGAGGTCGATCGTAGCAGGATTCGTGTTGGGGTTGTAGGTTCCCAACTTTTCGATGAATTTACCATCACGTGGCGCTCTGCTATCTGCGGCAACGATGTGGTAGAAAGCAAAACCTTTCTTACCGTGGCGTGCCAGACGAATTTTAACAGCCATTTGCTATAAAATTTTGTTGTAATTAATTAAAAAACGCTCACCCACTTTGGGCTTTTAAGCCTGCAAATGTAGACAAAATATTCCGCCCGGCAAAATAATTCGCCGAAAAATCGGTGCGACAGGCTGTTTTTCTGCCGGATACGGTGCATGGCGGGTTGCGGCGGGAACTGCCGGAAAAAGGGCGGGCTTGTGGCTGTGCAGGGTCGTGCCCCTAACCGGGTTCCCGCGGGGTTGCAGGCCGTTGCACCCCTGCGGGAAGTGATATTTTTCGTTCAGCCGGGGGCTGTTGTGAAAAAAATTCCTATCTTTGCGGCGCAAATCGTCACCGCAGGGTGCGGTTTTGCCGATGGTTCCGTAGCTCAGTTGGATAGAGCAGCAGCCTTCTAAGCTGCGGGTCGCGCGTTCGAACCGCGCCGGAATCACCCGGAAAAGGGAGCGCTGGAATCGAATCCGGGCTCCCTTTTCGTTTTCCCGCCCGCATCTTCCTTCGCCGGGTTTGGCGTCCTGCGGACTTTTTCGTAAATTTGGGTCGAATCCGATATTTTCAGGCATGGAACCGCTACCGGGCTGCAACATAAAGTATCTCAACATCAGCCGCAACGACGAGGCGTGGGGGCTGGTCGTCACGACGGCCGGGTACCAGGCGGTCGCGGCGCACAGTTCCTACCCGCAGGCGCAGCATCCCGAATCCCATATTTTCGACCCCGGCAAGGGGCGTGTCCTGAAGGAGTACCAGTTGGTCTACATATCGCGCGGGGAAGGCTATTTCGAGTCCCGTTCGTGCCGCCGCCAGCGGATCAGGGCCGGGACGATGATCCTGCTCTTCCCCGGGGAGTGGCATACCTACGAGCCCGACAGGGCTACCGGGTGGTTCGAACATTGGGTGGGATTCCGGGGCGGCAGCGTCGATGCGCAGGTCGCCAACGGGTTCTTTTCGCCGCGCAACCCGCTTTTCGGGCTGGGATTCAGCCAGACGATCATCGGCATGTACGAGGAGGTCGTCGGCTATGCGCTCCGGGAACAGGCCGGTTACCAGCAGGTCGCGGCGGGGATCGTGCAGTTCCTGCTGGGTTCGGTCTACTACAAGCACCGGAACCTTCTGTTCAACGACTCGATGGCCATCCGCAAGATCGACGAGGCGCGCGCCCTCATCAAACGCGAGGTCGAGGGCGGTCTCACGCCGCAGGGGATCGCCGAACGCCTGTCGGTCAGCTATTCGTGGTTCCGCAAGATGTTCCGGCAGTATGCCGGTGCCTCGCCTGCGCAATATCTCTCGCAGATTCGGTTCCTGCGTGCCAAAGAGCTACTCGATACGACGGAGCTCACCGTCGCGGAGATCGCATACAGGCTCCGGTTCGAGACCCCGAGCCACTTTTCCACATTCTTCCGCAAAAGGGAGGGCGTCCCGCCCCAGCAGTATCGCCGCGAGCGGAGGCAGCCCGGGCGGTAACCTCCTCAGCAGACGACCGTCACCGGGATTCCGAGCAGCGCGGCGTATTTGCGGATCGCTCCGGCGACATGTCCCACACCGATGGCGCAGTGGTGCGAAGGTCCCGCCTTGCTCCAGCGGTCGATGAATTCCCGCGCGGGAAGCGGGAACCTGTAACGGCTGTTGATGTTGCCGATGTTCAGCACGGGGCCCGGCACCGATTCGCCTTCGGCCAGCAGGAACGAAATCCCGTCGCGTCCTTCGACCACCGACAGGAGCGTCACCGGGCCGTGTTTCACGGACATCTGGATCGACAGCCCCTTGCCGGGTTTGCCGTGGTAAACGGGAAGCGGCACCAGGCGGGCTTTCTCTTCGCCGAGCAGGAAGTGCGCCGGGCCGTCGTGCCCCAGCAGGATGACGTCGTCGGTGAAGTCCATGCCGTAGAATTCCGAGAAACAGCCCCCGGCACCCAGCAGCGACATGATTTTCATGGCCTGCACGTTCTTCACCTCGTATTCGCCCGCGACGGGGATGCCGCGCCCCGTCAGCAGGGTGTTGCCGGCGATGACCGAAGTGACGATGTCCTCGTAGGCGTTGCCCGCCGCCCCCGCGTAGTAGTAGGCCAGGGAACCCAGCCGGTGCGCCTCGGCGAGCTTGTCCAGCGCTACGGAAGTGCGTGCGGCGCGCTCGAGTTCCTCCCGCGTGCAGCCCTCGTCGATGACGAACGCCTCGCCGAACGCGGCGACCCTCGCGTCGGCCTCGCGCTGCGTCACCGAGCGGCGGAATTCGTGCAGTTCGCACATCTCCAGGATTTCGGCATGGGTGCCGAAGACGGTGCTCTGCAGCCTGAGGTCGGAGTAGACGTCGACCATGCCGCCGTAGTAGTTGCCCAGCAGTCCCATGCGGTTGCGGCGCATGCCGCAGGCGACCTTCGCCGCGTCGATCCACCCGTAGATCTCGGCCCAGGCCTGCGCGTCGTCGAGGTAGCCCGTCACCACGTCGTATTTGGTGCCGGCGCGGTTGAATACCGAACAGAATTCGGGCAGCGAACAGGCCTGGCAGTTGGCAAGCCACTCGCCCGTCATCTCCCCGCGGTCGGACATGCCGTTGAGGCGGGCGTAGTCGATGGCCGGGGCGGGTTGCAGGTTGAGCAGCACGACCGGGATGCCCTCCCCGAGGAAGGGGATGAGCGTGGACGAAAGGGCGTAGGTCGAGATGAAGATGAACAGCACTTCGGCTTCGTCGCGCCTGAAAAGGGCCGCGGCTGCGTGAGCCTTGTCCACGTCGTCGACCATGCCTGCGTCGGCGACGATCTGCCCGCCGTAGGCTTCCATTTTTTCCTTTATGGCGTTCCGGTAGCCGTCGAGCCTTTCGCGCAGTCCGCCGAACTGGTGCCAGTAGGTGTTCAGCCCTACTGCGATCAATCCTATTTTCATGGTTTGTGATCCGTTATTTTGTCATGACGATTTCGAAATCTTCCAGCAGGCCGTAGTCCCGCTGGTCATAGTCGCTGCCGGGCAGCTGTTTGGGCACATTGTTCCAGTGCCACGGGCCTGCGATGCCCTTGTCGGCGCTGTAATGGGGGCCGAAGAGGTTTTTCAGGCTGCCCACCACATGCACTTCGACGCGGTTGCGTCCCTTGCGCAGGTAGGGCGTGAGGTCGAACGCATAGGGCTGCCAGGCGATGATGCCCGCTTTGCGGCCGTTCACGCAGACCCGTGCGAGCGTCCCTTCCCAGGCTCTCAGCCGGAGCGTGTAGCCGGCCGCGGGGTCGTCGATGTCGTAGTCCCGGCCGTAGGCCATGTCCCACGAATAGAAGGGGAGCCCCTGCCGTTTCCAGCTTCCCAAGGCCGGTTTCCCGGCGGGTTCGCGGACGATCCATCCCGCCCCGGCCGATTCGAGCGCGAAGTCGCCGAAAAGGTAGACGGGGGCTATTTCGGCATAGATGCTCATGGGCGAGACGCTCAGTTCGACGGTGTTCGTTCCCCGCCGCACCAGATTGCCTACGGGGTAGATCCCGAAGCGGCTGTCGAGCAGCGTGTCGGGCGCCGCGGCTTCGACGGGCGTGCCGTTGAACTTCACGTTCCAGATGCCGGGTTGTTCGGCGACCAGCTTCATGCCGCGCGTGTCGAAGTCCCCGGCCACGACGAAGTGGTAGCTTACGCGGATGTCGCCCGTGGTCAGCGTGTCGCGTTCGACGATAGTCTGCCTGTACTGGATGGCCGAGTCCCACGGGTTGCCTGTCCCGTAGCAATGGTTGAAGAGTTTGTTGCACGCCTCGAACGTGTAGAGGTTGCGCTCGGTGCGCCCGTCGACCGTCAGGTCGCAGAAATCGAGGTTGAGGACGTTGTCCTTCAGGCGGGTGACCTCCAGCGGGCCGGCGGGCTCCAGCTTGACGCTCTCTGCCGTGGGACGCTCGGTGCCGGATGCCGCCCGGGAGGTGCGTGCAAGGGCGCTCCGGCCCGAAGCCGGGGCGAAGAGCAGGAGACTCCCGGCGGGCGGTAGGCTGAAGTCCGCCCCGACACTCTTCCCGTCGGCGGTGTGCGGGTAGGGACGCATGTCGCCCGTGACGGCGTCCAGCTCGACCAGCTCCCCGGCCGGGAGGCCGACGCTGCCCGTGGCGGTGTCGCTTAGCGAGGAGTTGACCAGGAACAGGAGCTCCCCGTCCTCGTAGCTGCGCCGCTGGTGGTAGAGGTCGTTGCCCCTGACGTTGTAAAAACGGATCCTGTCGTCTGCGAACGATTCGGCGATTGCCTTACCGTCCAGAGCCGTGTAACGGCGTATCCGGGAGGCGTTGCGGTCGAGGAAATCCGCCAGTTCGGGGCTGGGCCGCCCGTCGACGAGCGTCGGTTGGGCAAAGAGCACCAGTTGCCCGCCCGCCTCGACGAATTGGCGGATGAGGCTGAAAGTCCCGGCGTTGAGGTTCTCGGTCATGGGCGGGATCACGACCTTCGCATAGGCGCGTTTTCCGACGACGAATTTACCGCCCCTGACCGAACCGCGGTCCTTGATGATGTGCTCCGAGCCCAGGTCGTATTCCGCCTGCGCCTTTTCGAGCGTGGTGACGAAACGCTGGAATGCGCTGCCGATCTCCATGCAGCGGGGGTCGTTCATGACATAGGAGTAGTAGAGCCAGATCGTCGTGGTTGGTTCCAGGACGAGGATGTCGTTCATCTGTTCGCCCTGGCTGAGCACGAGTGACAGGCGGGCGAAGTAGTCGTTCAGCACCTTGTAGTCCTCCCACCATGGCGAGAGGCGGGTGAAGACCGGGGGATAGTCGTATTTGCGGGCGCCGGCGATGGTCATGTGCGAGAGGTGCTGGTTCATGAAATTCACGCCCAGCGCATATTCCCAGTCGCCCAGCCGCTTGAAGTCGCGGAACGTCTCGTCCCAGCCCCCGCCGCCGTAGGTTTCGCTCAGCGTGCGTACGCACCCCGTCTGGTTGGCGGCGCTGCGCAGCTCCTTCACGGCGCGGACGTTGCCGAACTGCGCCTGCGGGCTCTGGTCGTTGTACTGGTTGAAGAGCATGTCGATGGCGGGCATCTGGTGCCACGCGTACATGGCCATATTGTCGCCGCCCTGGTACATGCTCGGCCAGTCGTGCTCCCAGTAGTGCCCCGTCCAAAGCATGCCCTTGCGGTCGCAATAGGCCGACATGGGCTTCGCCCAGCGGTCTACGAACATTTGCGTCAGCGTTTCGAGGTAGTTGTGGCGTACCTGTTTCCAGTCGCCCGTTTGCTCGGAGAGCAGGGGCAGCGAAGTTGCCAGGTCGTAGCCCCACTGTTTGCGGAACACTTCGAACAGGTCGGGCGTCCAGCGCACGCCGCCCGAACTGGGAATGCACGGTTCGTCGGAGAAAAGCCCCTTGATGACCGGGCCCAGCTCCTTGCCGAAGGTCTTTTCGTAACCTTCCATGGTGATGCCGAGGAACTTTTCGGTGACGCCCTCGACCAAGAGGTCGACGTACGAGTAACCCCCGTGCCAGCCCGAACGGCCGTAATAGGTCTTTTCGTAAAGGTAGTATTCGCCCGGGACGTCTTTGTAGCGGCCCGTGTCGGCGGTGATGTCGCGGAACGTGCCGCCCTCCTTTTTCAGGCAGAGGAAGTATTTTCCCGCATCGGCCGGGGGCAGTGCGGTTTTGGTGAGCGCGAGCCCCTGGCCCTGGTCGTAGGATTCGGGCATCTGTGCAGGAACATGTCCGCCTGCGAAGCCGCTCGGGTAGGAGTTTTCGTCGTAGATCCAGATGTCGAGCCCCAGTTCTTTCCCCTTTTCCACACTGTATTTATAAAGGTCGAACCATTCGTCGGAGAGGTATTCGGTGACCAGCCCCGGCCGCGGGTGGACGAAGGCGCCGCCGAAGCCCTGCGCCTTGAAGTCGCCCAGCATCCGGTCGATGTCGGCGCGGGTGACCCGCGTGTTCCAGACCCACAGGGGCGCCGGGCGGAATGCCCGCGGGGGATCGGCGAATTCCTTTCGGAGCTTCTCGAATTTCATTTCCCGTTTCTGGGGGGCTGCGGCGTAGCTGGCGAGGCACGATGCCGCCAGGGCGGCCGCCAGCAGGCTTTTGATTGCGGAGGGTTTGGTTTTCATGGTCGTTCCGGATTGTGTTTGCTTTACAAAGGTAAAGGTTATGCGCTTCGGGCGGTAACGAATCCTGATAAACGACTTTTCATTTCTGATAAAGCGTGCGGAGGATGGCGCGGGCGAACCGAGAGGTTCGGGGCGGGATGCGGAGCAGGGAGAGACGGTATGGCCGGGATGCTGCCGGGCCGGGCAGGCGGGATCGTTAGGAACGGGGGACTGTGGAATCGGGGAATCAGAGGGCCGGGGATCCGGCAGAACGGTGGGGGCGCTGAAAGCCGGCGGAAAAAACACGGCGAGCCGGGGACGGGTGCCCCGCACGGCCGGGCAGCGGGTGTGGGGCAGCGGATGCAGGCGGGGTTACCTGCGCGGCAGGATGGCGACGATGCGCGTCCCGCCCGTGTATCCGGAGTCGATGTATATCTCCCCGTGCAGGTGGGTGACGATCAGGCGGCAGAGGTAGAGCCCGAGGCCGTTGCCCTGGCTGAAGGGGTCGAGTTTGGTGAAACGCTCGAAGACATAGCCGTGCTTCTCGGGCGGGATGCCGCAGCCCGTGTCGGCGACGGCGACGAAGACGCGGTCGTCGCCCAGACGGTCGCATTCGAGGCTGATCGTGCCTTCCTGCGTGAATTTATAGGCGTTGCCGAGCAGTGCCGAGATGAGTATCGTCAGGTATTTGTCGCTGGTGTTGAGCGCAATCTCCGCGACCGGGATCGCGCCTTTGTAAACGATGCCAGGCTTGGGGTACCTCACCTTCATGATCCGCAGTTGCGCCTGGCATACGGCGCAGAGGTTCGTATACTGGCACGGCAGCGGCGCGTGCAGGTTTTCGAGGTAGGCCACCTCTAGCATGTCGTCGAACAGGAATCGCAGCTGGCGGCGGTTGTCCCGGATGATTTCGCAGTATTGGGCGCGCGACTCCGGGGTGATCTCCTCGGCGCAGAGCAGCTCGGAGAATCCCATGATGCAGTTGAGCGGCGTACGCACTTCGTGGCAGACCGAGTTGACGAATGCGGCCTTTTTGAGTTCGCTTTCGTGGGCGTGCTTCGTTTGCAGGAGTAACTCCTTCTGCAGTCGCCGGGTACGGCGGTTGCCGACATAGATCGCACCGACGACCGCAGCGATCACCAGCAGTGCCAGCGAAACGTAGGCCAGGGCAGTTTTGTGGTGGTGGGCCGTAAGCAGCGCCGCGTCGAGCGCCATCCGGTCGAGTTCGTACGACTCCTGCTTCTCGCGGATGACTTTGCTCTGTTCGAGCCGCAGCAGCGAATCCCGTACCTTCACGGCACGGGCATAGGCCATGCAGGCCTCGGAGTCGCGGTGCAGCCTGCGGAACATGTCCGCCCGTTCCTTGTAGCAATCCGTGAAGTGCACGCCGGCCACGGGGTGGTGTTCGGCGGTGCGGATCAGCGAATCCGAGAAGGCCAGGGCCCTGGCGTACTCCCCGTGCCCGACGGCATCGAGATAACCTTCGCGGTAGTGGCGCATGCGGGCGAAGTGGAGCCGGTCGGCCTGGTGCGTACGGATGAACCTGCTTTGCAGGAAAAGGTGCATGCCGGGCGTACCCCCGAATTCGTTGTCGCCCTCGGGTTGCAGCGGCTGCGCCGTTGCGGCGCAGAAAACCGCGAGCGCCAGGCATATTGCCGGGAAGAGTATCGGTCGGCGCGTGCTCATGGCTTGGCGGGGATTGTGAAGATGAAACGTGCACCGGCGGTATATGCCTCGTCGAGGGATATGTTGCCCGAGAGGTGCCGGGCGATCAGGCGGCATAAAGCGAGGCTCAGCCCCGGCGTCGCCTTCGAATCGTCGGAGGGCATGCCGAAGATGTCGTTGCGTTTTTCGGGCGGGATGCCGCAGCCCGTGTCGGTCACCGTAACCCGCAGTTGGTTGTGGCGCGGGTCTATTTCATAGCGGAGCGTGACGGAGCCTTCCCGGGTGAATTTGCGGGCGTTGTCGAGCAGCGCGCGCACCACGAACGAAAAGTATTTGGCGTGTGTACGGACGGTGGCCGGGTTCTCCGGGGCTTCGATCGTGAAGGCCACCCCGGGATTGCAGCTAAGCCGCGAAGCGGCGAGCAGTTCGGCGCGGCACACTTCGTCGATGTTGGTTTCCTCCAGCCGCAGGGCCTCGGTCAGGCTGTCGAGGTTGGCGGCTTCGAGCATGTTGTCGAGCGCCGAAAGCAGCAGGTCGGCGTTGACGCGGATGGATTCGCAGCAGGCGTTCCGCTCGGCAGCGTCGATGTCCGACAGCATCAGACGCGAGGCTGCGGTGTCGATGGCGTCGAATGCGGGGCCGATGCCGCGGCAGATCGTGTTTACGAAGACCGATTTCATGTGTTCGCTCTCCTGGGCCTTGCGGCTGTGGCGGAGGATGTCGGCCTTCAGCCTGCGGTTGCGCAGCAGCGACCGCAGGAGGTAGATCCCCGTGCCGGACATCAGCAGCACGATGACCACGATCGAGAGGCTCGTGGCGGCGCGGTTACGGATCAGGGCCCGCGTTTCGGCCAGCTTGCGCTTGTCCAGGTCGTGTTGCCGGCGGATCGTTTCGAGGCGTTCGCGGCGTTCGGCGGTGAGGATCGAATCCTGCACCTGCATCGTGTGCTCGAAGGCCTCGAAAGCCTCCGGGTAACGCTTGGCCTTGGTGAGCAGGATGCTGCGGTCGCGGTAGGCCTGGTAGACCTTGTTGGGCAGCATGCTGAAATAGCCCTTGCCACTCTCGATCAGGCGGATCAGCGAATCGGAATACTGGATGCTTTCGGCATAGGCGCCGGTGTTGGCTTTCCAGAGGTAGCCCATTTCGTAGAGGTAACTTTTGTTGCGCAGCAGGTTTTCCCCTTCGGCCGCGAGCATACGGCTGCGGAACTCGTTGAAGTACCGGGCGGCGTAGTCGTTGCGGCGGATATTGAGCGCACATTGCATCAGCTGCTGGTAAGGCCGCACGTAGCTGTTGTCCTTATAGAGGTAGGGGCGCCGCCCGAGGGTACTGTCGGCGGAATAGTAGCGGTCGAGCAGTGCGATCTGGTCGTTGGTGAGCGCGACCTGTTCGTCGTAGCGGTAGCTTTGGTTGTAGGCGCCGCTCAGCACGTAGTAAATGATGCTGGCGAAGCACCTGCGGATATTGAGGTTCGGCATTTGCTCCGTCAGCTCGTAGGCTTCGCGCCACGTGTCGGTCTGTGGGATATAGGCCCGCCGGTTTCCGCCCTCGTGGTAGCAGAGCGTGAGGTTGGCGTAGCCGCGCAGGAGCAGGCGTTTGGTGCGCTGGTAGATGTTCTCGGGCTCTTCGGGCGGGGTGTTGCTCCAGTCGTAAACCTCATGTGCCAGCCTGAGGTTCTCCGCAAGGTCGTACTGGTGCCCCAGGCGGTAGAACCCGATGCACATTTCGGCATAGGCGTCGGCACCCTCTTCGGGGGTGCCGGGAGTCAGGTCGCGGAGCGCCTGTACGTAATAGCGGAGCGTATCTTCCTTTTCGACATAGATCGAATACCGGCTGAGGATCGGGATGACGGACACCGACATGGCGTAGGTGTCGCGGATGTCCGCCGCTTCGCGGAAAAGCTGGATGGAATAGGGGAGGTTGAGGTGCGTGTCCTCGTTCAGGTCTTTGAGGTTGAGCAGTAACTGCACCCGTTCGCGGGGATCGGACGTATGCGCCAGCCTGCCCTGGAGGCTGTCCGTGACGGAGGACGGCGCGGCCATAAGAGATACGCCTGCGCCGAAGACGACGCAGTAGATGCATGTAAGCAGGCGGACAGGGGACATGTGGGTGTAACGCAAAATTGGGACTAAGGTAGTAAAAAAAAACGGGCCGGACAAAAAGTCCGGCTCCGTTCTGTGGAAAATTATGCGAGACCTTATGCCTTTTTCAGGCTCATATCCAGATACATTTTCAGTTCCCTGGGCATTACCGGCTTGGTAATAAAGCCGTTGCATCCTGCTTCCTCGGCGATGCGGCGATCCGTATCGAAGGCATAGGCGGTCTGCATGATGACGGGTAGCTGGGTGGTATGCCGGCGTATCTCCTTGAGCGCCTCGATACCGTCCATTACAGGCATTTTGATGTCCATCAACACGGCATCGGGGTGACGCTCCAATGCATAATCGACGGCCTCCTTGCCATTTTTCGCCCATAGCAGCTCATACTCTTTTTTGAGTATTATTTCCAGCAATTTGTAATTGCTTTCAACGTCTTCCGCAATAAGTATCAGCGGCTTACGTGCGTCGGGATTGTTATCTGTCATTGTTTTTACAGTTGGGACGAGTGCAAATATAAAAAAATTTTCCGGAAAACAAATAGGATTACCGGCGAATTGTTCCTTCCCAGCAGGCCGTGTTGCCGCAGGCGTCGGTCAGGGTGAGCCGGACGCTGTGGCTTTTGCGGGCCGGGGGTTCCTCGAACAGGTGGATCAGCGTGCCCTGCATCGGGAGGCGGTCGCAGGGAACCCATTTGCCGTCGATGAGCAGGGTGCAGGAGGCGATGCCCGAGAAGTTGTCGCCCACGCGGAAGCGCATGCCCGAAGCGCGTGTGAGGTCTGCCCCTTCGGTGAAGAGCGGGCGGATGCGCAGCGGGATGGTGTCGGCCACGACGAACAGTTCTCCGGTGGTGCGGGTCGTGGCCGTGACGGCACCGTCGGCGTATTTCCCGCCGATGCAGGTAAGGCGCCCCTTGACGTTGCGGGCGGCCAGCACCGTGTGGGGTTGCAGGTTTTCGGGGACGAACGCCCGCACGCTGACCGTCATCGCCCGGTGCAGCGGCGTGGTGGCCGGGAGGATGCGGTAGCCGGGCGAGAGGACGATGAGCGTCGAATCCGAGGCCGGGGCGGGGCAGCGTTCCGCGCGGCAGAAAACCGGTTCGTAGAGCGCTCCGGCGGGGATGCGTGCCGTGACTTCGCGCCCGAGGCGGACGATGCCCGTCCGCTCGGGGGTGAGCGCCGTGGCGGCGCTGTCGGCTTCGGCACGGAAGCTTGCCGTCCGGCCGAGGATGTCGAATTCCAGCTGCGAGCGATTGCCGCAGTCGTCCCATGCCTCGATGCGGATGCGGCGGGTCTGTCCCGCTTCGGTGCGGACGATTCCGCGCTCCTCCATGACGGGGTAGAAACAGGCGGGGGATTGGGCCAGCTGCGCAGCGCGGATCACCTCGTTGCGCGAGGTGAGTTGCAGCGGGTAGTAGCTCACGGCATCGCAGCAGCGCGATTGCGCTTGCTCGAAACCGTCCATGCGGTATTCGAAAAGGGGCTTGCCGTCGGCCGACAGGGCGAGGCGCCACAGGCCGAAGGTGTTGCCCACGCCGTTGCGGCGGTCGCTGGCCTCGACGACGAAGTAGCCTTTGCGCCCCGTGCCGACGGGCTCTTCGCGCGTCAGGCGGTAGCTGCCCCCGGCGCTGCGGACGACGGCATAACTCTCCGGGCGGCTGTGCACGGGGATGCCCTGCACGGTGTCGACTTCAATGTAGTGGATCCGCATGATGCGCGGCGGGAGGTCGTCGTCGGGGCGGATGATCCCGGCGCTTACGACGTTGTAAAGCCGCTGCGTGCGGGTGTCGCGCAGTTCGTAGTGGAGGTGCGGCCCCATCGACGAGCCGCTGTTGCCCGAATAACCGATCACGTCGCCCTGCTTCACGGGCCAGGTGTCGGGGCCGAACCAGAGGTTTATGCTGTTCGAGCGGCGGGCGTGGCGCTCTTCGCGCACGCGCTCCTCGATGTCCTTGCGGAAGCGTTGCAGGTGGCCGTAGACGGCCGTCGTGCCGTTGTGCAGCGTGAGGTAGACGGCGCGCCCGTAGCCGTAGGCGCCCAGGCTTACGCGCGAGACGTAGCCGTCGGCCACGGCCACGAGGGGTTTGCCCTCGGCACCGTCGGTCTTGATGTCGATGCCCGCGTGGAAATGCGCCGGGCGCATCTCGCCGAAATTGGCCGAGTAGAGCCCTTCGACGTCGCGGATCGGGTATATGTACTCCTCCGGGGCGGGGTGTTGTCCCCGGGCCCCGAGGCAGGCGGCGGCCAATATCAGCAGTGTCAGAATTCGTCGCATGTCTCCGTGTCCGTCACGAGCCCCGAGGCGGCCTCCACGACCGTTTCGTAGTCGTAGCCCAGCGAAAGCCCGTAACGTATCAGTTTGGTTTTCAGTTCGTATTGTGTCGAATATTTCGCCGTTCGTGCCTTCCGTTCCAGTTGCCGGCGCAGGCGTTCGCCCATCGCCGGGCGGTCGGCTTCGGCGAGTGCCGCGTCGATCAGCGCCCGGTCGATGCGCTTGCGTTGCAGGGCCGTGCGGATCTTGTATTCGCCCCAGCCGCTCAGCCGCAGTTTTTCGCGCACGAAAGCCCCGGCGTAACGGGCATCGTCGATGAAGCGGTCGCGGACGAGTTTGGCCAGCACCCCCTCGGCGTCGCGTTCCGCGAGTCCCCAGCCGCGCATCAGCCGCCGGGCGTCCTCCTGCGATTTTTCGGCGCGGGCGCAGAGCCGCATGAGCGCAGCGAGTGCCTGCTCGGGTGTCTTGACCTTCTTTTTCCTTATTTCATCCGGCTGCATACCATGCGGGGTTTTCCGTTGAGGTCTTCGCGCACCTCGGTGTCCGTATATCCCTCCTCGCCGAGCAGGAGGCGCATCTGCCCGGCCGAGCGTTCGTAGATCTCGAAATAGAGCTTCCCGCCGGGGCGGAGCATCCGCCGCCCGGCGCGGGCGATGGCGCGGTAGAATCGCAGTGCGTCGTCGTCGGGGACGAACAGCGCCTCGGGGGGTTCGTACCCGCGGACGTTGGCGTGCATTGCCGCAAGGTCGCTTTGCGGCACGTAGGGCGGGTTCGAGACGATCGCGTCGAACGGCCCCGGGAAGGCTTCGTCCAGGCCGCCGAGCGCATCCGCCTTGCGGAGTGTGACCCGGGCGCCGAGCGTGCGGCAGTTCTCGGCGGCGATCGCCAGCGCCGCGTCCGACAGGTCGGCCGCGCAAACCTCGGCTCCGGGCAGCGCGAGCGCCAGGCTCGCGGCGATGCAGCCGCTGCCGGTGCCCACGTCGAGCAGGGCACGGGCCCTGCGTTCGTCGTGTACCACCCAGGAGACCAGCTCCTCGGTTTCGGGGCGGGGGATCAGCACCCCTTCGCGTACGGTGAAGCAGTGCCCGTAAAATTCCGTGTGCCCCACCACGTATTGCACGGGACGGCCGGCGGCGAGTTGTGCGGCCATCGCTTCGAACCCGTCGGCTGCCATCGGTGCGCCGGGGTCGGTCAGCAAGGCCGATAGGGGAAGCCCCGCCAATTCGGCGAGGGCGATCAGGGCGATGCTCCGTGCCTCGCGGGCGTCGTAAAGTCCCGTGAGACGGGCTGTGAGTTTGTCGAGGAGCCCGCGGCGGGTGGTGCCCTCCGGTGCCGCCTGCGAGGGCGGGTTGCCGTGGCCTTCTGCCGCGTCCAGCGGCTGCGGGGCGTATGGGGCGGGGGTTTCGGGGGCGGACATCAGTGCCGGATGAAATTGGCCAGCGCGATGGCTACGGCGGCTTCGACGACCACGGCCCCGCGCAGGGCGACGCAGACATCGTGGCGGCCGCGGATCGTGAGCGGCTCGACCTTGTCCGTCGCCAGGTTGTAGGTATTCTGTTCGCGCCCGATGCTTGGGGTCGGCTTGACCGCCGCGCGTACCACGATCTCGTTGCCGTTGGTGATCCCGCCGTTGATGCCGCCCGCATTGTTGGTCGCAGTGGTGCCTTCGACGTCGAGCAGCGGGTCGTTGTTCTGCGAACCGCGCATGCGCGCCCCGGCGAAGCCGCTGCCGAATTCGACCCCCTTGACGGCCGGGACGGCGAACAACAGGTGGGCGATCAGGCTTTCGGCCGAATCGAAGAAGGGTTGTCCCAGTCCCAGCGGGACGCCCTGTACGCGGCATTCGATGATTCCGCCGACCGAATCCCGGTCGGCCGCCGCCGCGCGCAGCACCTCGTCGAAGCGCGCAGGGTCGGTGCATCCGCCGATCTCGGTGATGCGCGTGTCGAAGGCGATGCCCGGCGGGAGCATCTTCTTGGCGACGACGCCCGCGGCGACGAACGCCACGGTCAGGCGTGCCGAGAAATGGCCGCCGCCCCGCGGGTCGTTGAACCCGTTGAAGCGGTGGTAGGCCACCAGGTCGGCGTGCGAAGGCCGGTAGTGGCGGGCTACGGTGGCGTAATCCTGCGAATGGGTGTCGGTGTTGGCGAATTCGATGGTGAGCGGCGCCCCCGTCGTCATGCCGTTGTAAAGCCCCGATACGATCTGCGGGATGTCCGGCTCGCGGCGCGGCGTGGTGCCGCGGGCCCCGCTGCGGCGGCGTGCGAGGTCGGCTTCGAAATCTTCCGCCGAGAGCGGAATACCTGCGGGAACCCCGTCGATCGAGATACCGATCTGCGGGCCGTGCGACTCGCCCCAGATGGCGAGCCTGAAATTGTGTCCGAAAATATTCATGGCGTTCAGATTCTGATTTTTTCCAGGTCTTCGAAGAATCCGGGGTAGCTCTTGGCTACGCATTCGGCGCCTTCGATGGTCATTTCCCCGTCGCAGAGCAGTCCTGCGACGGCCATCGACATGGCCATGCGGTGGTCGCCGTGGCTCTGCACGCGGGCCTGGCGGATTCTGCCGCCGCGGATGCGCATGATGTCCTCCTGGGAGGTGTCCACCTCGATGCCCGCCTTGGCGTACTCTTCGCGGATGGCGTCCGCACGGTTGCACTCCTTGTGTTCGAGCCGCGAGGTGCCGCGGATGACGCTCTCGCCCTGGGCCGCCGCCGCGAGCGCTGCGAGTGCCGGGAAAAGGTCGGGGCAGTGCGTGGCGTCGAATTCGAAGGCGCGCAGGGGACGGTGCGAGGCCGTCACGGAGTCCTCGTCGTTGATGACCGCGGCCCCGGCCCGCACGAGTGCCGTGCAGATGGCCGTGTCGGCCTGCTTCGAAAGCATGGAGACGTTCTTCACGGTGACTTCGCCCGCGACGGCGCCCGCCACGAGCAGCATGGCTGCGGCGCTCCAGTCCCCCTCGATGCTGAAAAAGGCCGGGCGGTAGCGCTGTCCGCCCTCGATGTAGAACTCCTTGTAGTCGTTATGGCAGATCTCCACGCCGAAGCGTGCCGCCGTGTCGACGGTCATGTCCAGATAGGGGGTCGAGACGGCGCTGCGGACGTGGAGCGTGGTGTCGTGCTGCGAGAGCGGGAGCGCCAGCAGCAGCCCCGTGATGAACTGCGACGAAACCGAGCCGTCGACGTCGATCTCCCCGCCCCGGATCGGGCCGCGCACTTCGAAGGGCAGGTAACCGTCGTTGTCCCGTACCCGGACGCCGAGGCGGCGCAGCGGGTCGATCATCATGTGCATGGGACGCCGTAGCAGGGTGCCCTGGCCTTCGATGGTGACGGGCATCCCGCAGAGCGAGGCGATGGGGGTGAAAAGCCGTGTGGCGAGCCCCGATTCGCCGACGTGCAGCACCTTCCCGCGGGGATGCAGCCCGCCTTCGATCGAAAGGGTCGAGGCGTCCACGTGCTTTACGCGGGCGCCGAGCGTCTCGATGCACCGCAGCGCCGAGCGCGTGTCGTCGCAGAATTCCAGGTTGCGCAGCACCGAGGTCTCCCCGCAGAGGAGCGATGCCGCCAGGGCACGCTGTGCATAGCTTTTCGAACAGGGCGGCGTCAGCGTGCCTTTAACGCGGCCCAATGGAACCGTCTTGTCCATTGTGTAGGTTATATGCTTTTATGGGCACCGGGGTTGGCCGGCACCCTGAAATTAAAATCCTCGCCTCTATTCCTGTGTTTCGGTCTCCTCCCCGGCCTGCTGCGCCTGCTGTCCCTTGCGGTTTTTCATCTGCTGGGTCAGCTGGTGGCTCTTCTTGAGCTCGAAATGCTGGCCCAGGTAGACCTTGCGAACCATCGGGTCGGCGGCCAGTTCCTCGGCCGTACCCGTCTTGAGGATCTTGCCCTCGTAGAGCAGGTAGGTGCGGTCGGTGATGGCCAGCGTCTCGTCGACGTTGTGGTCGGTGATGATGACGCCGATGTTCTTGTGCTTGAGCGTCGCCACGATCGACTGGATGTCCTCCACGGCGATGGGGTCGACGCCCGCGAAGGGCTCGTCGAGCAGGATGAACGCCGGGTTGATGGCCACCGCGCGCGCGATCTCCGTACGGCGCCGTTCGCCGCCCGAAAGCTGGATGCCGAGGCTCTTGCGAACCTTTTGCAGGCGGAACTCCTCGATCAGCGACTCGACGCGCTCGGTCTGGTACTCCTTCGAGAAATCGGTCATTTCGAGTACGGCGCGGATGTTGTCCTCGACCGACAGGCGGCGGAAGACCGATGCCTCCTGTGCCAGGTAGCCCACGCCCATCTGGGCGCGTTTGTAGACCGGCTCCTTGGTCAGTTCGGCGACCTTGCCTTCGTCGTCCTCGAGGAAGATGCGCCCCTCGTTGGGCTTGATAAGTCCCACGATCATGTAGAAAGTCGTGGTCTTGCCGGCTCCGTTGGGGCCGAGCAGTCCGACGATCTCCCCCTGGTTGACGTCGATCGAGACGTGGTCGACGACGGTGCGGGCCTTATATTTTTTGACAAGTTCGCTGGTGTATAGGCGCATTGCGTTCTCTCGCTATAAAATTTTTACAAAGTTATGCTTTTTTCCGAAAAGTTTTTTAACTTTACATTGAAATTTCTGATTTTAGAGTAGAAACGGCGAAATGAAACAATTTGAATCGTCCCTGTTGCATGACAAGCTGAAGGAGTACTTCGGCTTTTCGTCGTTCAAAGGGAACCAGGAAGCGGTGATCCGCAATGTGCTGGAGGGGAAGGATACGTTCGTGCTGATGCCTACGGGCGGCGGGAAATCCCTCTGCTATCAGCTTCCGGCCATGCTCATGGAGGGCGTGGCGATCGTCATTTCCCCCCTGATCGCGCTGATGAAGAACCAGGTGGACGCCATGCGCACCTTCTCGGCCGAGTCGGGCATCGCCCATTTCCTCAATTCGTCGCTCAACAAGACGGCCGTCGCGCAGGTGCGCGCCGACGTGCTGGCCGGGAAGACGAAATTGCTCTATTTCGCCCCCGAATCGCTGACCAAGGAGGACAACGTGGCCTTCCTGCATAAGATAAAGGTATCGTTCTACGCCATCGACGAGGCGCACTGCATTTCGGAGTGGGGACACGACTTCCGGCCCGAGTACCGCCGCATCCGCCCGATCATCAACGAAATCGGCGCTGCGCCGCTGATCGCCCTGACGGCGACGGCGACGCCCAAGGTGCAGCTGGACATCCAGAAGAACCTCGGCATGTCCGACGCCTCGGTGTTCAAGTCGTCGTTCAACCGGCCGAACCTCTATTACGAGATACGCCCCAAGGGGGACGTCGACCGCGATATCATCCGCTTCATCAAGCAGAACGAGGGAAAGAGCGGCATCATCTACTGCCTGAGCCGCAAGAAGGTCGAGGAGCTGACCGAACTGCTCGTGGCCAACGGTATCCGCGCGCTGGCCTACCATGCGGGCATGGACGCCGCGACACGCGCCGCCAACCAGGACGACTTCCTGATGGAGCGGGTCGAGGTGATCGTCGCCACGATCGCTTTCGGCATGGGCATCGACAAGCCCGACGTGCGCTATGTCATCCATTACGACATCCCCAAGTCGCTCGAAGGCTATTACCAGGAGACGGGGCGTGCCGGCCGCGACGGCGGCGAAGGTTACTGCCTTACCTTTTATAGTTACAAGGACATCCAGAAGCTAGAGAAATTCATGCAGGGCAAACCCATCGCCGAACAGGAGATCGGCAAGCTGCTGCTGCTGGAGACGGTGTCCTATGCCGAGAGTTCGATGTGCCGCCGCAAGACGCTGCTGCACTATTTCGGCGAGGAGTATACCGAGGAGAACTGCGGCAACTGCGACAATTGCCGGAATCCCAAGCCGAAGATCGACGCGCGGGCGGCGCTCAAGATGGCGCTCGAGGCGCTGCGCGACATCGGCGACAAGTTCAAGGCCGACTACCTGATAAACGTGCTCACGGGCAAGACCACGGCGCTCATCAAGAGCTACGGCCACAACAAGAGCAAGTGGTTCGGGGCGGGTGCCGAGCACGACGCGCGTTTCTGGGGCGCCGTGCTGCGCCAGGCGCTGATCCTGGGGCTGGTGGACAAGAATATCGAGAATTACGGGCTGATCTCGGTGAACCGCAAGGGCGAGAATTTCATCGCCATGCCCTTCCCCGTCACCGTGACGCTCGACCACGACTATGACGAGGAGGAGAAGGAGGCCGAGGCCGTCGTCCCGATGGGCAAGGGCGGCGCGGCGGACGAGGAACTCTTTGCGATGCTCAAGGATTTGCGCAAGAAAGTGGCCAAGCAGCACGGGCTGCCGCCGTTCGTCATCTTCCAGGATCCGTCGCTCGAGGACATGGCCGTGCAGTACCCGATCACCATCGAGGAGATGCAAAACATCACCGGCGTGGGGGTGGGCAAGGCCCGCAAGTTCGGCGAGGAGTTCATCAAGCTCATCAAGGCCTATGTCGAGGAGAAGGAGATCATCCGTCCGCAGGACATGATCGTCAAGTCGGTCGGCAACAAGTCGGGCAACAAGATCTTCATCATCCAGTCCATCGACCGGAAGATGGATTTCGAGGACATCGCCCGTGCCAAAGACCTCGATTTCGACGAACTGCTGACCGAGATCGAAGGCATCGTCAACTCGGGTACGAAGCTCGACATCTCGTACTATCTGAGGGACTTTATGGACGAGGACAAGATCGAGGACATTTACCTCTATTTCAAGGAGGACGCCCAGAGCGATTCGCTCGATGCGGCCATCGACGAACTGGGGGCCGACTATACGGAGGAGGAGATACGTCTGGTGCGTATCAAATTCATCTGCGAGCAGGGCAACTGACGCCCTCTGTACACCTGCCATCCCACGGCTGTTGCGTCACTGTTCCGAGGATTGACACTAACTTAATAATACGCCTATGAACAAAAAGACTTTTACTGTTGCCGTGATTTTCATGATCGTGACGCTCGTGTGGCTCGGAGTCAATATATTCTGGGCCTTGTCGAACAGCAATTGTATATTCGACCTCGTCGTGGCCGTATTGTTCGTGCTTGCAGGCGTTGGGATGGTGTATAACGAATGCCACAAGCGCAAGCGCAAGCACCTCGACGAGGTGAACAAATACAAAATACCGTAACCTATGTGTGCCATGCAACGGTTCCTGACGATCATGTCCGTGTTTTTCTTCGTGTGCGGCGTCGTTTCGCTGTGGCGGATACTGTCCGACGACGGGCGGGATATCTGGTACGTGCCGCTCGTACTGATCGGTGCGTCGGGGATTCTGGCCGTCCGCGCCCGGAGCATGGGCCGCAAAAATACGCAAAACGAAGACTGATATGAAAACCAATGTGATGCAGATAGTCCGCCTCGTGATGATGATCGTGGCGGTGGCCGGGATAATCTACGCCCTGGAGTATATGGAGCGCGGCATTGCCGTGTGGTTCTGGATCACGCTGCTCGGCGTGGGTTTCGTGGGGCTGCTCTATACGTTCCGCCTGACGCAACGCCGCGTGCGGCTCGAACGCCGTGCCCGGGAGCGGCAGGAAAAGAAAAAATCCCGCCGGTCGAAACGCTGACCTTCATCCGCCGGACATCGTTGCCCGGCGGTTCCGTTCGCGGTTCCGTCCGGGGATCCGTTCGCGGGTACGGCGGGCGGGGCACGCTGCGGATGGTGGGGCGGAACGTTGCCGGGGTAAAGGTGGTGAGATGGTAATTTACAAGGACGATATTCTGATGCTGCGCACATGGCGCGCGGCGGATGCGGCGTCGCTGGCGGCCAATGCCGACGACATCACGCTGTGGAACAACGTGCGTGACCTTTTCCCGCATCCCTATACGTTGGCGGACGCCCGGGAGTTCATTGCCGCGGCGGCCGGGAAACCCTGCCCGGTGGATTTCGCCGTCGTGGCAGGCGGCAAGGCCGTGGGCGGCGTGGGGTTCGTGCCCGGGACGGATGTCGAACGCTTCGGCGCCGAAATCGGCTTCTGGCTCGGAAGCCGCTGCCGGGGGCGGGGCATGATGACGGCGGCCGTCCGGCAGGCCGTGGAGTGGATGTTCGCAAATACCCCGATAATTCGTATCTTTGCCGCGGCTTATGCCACCAATCCCGCATCGCAGCGGGTGTTGGTGAAAACCGGGTTCCGGCATGTCGGGACGTTCCGCAAGGCTTTTTTCAAGAACGGGGCGTTCGTAGACGGCTGTTATTACGAATTACTGAAAGACGAAGATGAGTGAAGTAAGGGCAAAAAAGGCGCTGGGACAGCATTTCCTGGTCGACCTCAATATCGCGCGCAAGATTTGCGATGCGCTTTCGGGGGGCGAAAGACCGGGGGCCGGGGCCGCGGCGGATGCCCGGACGGGTGCGGATGGATGTGCCGATGCGGAAACCCGGACGAGGGTGGCTGGATATGCCGGAGCTGGGGCAGAAGCCCAGACGATGGCGGCTGGAAGTGCCGATGCCGGGGCAGAAGCCCGGACGAAGGCGACAGGAACTGCCGATGCCGATGCGGAAACCCGGAGGAGTGTAGCTGCAAGTGCCGATGCCCGGCTCGCGGCGGATACGGCCGCTGCCGGTGCGCCGGCGGCCGCGCAAGAGGAACGGGGCGGCGCAGTCCCCTGCGACGTGCTGGAGGTCGGCTGCGGGATGGGGGTGCTGACGCAGTACCTGCTCAGGCGCGGCGACATTACCACCTACGGCGCCGAGATCGACCCGGAGAGCGTCGGGTACCTCCATGCGCATTTCCCCGAGTTCGCACCGCGGCTGATCGAGGGCGATTTCCTGAAGATGAACCTGCGCGAGCGTTTTCCGCGGGGACTGAAGATCATCGGGAATTTCCCCTACAACATCTCCTCGCAGATATTTTTCAAGGTGCTTGAGAACCGCGACCTGGTGCCCGAATGCGTCGGTATGATCCAGAAGGAGGTCGCCGTACGGATCGCGGAGCCTCCGGGGTCGAAGGAGTACGGCATCCTGAGCGTGTTGTTGCAGGCTTGGTATGACATCGAATACCTCTTTACGGTCAACGAAACGGTTTTCAACCCGCCTCCCAAGGTCAAAAGCGCCGTTATCCGCCTGCGCCGCAACGGCGTCGGACGGCTCGGCTGCGACGAGGCGCTGTTCGTGAAGGTGGTGAAAGCGTCATTCGGCCAGCGCCGCAAGATGATCCGCAACTCGCTGCGGGCGGTGTTCGGCGATTTCGGCGGCGCAGAACATCCCTTTTTTACGCAGCGCGCCGAGCAGCTCTCGGTCGCCGATTTCGTGCAGCTGACCGACTGGGTCGCGGCCAACCGGAAATAATCGCGGCGGGTCGTGGACGTCGGATACCGCAGTTTGGGTGCGGGTTCGAGTCGTCGGATGCCGGGCAGGGAAGGGCGGACAGTGTGTACTGGAGGCGGAAATGGAAAAGCACCGGGAGCCCGGTGCTTTTTTCATGCCGTTCGGCGGGCGGGGTATTGCTCCGCAGCCGCAATGCGCAGGCGTCTATTTTCTCAGGTCTCCCGCAATGACCGTCACCAGTTCTTCGCGGGAGAGGTATTTCCGAGCCAGTTGCTGCACGTCGGCCGGCGTCATGGCCTGTATGCGGCGGATGTTCTCGTTGATGACGGTATGGTCGCGGCCGCAGAGGATGTTCTCGATCGTAACGTCGGCAATGCCGAACGGCCCGTCGAGGATACGCATCATCTCACCGACCATAATGTTCTTCACGAGCGAAAGTTCGCCCTCGGGCATCGGCTCGGCGCGCAACCGTTCGATTTCGGCGTAAATCTCGCGCAGGGCCTCCTGCGTGACCTCCGTCCCGACCTGTGCCGCTACGGCGAAATAGCCCTCCCGTTCGAAGTTGACCATGGCGGCCACCACGCCGTACGTATAGCCGTGCTCCTCGCGCAGGTTCTGCATCAGGCGCGAACCGAAATAACCGCCCAGGGCGGATGCCACGACCTGCATGCCGAGGAAATCGGGATGCTGGCGCGGGAAAAGCAGCCTTCCGATGCGGATCGACGACTGTACGGCGCCCGGATGGTCGACCCGCGCTTCGTGCTGCGTCACGGGTGCCGGGAACGGGATGCCGGCTTCGGGTTTGCGCCGCGGCAACCGTTCCGCCAGCGCCGCGACGGCCTGCCGTTCGTGGTCGCCGATGCGCCCGCTGCATATCGTGAACCCGTTGTCCGCCGTGTAGTGGCTTTCATAAAACGCCGCTACATCCCCGCGCGTGAGTTTATCGTATTGGGCTTCGTCGGCCGAGATGCCGTAGGGGTGCGAGGGCCCGAAAAGGGCGCGGGCGAAAGCCTCGCGGGCCTGGGTGTCGACCTTCGTGCGTTCTACGGCCAGCCGCTGCTTGCGCTTGGCGCAGTAGGTGCGCAGTTCCTCTTCGGGGAAAACGGGGTGCAGGAGTATCTGTTCGGCTACGGCGAGCGTTTCGTCGAAGAATTTGGAGAGCGTGCAGAAGCTGATGTAGGCATAGTCGCGGTCGATGTTGACGTCGTAGTACGAGCCGTAGTAATCGAGCCGTTCGGCGATCTGGTGCGCCGTCATGTCGCGCGTCCCCTCGGCGAGCATGTTGGCGGCGGCCGATGCCGAGAAGGGAACCCGCTGCATGGCCGAGCCGGCGCGGAACACGAAGGTGATGCGCAGCACTTCGAAGTCGTCAGAGGCGAGCGTGTAGAGCGCCGAGCCGTTTGCCAGCAGGCTCTTCCCGGCTTGTGCGACCTCGACGTCGGAGGGTATTACGAGGGGTGGTTGTGTCATTTTTTCGCTTTGTAAATAAGGGTGGAACAGTTTTCGGGGCGGAAGGTGCGGCGGCTGAAGGCGAGGATGTCGCCGGTCGTGACGGCACGGTAGGCCGCGACCTCGCCGTTGACTAACGGCAGGTCGCCCAGCATCTCGTAGAAGCCCAGGTTCATCGCCTTGTTCATCACGTTCAGCTCGCCGAAGAGCGTGTTGGCCTCGAACTTGTTTTTGACCTTCTCGACCTCGTAGTCCGATGCCGGGATGCTTTGTAATGCTTCGATTTCGGCACGGAAAGCCGCTTCGGCCTGTTCGGGAGCGGTGCCCGGCAGCAGTTGCCCCGTAAAGACGAACAATCCCGGATCGATGTCGCCCGAAATGTAGGCGTTGACCGAGGCCAGCAGGCGCTGTTCCTGCACCAGGTGTTTGTAGAGCCGCGACGAGTCGCCGCCCGACAGGAGGTCGGATACCAGGTCGGCGGTATAGAAATCCTGCGAGGTGCGGCTGCCCATGTGGAAGGCCATCGACAGGGTCGTGGCGGGCACGTCGCGTTCGACCTCCTCCCGGCGCGGCGCCTCCTGATCCGGTTCCCGGGGGATGGGCTGGGAGGCCACGGTGCGGTCGGCGAGCGGGGCGAACTACTTTTCGGCAAGGTCGAGCATGCGCTCCTCGTCGAAGTCGGCCGAGATGGACAGGATGGCGTTCGAAGGATGGTAATGGGTGCGGTAGAAGGCCTGCACGTCGTCGAGTGTCGCCCCGGCGATGTGGTCGGGCGTGAGCCCGATGGTCGCCCAGCGGTAGGGGTGTACTTTGTAGGCCAGCGCCCGCAGCAGCATCGGCTGGTCGCCGTAGGGCTGGTTGAGGTAGCGCTGGCGGAACTCCTCGATCACCACGCGTTTCTCCGCCTCGAGTTTTCCGGGGGTGATGTCCAGCCCCTCCATGCGGTCGCTTTCGAGCCACAGTGCGGTCTCGATATTGTCCTTGGGGAGGGTGATGTAGAAATCCGTATAGTCGTTGTTGGTGAAGGCGTTGTTGTCGCCGCAGGCCATCTGCACGGGCAGGTCGAAATTCGGAATTTCGCGCGTGCCGCGGAACATCAGGTGTTCGAACAGGTGGGCGAAACCCGTGCGCGCGGGGTTCTCGTTGCGCGCCCCGACCTTATATAATATGTTTACTGCGGCGAGTTTCGAAGCCTTATCCCGGTTGACGACGATAGTCAGGCCGTTGGCCAGTGTTCTCTTCTTGTATTCGATCATGGATGCAAAGATATAAAAAAAGCAGCGGCAGGAAAATTAAGTGACGCCTCATTTGAAGATGGATTCGAAGACTATGAAGTTTGGGGATTGTGAATCCATTACCCTGCCGCTGCGTGTGGAAAACGCTTCGGCAGAAAACGGGAAGAGTGGTGCCGAACCTGTGGCCCATGGCTCTGGTCAGCCTCTATCCCACAAGTCACAGCACGCACCCTTCTGGGTACGACCTGTATTGTGGGATAACAAAAAATTTACCAGATTTTAGAGCCCCAATACTATCGTTTATACACGATGATATGTAAAGAACGAATTATGGAACAAAATTAGGAAAAAAATCCCGATTTGCAATCCCCGCGCCCGAACAACCTATTCATAGGCCTTTATTTCCCAGTGTTTCGCCGCGTAAAATTTGTTGACGGCCAAATTTTTACCTATATTTTTCCGCCGTGCCGCGCCCGGGAGAAAAAATCCGCCGTTTTTCCGGCCCGGGATTTGCCCTGCCGGCTGGGATGGCGCTCCGGATGCCTGCGGGGCCTGTCCGGATTGCGTCAGAGGGGGCGTGCCGGGTAATCCGCTATCGGATAATAAGTTCGGCAACTCGGTGATTATCCGTGAGTTCGCTGTTAAAAAAATAACAACGAGGTTGTTATTCCAATAACATTCCGAATGGTGAAAAAACCGGGTGATTTGTCAGAAAATCGGACTGGTTTTTCCGCCGGAATTGTTATCTTTGCAACGCATTTTGTCCCGAATCCAGGAAAAACACACAATATCATCTAAAATTTTAACAAAATGGCAGAAAAGAAATTTATCACTTGTGATGGTAACTACGCTGCGGCACATGTTGCATACATGTTCTCGGAAGTTGCGGCGATCTATCCCATCACGCCGTCGTCGACCATGGCCGAACTCGTGGACGAGTGGGCCGCCCAGGGTCGCAAGAATATTTTCGGCGAAACGGTGAAAGTTGTCGAGATGCAGTCCGAAGCCGGTGCCGCAGGCGCCGTGCACGGTTCGCTGCAGAGCGGTGCCCTGACGTCGACGTTCACCGCGTCGCAGGGTTTGCTGCTGATGATCCCCAATATGTATAAGATCTCCGGCGAATTGCTGCCGGGCGTGTTCCACGTCTCGGCGCGTGCGCTGGCCGCACAGTCGCTGTCGATTTTCGGAGACCACCAGGACGTCATGGCCACCCGCCAGACCGGGTTCGCCATGCTGGCCACCTCGTCGGTACAGGAGGTGATGGATCTGGCGGGCGTGGCGCATATCGTGTCGCTCAAATCGCGCGTGCCGTTCCTGCACTTCTTCGACGGCTTCCGTACCTCGCACGAGATCCAGAAGATCGAGCTGATCGACGAGGCCGCCCTGACCGCCATGCTCGACCGCGATGCGCTGGCTGAGTTCCGCCGGCGGGCGCTCAACCCCGAGCATCCCGTCACCCGCGGTACGGCGCAGAACCCCGACATCTATTTCCAGACCCGCGAGGCCGCCAACCGTTTCTATGACGCCGTGCCCGACATGGTTGCCGAGGCGATGCGCGAGATTTCGAAGATCACCGGCCGCGAGTACAAGCCGTTCGTATACTACGGGGCAGAAGATGCCGAGCATGTCGTCGTGGCGATGGGTTCGGTGACGGAAACCCTCAGGGAGACGGTCGACTACCTGAACGCCCGTGGCGGGAAGGTGGGCGTCGTGACGGTACACCTCTACCGCCCGTTCTCGGTGAAATACCTGGGCGAGGTGCTGCCCGAAACGGTGAAGCGCATCTGCGTGCTCGACCGAACGAAGGAACCGGGTGCCAACGGCGACCCGCTCTACCTGGATGTCGTCGAGGCATTCGCCAACTGCAAGGATATTCCGGCCGACCGCAAACCGCTCATCATCGGCGGCCGCTACGGCCTTTCGTCCAAAGACACCACGCCGGCGCAGATGCTGGCCGTGTTCGCCAACCTCGGGGCCAACGAGCCCAAGAACCAGTTTACGGTGGGCATCGTGGACGACGTGACCTTCCGCTCGCTGCCCGTGGGCGAGGAGATTTCGCTCGCCAAGCCCGGTACGTTCGAGGCGCTGTTCTTCGGCCTGGGGGCGGACGGTACGGTAGGCGCCAACAAGAACTCGATCAAGATCATCGGCGGCACGACGAACAAATATTGCCAGGCATACTTCTCGTACGACTCGAAGAAGTCGGGCGGTTACACCTCGTCGCACCTGCGTTTCGGCGACCTGCCGATCACTTCGCCCTACCTGGTCACCACGCCCGACTTCGTGGCCTGCCACGTGCCTTCGTACGTCGACAAGTACGACGTGCTGAAAGGGCTGAAAGCCGGCGGTTCGTTCCTGCTCAACTCGGTGCACGACGCGGCTACCACCTGCGCTACGCTGCCCGACCATATGAAAGCCTATCTGGCCAAGAACAAGATCAATTTCTATATCATCAACGCCACGAAGATCGCCGCCGAGCTTGGGCTGGGTTCGCGTACGAATACCATCATGCAGTCGGCATTCTTCAAGATCGCCAACGTCATCCCGTTCGACAAGGCTGTCGACGAGATGAAGCATGCCATCCTGAAATCCTACGGCAAGAAGGGCGAGGACATCGTCAACATGAACTATGCGGCCGTCGACGCCGGAGGCAACGCCGTGGTCAAGGTCGAGGTGCCGGCCGAATGGGCGCAGATCGACGACAAGGGCTTCGCACACGTCTCTGACGCTTCGTGTCCCGAATTCGTGCGCAAGATCGTCGAGCCGATCAACGGGCTGAAGGGCGACGACCTGCCGGTATCGGCTTTCACGGGCCGTGAGGACGGTACGTGGGAGAACGGCACGGCCGCCTACGAGAAGCGCGGCATCGCCGTGAATGTTCCCGAGTGGAAGATCGAGAACTGTATCCAGTGCAACCAGTGCGCCTATGTCTGCCCGCACGCCGTGATCCGTCCGTTCCTCGCGACGGAGGCCGAGGCTGCCGCATCGGGCGTGGAATGGAAGCAGGGGCTGGGCGAGACCAAGGAGTACAAGTTCCGCATCCAGATCTCGCCGCTCGACTGTACGGGCTGCTCGAACTGCGTCGACGTCTGCCCGGCCAAGGAGAAGGCGCTGGTAATGCGTCCTCTGGAGGAGCAGATGCCCCAGCAGAAGAACTGGGACTACATCACCAAGCATATCGGCTACAAGCAGGTCGTCGACAAGACCAAGTCGGTGAAGAACCTCCAGTTCGCACAGCCGCTGTTCGAGTTCTCGGGCGCCTGCGCCGGTTGCGGCGAGACCCCCTATATCAAGGCTATCTCGCAGCTGTTCGGCGACAAGATGATGGTTGCCAACGCCACGGGCTGTACCTCGATCTATTCGGGTTCGGCACCGTCGACCCCGTACTGCACCAACGACAAGGGCCAGGGCCCGGCATGGGCGAACTCGCTTTTCGAGGACAACGCCGAATTCGGCCTGGGTATGCACCTCGGTGTCGAGAAACTCCGCGACCGTATCCAGAATACGATGGAGCAGGCTATTGCCAACTGTACGAAATGCTCCGACGAGCTGAAGGGCGTCATGCAGGAGTGGATCGCTTCGCGCGGTTCGTCGGCCAAATCGGCCGAGGTCTCGGCGCGCCTCGTCCCGATGATGGAGGCCTGCGGCTGCGATTACTGCAAGGATATCCTGGAGATGAAGGACTGGCTGGTGAAGAAGTCGCAGTGGATCATCGGCGGCGACGGCTGGGGGTACGATATCGGCTTCGGCGGTGTCGATCACGTGCTGGCATCGGGCCAGGATGTGAACATTCTGGTCGTGGATACCGAGGTTTACTCGAATACCGGCGGACAGTCGTCGAAATCGACGCCCGTGGGTGCCGTCGCCAAGTTCGCTTCGGCCGGCAAGCGTATCCGCAAGAAAGACCTCGGCGCCATCGCCATGACCTACGGCTACGTATACGTGGCGCAGGTTTCGATCGGCGCTTCGCAGATGCAGTTGTTCAACGTGCTCAAGGAGGCCGAGGCCTATCCCGGCCCGTCGCTCGTGATCGCCTATGCTCCGTGTATCAACCACGGCATCAAGGGCGGCATGACGCGCACGCAGACCGTGGGCAAGGAGGCCGTAGCCTGCGGTTACTGGCACCTGTGGCACTACAACCCGCAGCTCGAGGAGCAGGGCAAGAACCCGTTCGTGATGGACTCGAAGGAGCCCGACTGGTCGAAGTTCCGCGACTTCCTGATGAAGGAGGTGCGTTACACTTCGCTCAAAAAGTCGTTCCCGGCCGAGGCCGACGAGCTGTTCGCAGCCGCCGAGGAGAACGCCAAATGGCGTTACAACGGCTACCAGCGCCTTGCGAAGATGGAATACTAATTATATTATACGTTATGCGGAGGGCCGCGGCATTGTGCCGCGGCCCTTTTTGTATATCCGGAAAATGCTTCGTGATGAAAAAACGCGCGTTCGTTTTTGAAATCCCCCCCCCCGAGTGAATTTATTTGTCCATATAGACCTGAGAGGATAAATTTGCACACATTTGAATTACAAACAAGTATCTCACTTATGAAAAATTTTGTGCACAAAATTACCTGTGTGCTCGTCATGTGCGCTGCCACGGTAGCGTTTACGGCATGTAGCGACAGCGACAACAAGGGCGACGGCCCGGTTACCGGTACCCTCAGTGTGGAAACCGGCGCCCTGAAATTTACGAGCGGAGCCTATTCGAAGGGATTCGAGGTGGAAACCGACGGTACGGTCGGCGCGATCCAGGTCGATGTGAACTACAAGGGTGCCGAAACCGGATGGATCACCGCGAAAGTGAACGACGGCGACGTGGTGGTCACCGTGGCGCGGAATACGGGCGATGCACGTACGGCGGATGTCGTCCTGAGCGCCAAGGGCGCCGAGTCGGTGACCGTTTCCATCAGCCAGAAGGCCGTGTTCTCGTCGGATCTGGTGGGCCGGTATACGCCCTATGTTCCCGATCCCGAAAATCCGATCGCTAATTTCTTCATCAACCCCGTATATGCTGATATGGATCCGGAAAAGGTGCCGCAGATCGACATGGGTTTCCTTTTCCCCGGATTTATCATGCCCGTTACCACCGTCACCGGTCTGGCCAACCAGCTCGTGGGGATGATGTATGGCGGCGGCCTCACCTATTTCGATTTCAAGGACGACGGGACGATCGGCGCGGGTTACCGCGACATGCTCGGGTTCGACATGAATGCCGGCCCTACGTTTGGCTCCGAGGTCGAATTCCCCAATGCCGAGACGCTGGAGGTGCTGCCTGTCGATGCGATTACCTATTACACCAAGGACGGCAAGGTCTATTTCGCCATCGACAAGGAGTACCTGACCTATATCGGCCAGGCGGAGCTCGAAATGAACCTGCCCCAGATCATCGACGCCCTGCTGGCGCAGTATCCGGGCCTGGGGATCGAAGCGACCGACGATTACTATGCCATCCCGCTCAAGTACGCGGTCAAGGACGGCGTTACGACGCTGAAGGTCGACAAGGAGATGATGATGCCTTACATGCCGCTGATTACTTCGCTGGTCGATGCTTTCCTCCCCGACGGGGATATCGAGGTGTCGCTCGACCCCGAATCCGACCCGATGAAGATCCCGGCAAAGGCGTTGGTCAACTCGTTGCTCGATGCGCTCTTCAACCAGAGCCAATCCATCGAGATCGGCATCGGCCTTACGAAATAGGCGGACACGATAACAAACCCTTTCCAGGCAGGTTGCGGAAACTCCGCAATCTGCTTTTTTTCTTTTGTAATCTTGTCTGTCCGAATAATATTTCCTATTTTTGCTTTCGGTAACCTAAAATGAATCAATTATGAAGAAAAGTTTTCTTTTGTTGGCTGCAATGCTCCTTTGCTATTGTGGTACGGCATTCGGCTGGGGCAAGTCGGGGCATGACGCCATCGCTTATATCGCCGAGTGCAACCTGACGCCCAAGGCCAGGAAGAACATCGAGAAATACCTCGACGGCCGTTCGATCGTCTATTATGCCTCGTGGATGGATGTGTACCGCCATACGCCGGCTTACAAGGTGACTTCGGGCTGGCACGGCGATACGGTCGACGCCGACGGAAAGTACGTTCCCAACGCAAAGGGCGATGCGGTGCAGTGCATCGAGGAGGCGATCGCCAGGCTGAAGGATTACCGCAGCCTGGACGATTCGACGGTGCTGGTGTCGATCAAATACCTCGTGCACCTGGTGGGCGACATGCATTGCCCCGTGCACGTGAAATACCCTTGGTATAAGAATTTCAAGTTCGACCTGAACGGGAGGCCCAGCGAATTCCATAGTTTTTGGGACAGCGGGGTGCTCGACCTGAACCATCGCTGGGGGTACGTGGAGTATCGTCACCAGTTGGATCGCCTTACGAAGAAGCAGATTCGTGCCGTCGTTGCCGGGACGCCCCGCGACTGGCTCGAAGAGAGCGCCCGGGATTGCCGCGTGATTTACGAGTGGACGAAGCCCGGCCAGAAGTTTACCAAGAACGAGGCCCGCGACCTGCTCAACACGGTACATCCGTTCGCCGAGGAGCAAATCCTCAAGGCGGGCTACCGTTTGGCCGCCGTGCTTAACCAATTATTCGGTTAATTTTGTAATTTTGCAGGCGTGAGGCGGTTTTGTGCGATTCTTGCAGGGGCCGTCATGTTATTAATTCTTACAGGTACGTTATGAAAAAGTATTTTGCAGCCGCAGCGCTGCTCATGATGATGGCCGCCTGCGGGAGCGCCGGCCAGGACAAGAAGCTCGAAGGCACGACATGGAAACTCGCCAGGATGGAGGCGATCCCTGCCGCGGCCGTCGGCAAGGAGGCCGATTTCTTCACCCTGGAGTTCAACGCCGCCGATACGATGGTCGCAGGGCGTACGAACTGCAACCGTTTCTTCGGCAAGTATGAGCTCAAAGGCAAGGAGCTCGAACTCAAAAACCTGGGCATGACCCGCATGGCCTGCCCAGACATGCAGTACGAGGATGCCTTCGTCAAGATGCTCGACGAGGTCGACCGATTCGAGATCAAGGGGGCGGAGCTGACCCTCTTCGACGACCATAAGGCACTGGCCGTGTTCAAGGCCGTCGAAAAAGAGCCTGCGAAGAAATAAACCCGTCCCGTTTACCGGGAAATGAAACGGGCAGGATGGTAAATCCTGCCCGTTTCTATTTGTAGCCGTAAGGGTGCCGCGCTGGCTCAGTCGAGAGCCGGCAACAGATATTTCCAGATCAGGTCGAGCTGTGTCCCGCCCCGATCCGTATATTCCGTGACGACGACCACGGCATCCTGCCGGGGGGCTACGACGATATATTGCCCGTAGGCACCGTCTGCCCGGTAACAACCGTCGAGCGAACGCCACAACTGGTATCCGTAACCCTGGGCCCATTGGCTTGTGGCACGCAGTGTGGCGACCTGGTCGGCCGGCGTACCGGGACTGATGTTCGACACCTGCTCCCGGGTGGCTTCCCCGACCCACCATGCCGGGAGAATCCGTTTGCCCTCCTACATGCCGTTTTGCAGCAGGAGCTGGCCAATTTTGGCCATGTCTTCCGTTTTCAGGAAAAGTCCCCAGCCGCCGCAGTTGATGCCCTGCGGCGATTCCTGCCATTTGATCCCGCCGATGCCCAGCGGGCGGAACAACCGGGGCGTCAGATAGTCGCAGACCTTTTGGCCGGAGACCCGCTGTACGATTGCCGAAAGCATGTAGGATGCGAGGTTGTTGTATACGAAGACCTTGCCGGGTGCATGGACGACCGGGTAGGAAAGAAACTGTCCGACCCAGTCCTCGTCGCTCGAACGCACCAGGTCGAGGCGGTCGCGGTCGTGCCCGCACGACATGCTCAGCAGGTGGCGCACCTCCATATTTTTCAGGTTCCCGCTCACCGAGTCCGGCAGCTTGTCCGGAAAGAACGAAATGACCTTGTCGTCGAGGCTGAGCCGTCCTTCGCCGATAGCGATGGCGACAGCCAGCGAATTGACGGTCTTGCTGACCGAATAGACGTATTGGGGCTTTCCGGGTGCGCCTTCGTGCATCCATCTCTCTGCGACCACGTCTCCGTGGTGGAGAATCATCAGGCTGTGCTGTTCGATCCCGGCTTTTTCTACTTCGGACAGGTACTGCCGTACGGCTGCCCTGAGGGCGGCATCCGCCTGTCGCCGGGGCAGGGGGTGTCCGTTTTCGCCCGCGGCCGGGTACTCGGCCGACGGATTGACTGCATGTGCGCCTACGGGCAGGGCGCAGACGATGCAGAAAAGGGATAAAAGGAGGAGCTTATTCATGGGTAGTACGTGTTTTACAGGATAAAGATAGGGAAAATTATGCAAAAATCTGGAGCCGGAGGTGTTTGCCGCCGAGAACGGCAGGGTGCCGGAAAACACAAGCGGCCTCCCGAAAGGGGAAGCCGCTTGTGGGTGTTTCTTATGGAACGTTTACTCGCTCAGGGGAGTTACGCTCACGTACGATTTGCCTGCGCCTTTCTTGCAGAATTCGACGGTGCCGTCTACAAGGGCGAAGAGCGTGTGGTCTTTACCGATACCCACGTTTTCACCGGGGTTGTGAACCGTGCCGCGCTGACGAACGATAATGTTGCCCGCCTTTGCGAACTGCCCACCGAATAGTTTGACGCCGAGTCGCTTGCTTTCCGACTCGCGGCCGTTCTTCGAACTACCTACACCTTTCTTGTGTGCCATTTCTCTTCAGTTTTAAAGGTTATGCAACAATTTCCTCGACAAGGACCTGTGTCAGATACTGACGGTGGCCGTTGCACTTCTGATATCCCGTTCTGCGCTTTTTCTTGAAGACCAGGACTTTGTCGTCCTTCAGATGCTTCAGGATCTTGCACTTCACCGAGGCGCCTTTCACTACAGGTGCACCTACTTTGACCTGACCGTCGTTGTCTGTGAGCAGGACTTTGTCGAAACTTACGGACGAATTTTCTTCGCCCTGAAGACGGTGGACATAAAGTTTCCGACCTTTCTCAGCTTTAAATTGCTGACCTGCAATCTCTACTATAACGTACATTTAATGCGATAATATGTATTTGAACATAATTCGGAGTGCAAATATACGCATATTTATTTTATAAGCAACACCCCGCACGAATTTTTTTCGGCACAGTCGGCTCTGGCATGGTTTAGGCAGGGGCGCAGCGGACGGTGCCGCATGGCGCCGCGCTGGCGCCCGGCGACGGCGGGCGGCCCGCACCGGAGGTTTTATCTTGCGCCGAAGCTGCCCGGGGTGGTTCGGTGTGAAATAGCTGTTAAAAATTTCACAATGTCATAAATTCTTGTTACCTTTACCATGGCAACCAAAGTTTCCGAACTCAAAAAAAGAGCTACGATGATAAACGACAAGGTGAGGATGTACCTGCTGCCGCCGCTCATCAATGCGGCAGTCAGGGCCGGTGCCTCGATAATGAATGTCTATAAAAACCTCGACGATTACGATATAAGCCTCAAAGACGACAAGACGCCGATCACGCTCGCCGACCGGCTGGCGCACAAAACCATCCGCGAATACCTGGGCCCGACGCGCATCCCGATCCTGAGCGAGGAGGGGCGCGAGATGCTCTACGACGAGCGCCGCAACTGGGAGCTCTACTGGCTGGTCGACCCGCTCGACGGGACGGTCGAATTTATCAAGGGGAACAATGAATTTACGGTCAACATCGCCCTGATGGAGAACAATGTCTGCATGGGGGCGGTGATTTACGTGCCCTATTTCGAGAAGCTGTATATCGCGGGGCGGGATGCAGGCTCGTATGTCAAGGAGCATGTGGCGCCCGATTCCGGGGCGGAATATACCTACGATGAGATCGTCACCGGGTGGACGCGGCTGCCGCTCGAAAGCCAGGCCGTGCGTCCGCATCCCCGCCTGCGTGTGGCCGTGTCGCGCTCGCACCAGACGCCCGAGACCGCCGAGCATATCGCCCGCCTGCGCGAGGCGCACCCCGACCTGGAGATCGTCGAACAGGGCAGTTCGTATAAGTTCTGCCTGCTGGCCGAGGGGCGGGTCGACTATTATGTCCGCACGACGCATACCTACGAGTGGGACACGGCGGCCGGGGAGCTGATCCTCGCCGAGGCCGGCGGCCGGACGCGCACGCTGCCCGACGACGGGGTGCTGCGCTACAACGAAAAAGACCTGCGCAACCCGTGGTTCGTCTGCCGGTCGAAGTACTGCAAGATTTGACGCCGCAGCAATGCGGAACCGGTAAGTCAGGGCGGATTTGTTTCCGCCTTTTTTCGTGTGCTTGCCCCGTTGTGCTGTTTTTACTTGGAATAGTTGCACTTTCGGGCAAAAACTGTTAATTTAGATGTGTCAAAGCTTGCCTCCCATGAAAAAAATCTCCCTGTTCTGTATGCTGGGATTGTTGCTCGGCGTATCCTGTTCGAAGGAAAAAGTAAAGCCGCCCGCCATGACCGATGATACGGTGGCCGTATTCGGCGATGACGCATTCGGGGCATTTTGCCTGCGGACGTACGACCGTAACGGGGATGGTGTACTTACGGTCGGTGAAATCAAAAATGTGGTGTCGCTGGATTTTGACGATAAGGATATCCGGTCGCTGGACGGGATCGAATACTTTACCGGATTACAGTCTTTATATTGTAACCAATCTGCCGGGGGGAATCTGGTGCGACTCGATGTCAGCCGGAATGCGGAACTCAGGACTTTGTGTTGTGCGGGGAACAAACTCGAAGAACTCGTTGTGGATGGTCTCCGGAACCTAAGCCGTGTCGATTGTGCGGCCAATAACCTGGAAAAACTCGATTTGCAAAATTTACCTGTGTTGACCTTTTTGCTTTGCCGGAATAACCGGCTTTGCAACCTGGACTTTTCCGAAACTCCCGGCTTGAAATCCATAGATTGTGCGAATAACGGGATTTCCGCGCTTGATGTGAGGCCGTGCGGGGATATTACTATGATTTGGTGTGAGGGCAATGCGGGGATGCGGATCTCGCTGGATTGGCGGCAGGCACCGGGCATATTTGGTGACGACGATGTCGTTTTGGAGGTGGCCGGAGATGAAAACCTTGTCTTTGCCGATGCGGCGGTAGAGGCGGCACTGGCCGCAAGGAATTTTGATAAGAACGGGGACGGGCGGATTTCCCGCCATGAGGCGGTTTATGTCCGGGAGTTGTTCGATACCGATTGCAGCGGGTTCGAATCCCTCTCTGATTTTAGTTATCTTATCAATTTGTACTGGTGTGAGTTGGTGTGTGCGGATAAGGGGGCGTGCAAACTGCGCTCGCTGGATTCTTTTGCCCGGAACGGGCTCTTGTATAATCTGGATTTGAGGAACCTGCCGGTGGCAGCTGTCGATTTGTCGAGATATCCTGCTTTGAAATACGTGAGGATGTCGGGCTGCGATGTGGAGGAGCTCGATGTGAGCGGGTTGCAATATTTGGAAAGCCTGGTCTGTGACAATTCGCCCGTCTTGAAAACCGTATTTTTCAGGAATAGTGCCCAATACGACCGGATGTCATGGATCAACCTTGATAAGCACATCCTGATAAGGTTCAAGGAGAGCGATTGATATGAAAAAGAGGAGCGTCACTCCTCTTTTTTCGTTGTCTGTTCGATGTCGCATGCCGAGCAGTTGCCCGAACAGCCCGCGGCAGAATGCGTATCGGAGCAGCCGGCGCTGCCGTCCGCTTCGCGCGTTTCGTGCACGGCGCACTTGATGCCCAGCCGCTGCATGTTCTTGTTGGTCGATATTTCCGAGTCGATATGGTGCCCCTTGATTATCAGCGTCAGCGACATGCCCACTACGAAGAGGGCTACGGCGCCGAGGGCGAAGAGGAAAACGATTAACCACGTTGGCATGACGATATAGGTATTTTTATGTGCTGAAATTTTGGCTTTCGGCCACAAATGTATACATTTGTAAGATAAATTGCAAAAATGCTGCCTTATCCTGTCGGCGGGCGGCGCTGAAACGAAACGACAACAGACGCAATACTATGAAAATCGTGATAGCGGGTGCGGGCGAGATGGGGAGCCATCTGGCGAAAATGCTCAGTGGCAACGGCCACGACATTACCATCATCGACGCCGACCAGAAGTTGCTTTCCGACGTGGGGAGCCTTGCCGACGTGATTTCGGTCGAGGGCGATTCGACGACCTTCGCCGTGCTCCGCAAGGCGCAGGTGCGCAAGTGCGACCTGTTCATCGCCGTGAACCACGTGGAGAACGACAATGTCGTGGCGGCGATGCTGGCCAAGAAGCTCGGGGCCAAAAAAGCCATTGCCCGCATCGACAACAACGAATACCTGGAACCCAACAACAAGGAGATGTTCATCGACATGGGCATCGACTACCTGTTCTACCCCGAGAAGGTTGCGGCCAGCGAGGTCATCAACCTCCTGGGGCATACCTCGACCACGGAGTTCGTCGATTTTTCGAGCGGTAAGCTCTCGCTGGTGGTTTTTCACCTGGAGCCGACCTCGCCCCTCGTGGGCAAGCCGCTGGAAGGGTTCGATGACGACGAGGCCCCGCTGAGCTACCGCACGGTGGCCATCACGCGCGGCGGGCAGACGATCATCCCGCGCCGCGGCGAATTGTTCATGGAGGGCGACGCGATCTATGTGATCGCCCGCCAGGATGCCGTGAAACAGGTCATGGAGTTCTCGGGACAGTCGAACATCGAGATCAAGAACATGATGATTCTGGGCGGGTCGCGCATCGGCATCCGCATCGCCACGGAGTTGCAGGACGAGGTAAACATCAAGCTCATCGACTACAACGCCGAGAAGGCCTACCGGCTGGCGGAGATGCTCGAAAGGACCCTCATCATCAACGAGGACGGCCGTAACACCGAGGCCATGATGGAAGAGGGGCTTTCGAACATGGACGCCTTCGTGGCCGTGACGGGGCGCAGCGAGACCAACATCCTCGCGGCGATGCTCGCCAAGCGCATGGGCGTCAAGAAGGTGATCGCCGAGGTCGAGAACCTCAATTACATCAACCTGGCCGAGTCGATCGGCATCGACACGATCATCAACAAGAAACTGGTGACGGCGTCGAACATCTTCCGCTTCACGATGTCGACCGACGTGCAGGCCATCAAGTGCCTTACGGGCAGCGACGCCGAGGTGCTGGAATTCATCGTCAAGCCCAATGCGCCGGCCGTGAAGAGCCGCATCAAAGACCTGGGGCTGCCCGAGGACACGATCATCGGCGGCATCGTGCGCGGCGACAAGGTCTTCATCGCCGTGGACAACATGGAAATCAACCCCTACGACCGCGTGGTGGTCTTCGCCATGCCTGCGTCGGTGGGCAAAGTGGGATACTTTTTTAACTGACGACGGCGCTGTCGGGCCCGGCGTGCGCCGGGCCCCGCACACCGGCGGAAAATGAAACCGAACAGACAAGTGTCGTTTAGAAGCATATTATTCAAGGCCTGGTTTTCGCAGCGCGAGCGGGCTATCGACCGTTTCCGGCGCCGTCCTGCTGAGACGCAGGAGCGTATCTTCAGGCAGTTGCTGCGCCGCGGGCGCGGGACGGAATTCGGATGGAGGTACGACCTGGGGCATGTCCGCAGCGTGGAGCAGTTCCAGTCGATGGTCGAGACGTTCGATTACGAAACTTTCAAACCCTATATCGAAAAGATGCTGGCCGGGGAGCGTAACGTCACCGCGCCGGGGCGGGTGAAGCTCTTTGCCCGCTCGTCGGGCACGACTTCCGACCGGAGCAAGTACATCCCCGTCACGGAGGAGTCGCTCTGGTGGAACCACACGCTCGGCATGCGGGACGTGGCGACGGTATTCGCGGCCAACAACCCGAAAACGAAGGTCTTCGACGGCAAGACGCTGACCCTCGGCGGGTCGTGCAGCCGCGAGGGGCGCAACCTTGTGGGTGACCTGTCGGCGGTGCTGATCCACGAAACGACGTTCTGGAGCGGCTGGTTCCGGGCGCCGCGCACCGCCACGGCGATCATCCCCGATTTCGACCGCAAGGTCGAGGCCATCTGCCGCGAGTGCACGGGCGAAAATATCACGGCCTTCGCCGGGGTGCCGTCGTGGAACCTGGCGATGATGCGCCGCGTGCTGGATTATACGGGGCGGGAGAACCTGCTCGAAGTGTGGCCCAACCTCTGCATGTTCGCCCACGGGGGCGTGGAGTTCGCCCCCTACCGCCGTTCGTTCGAGGCGCTGATCCCTTCGGAGAGGATGCAGTACATGGAGACCTACAACGCCTCGGAAGGGTTCTTCGCGCTGGCCGACGACCCGTCGCGGAGCGACATGCTGCTGATGCTCGACTACGGCAATTTCTTCGAGTTCCGCAGCGGGGATACCGTCGTGCCGCTCGAAGGCGTGGAATGCGGCAAGGTTTACGCCATGCTCATCACGTCGAACAACGGCCTGTGGCGCTACGAGATCGGCGATACGGTGGAATTCACTTCGACGAATCCCTACCGCATTCGTTTCGCGGGGCGTACGAGACAGTATATCAATGTCTTCGGTGAGGAATTGATCGTCGACAACGCCGACCGCGCACTGCTGGCCGCCTGCAACGAAACGGGGGCCGTGGTCGGGGAATATACCGTGGCGCCGTGCTACATGTCGCTGCGCGAGCGGGGCGCCCACGAATGGATCCTGGAGTTCGAGCGCGAGCCCGACAGCCGCGAGCATTTCGCCGAGGCGCTCGACCGCGAATTGCGGGCCGTGAATTCGGACTACGACGCCAAACGCCGCACGACGCTCGAGCGGCAGCGGCTGACGGTCGTCGGCCACGGCCGTTTCCTCGCGTGGATGCGTGCCCGGGGCAAGAACAAGGTGCCGCGGCTGGTCAACGACCGCCGTGTGGCCGACGAGATACTGGCGTTCGGCGGGGAAGCGAAGTGACGGCGTGTGTTGCTGCGGCGTAATGCCGTGATGCACCGCTGCGGAGCACTCCGGCGGCCGTCCGGAGCGGCCGGGCAGTATTTAAAATGTAAAACAAATATCGTATAATATGTATATAGCCATTGCAGGCAATATCGGAAGCGGGAAGACCACGCTGACCCGGATTCTGACCGAGCGTTACAACGCCAAAGCCTACCTCGAGGAGTGCAACAACCCCTACATCGGCGATTTCTACGAGGACATGAACCGCTGGTCGTTCAATTTGCAGATTTATTTCCTCGGGAGCCGCATCCAGCAGACGATGGACATGCTGGCCGACAACCGCGATTCGGGGGCGATCTTCCAGGATCGCACGATCTACGAGGATGCGCATATCTTCGCGGACAACCTCCACGAAATGGGGCTGATGGCCTCGCGCGACATCGAAACCTACATGAAACTGTTCCGGCTGATGACCACGCTCATCCCCAAGCCCGACCTGCTGATCTACCTCAAGGCGAGCGTGCCGACGCTCATTTCGCAGATCCGCAAGCGCGGACGCGAATACGAGATGAACATCGACGAATTATACCTCAAGCGTCTGAACGACAAGTATAACAACTGGATCGACAACATCTACGAAGGCGATGTGCTGGTCGTCGACAAAGACCATGAGGATTTCGTCTCCGACCCTACGGTGCTGGAGAAGATATGTGCGCGCCTCGATGCGCTCGAAAACAGATAGCGACGCATGACGCTGCCTGAGAAATTCGCCGCACGCGTCCTTTCGGAGCTGGGGCCGGAAGAGGGGGCGGCGCTGTGCGCCGCACTCGATACCGAGCCGCCCGTGTCCGTGCGGCTGAACCCTGCCAAATGTGCCGGTGCGGCCGAACCCGGAGCGGTGCAGGACGGCACCGGGGCGGCACCGGGAGGATACGGATCGTCGCAGGGGAGCTCCGGGACGGATGTGCCCGCCCCGCTTCCGGTTTTGCAAAACGCCGACGGCCGTGTACCCTGGTGCGCCGACGGGTATTACCTGGCGGTGCGGCCGCAGTTCACCTTCGACAGCGATTTCCATGCCGGGGCATATTACGTGCAGGAGGCGTCGTCGCAGTTCGTGGGGCGCCTGATGGGCGGAGAGGGGGTTGCGGGGAAGCGAATCCTCGACCTTTGCGCTGCCCCGGGCGGCAAGACGACGCTCTATGCCTCGCTCGCGGGGCCCGGCGGGCTGGTCGTCGCCAATGAGATCGACCGCCGCCGTGCGCAGGTACTGGCGGACAACGTCCGCAAGTGGGGTACGGGCAATGTCGCCGTGACGACCTGCGAACCCCGGCAACTGGGCGACTTCGAGGCGTGGTTCGACATGGTGGCCGTGGATGCCCCCTGCTCGGGCGAAGGGATGTTCCGCAAGGATGCACAGGCCCGCGCCGAATGGAGCGAGGGGAATGTAAAGCTCTGTGCTGCAAGGCAGGACGGGATATTACGTGAAGCATGGCGTGCGCTCAAACCCGGTGGCAGGCTGATATACAGCACCTGCACCTTCAACCGCGACGAGGACGAAGGCGCTTTGGAGCGTATGCTCGCATGGGCGGGCGACGAGGTCGCAGAGGCGGAAGACATGGCTGTCGACGGGGCGTGGGGGATCGTCTGCGGCCGGGTGGGGGCTTTCCGCACCTACCGGTTCTATCCCCACCGGGCACGCGGCGAGGGTTTTTTCGCCGCCGTGGCCTGCAAGGCTTATGATGCCGGCGGCCGTTGCCGCACCCCGAAGGCGCGGCGCACGGTATTTGCGCAGGTGGACAAGGCGTCCGCGGCGGAGCTGCGCCGTTGGGTTCGCACGCCGGAGCGGATGTGCTTCGCGGCGGTGGGCGATACCTGCTACGGATATTACGTCGCGCAGGCCGAGGCCGTGAAGGCGCTCGGCGAAGCGTTGCCCGTGATCTATGCGGGCGTGGCGATGGGGCAGCTCTTCAAGGGAAGCCTGCGGCCCGATCCGGCGCTGGCGTTCTTCTGCGGATTGAACCGCGAGGCGGTGCCCGCTGCGGAGCTGGACGAGGCGCAGGCGCTGTGTTACCTGCGCAGGCAAGGGGTCGCCGCCGGGGCGTTTTCCGAAGGGGTGAACCTGGTGTGTGCCCGCGGGCGGGCGCTCGGGTTTGCGAAGCGGATCGGTAACCGGGTGAATAACATGTACCCCAATACATTGCGAATTATTAAACGATAGATATGGCCGAGAAACTTTTTTATTCGATGGGCGAAGTGGCCGAGATGTTCGACGTCAATGCGTCGCTGATCCGCCACTGGGAGTCGCAGTTCAGCGTCATCCGCCCCAAGCGCAACAAGAAAGGCAACCGTCTCTTCTCGCCGCAGGATGTGGAGAACCTCAAACTGATCTACCACCTGGTCAAGGAGCGGGGTATGACCCTCGAGGGCGCCAAGAAGGCCCTGAAGCAGAAGCCTGCGGCCGAGGGCGGCGTGCAGCGCGATGCCGAGCTGATGGAGCGCCTGCAACGCATCCGTGCGCTGCTGGTCGAGGTGCGTGAAGACCTGAAGGCGGGCCAGGGCGAACTCCTCGCCGACGGGGATGCCGAAGTCCCGGCGGCGGAGGCCGGAGCGGCAGTGCCCCGCCGCAAGGCGAAACCCGTGGTGAAGATCGTCCCGGAGGATGCCGCGGCGCAGGGGGCTGCCGAACCCGGGCAGCCCGCGTCGAAACGTCCGCGCAAGCCCCGCCGCAAAAAGGAGGAGCCGGAACACAAGGAGCTCTTCGCCTTTTACGAACAGTCGCTCTTTTAGGGGCGCAACGGGCGCCGCATCCCTTGGGGAAGGCTGCGCTGCAAGGCGGAAAGCGCAGTGCCGCGGCCGCAGGGCGGATGGCCCCGCCGGGGCGGAAAAAATGATAACCAGACAAATCAGGATACTATGCTAATCAGGGAAGTGACCGATGTCATCGAGCGTTTCGCACCGCTCGCATGGCAGGAATCGTACGACAACGCAGGCTTGATCGTGGGGCGCCCGGACGACGAGGTGCACAGGGCGCTGCTGGCCGTGGACGTCACCGACGAGGTGATGGCCGAGGCCGAACGCGAAGGGTGCGACATGGTCATCACGCACCATCCGATCGTTTTCCATGCGCTCAAGCGCTTCAATTCGGCAGACCAGGTGCAGCGCTGCGTCGAGCGGGCTATCCGCGGCGGCATTGCGCTCTATGCGTGCCACACCAACCTGGACAGCGCCCCCGAGGGGATGAGTTGGCGGCTGGCCGAGATGCTGGGCGTGGGGGATTTGCGCGTGCTCCAACCCGCGCAGGCGGACGAAAAGGTCGGGTTCGGCGTGGTGGGCGAGCTGCCTGCGGCGGTCGCCACGGTGGAGTTCATGCGCCGCATGCAGCGCGTGCTGGGCGTTCGGGTCGTGCGCCACAGCGACATCGCTTCGCCCGAGGTGCGGCGCGTGGCGGTCTGCACCGGTGCGGGGGCTTCGATGATCGGCGACGCGCGCCGTGCGGGGGCCGACATTTACGTCACGGCGGATATGAAGTACAACGACTTCATGACGCCGGATAAGGCCCTCACCGTAGCGGATATAGGCCATTTTGAAAGCGAATATTGCGCAATTCAGATTTTATTTGATATTTTGTCGAAAAATTTGATTACCTTTGCGGTTCGCAAGAGTGAAAGCTCTCGCAATCCGGTGAACTATTTGGTTTAAGTCTAAACTATACAAGTACATTATATGGCAACACAGAAGAAAACTGCCGACGTTGACTATTCGATGCAGGAGAAGATCATCGCACTCTATGAATTGCAGAAGATCGACAGCAAGATCGACGAAATCAACAAGGTGAAAGGTGAACTGCCTCTCGAGGTTCAGGATCTCGAAGACGAGATGACCGGCCTGAAAACCCGGATCGACAACATCAATGCCGAAATCGAGGAGCTGAACACGCTCACCAAGCAGCGCAAGCGCGAGGTCGACCAGGCCAAGATCCTCATCGGCAATTACAAGGAGCAGCAGAACAACGTGCGCAACAACCGCGAGTTCGATGCCATTACCAAGGAGATCGAGTACCAGGAACTGGAGATCGAACTGGCCGAGAAGCGCCTCAAGGAGTACGCCGCCGGTGTGAAAGCCAAGAAACTCCAGCTGGAGGAGGCCGAAGCCGTAGCGGAAGGCCGTGCCGCCGACCTGGCTGCCAAGAAGAACGAACTGGAAGGGATCGAAGCCGAAACCGCACCCCAGGTCGCAGAGTACGAAGTACAGGCCGACCGGGTCAAGGCCAAGATCGACGAGCGGCTGTTGTCGGCCTATGGCCGTATCCGCCGCAACGTGCGCAACGGCCTGGCCGTCGTGACCGTGAAGCGCGATGCCTGCGGCGGTTGCTTCAACCGGATTCCCCCGCAGCGCCAGGTGGAGATTCGCCAGGGCAAGAAACTGATCGTTTGCGAATATTGCGGACGTATTCTCGTGGCCGATCCCGAAGAGGGGATGGAGTAGCCCTGTGGAAAATTTAGGAAAGCGGGCCGGAGTGTAAACTCCGGCCCGCTTTGCATTGGGGCAACCATGTCCCGGGCTCTTGTCCGCCGTAGCATTCGGGCGTTCATGCCCCCTGTGCCCCTGGATTAACCGTCCTTGCCGTATGCGCGTCGCGTCGGTTTTCCGGGGTTGTTCGCCTTGTCGTGCCGGGAGCCGGGAGCCAGGAGCCGGGAGTCAGGAGCCAGGAGCCAGGAGCCAAGAGCCAAGAGCCAAGAGCCCGGGCTGCCTACCAGACGACCTGGTCGGGGAGGATTTCGCCGTCGGTGGCGTCGCCCGCGTCGAAGGAGGCGGCTTTGTACTGGATGCAGATCATCGTCATCGGGCTGTCGCCCGTGTTGCGCAGCGAGCGCCTGCCTGCGGGCGAAACCCGTACGATGCTTCCTTCGCCTACGGGGAAGACCTGCCCGTCGACCTGGAACTCCCCATGGCCGCCGAGGATGATGTAAAGTTCTTCGTGGGTCTTGTGGGTGTGGAGGAACCCGACGCTGCCGCCCGGTGCGAACTGCTGGAACGACATCTCGGCCCCGGTGGCCTGCAGGTCGCCGCCTACGAACACTTTCCCCGGGATCTCCACGCCCGGTGCCAGCGGCAGCGTGTACTGGTTCAACTCTTCGGTTTTCCCGACCGTCACGGCTGCGAAATTCGCGCCCGAGGCCACTTTTTCTACCTTTTTCATTTTTTACGGATTATTAAAGCGTTTATTAATCGTGTTGCCTGTATTGCCGTTGCGAAGGTAAGGAGAATGCAGCGTTCGTGCAAGACGGTACGCTGGCGTATGTTGCTAACATTTAGGTAACTAATGTTGTATCTCAGGCAGAAATCCGGGTGCAAAAAGATTTTTTTTTGCAGGTTGCGCGTGCGCGGCGATACGCGCGGCCGTGATACGGGGCGTTTTGCCCTCCCGCGCAAAGCCTGCCGGGCAGGGGCTCGGCGTGTGCTGTCCGGCTGCGGGAATAGCGGCCGGACAGGCGGTTTTGCGGGGCTGGGTGGGAGCGGCCGGGTGGGGGCTTGTTGTGCGCCGGGAGGTTGGGGAATGGTGTCTGCCGGGCGGTTTGCGGCCGGGACAGGTCAGAGTGCCGGGGTTTCGGGGTTTTTAAATTTTTTTGTAAATTGGGAAATGTTAATTTATTAACACCGAAAATCCTTCCTATTTTTATAAATAATCCTTAACTTTGCGACGTTGTAATTTGCCTACTAAAATTACTGATAGATGAAAATAGCCCTTGCCCAGTTGAACTATACGATCGGGGATATCGACGGCAATGCCTCGAAAATCATCGATTCGATCAACAAAGCGAAAGCGCAGCGTGCCGACCTGGTCATTTTTGCCGAACAGGCCGTGAGCGGAACCCCGGCTTTCGACCTGTTGCGTAAAACCACCTTCCTCGAACTGTGCGAGGATGCACTGGTCGAAATAGCATCGTGCTGCGACGGTATCGCGGCCATCGTGGGACTCCCGATCCTGACGCGCGAAGGCACCATCAGCGCCGCGGCGCTGATCCAGGATCGCAAAGTGCTGCGCTACGTGGGTAAGAAATATATCACCGCACGCCGCGAAATGGGCTTCCTCGTCCCTTCGAAGGGGTTCGAATATGCGACGATCAAGGGCCACAAGTGCGCCATCATCGTGGGCGACGACCTGAGCCGCGAGCATGACTTCGACAAGTCGGTCGAGACCGTCATCTCGATCAACGCCCGCAAGTACGGCCGGGGGACGATGACCTACCGCTACGAGATGATGCGGCACCTGTCGTTCGTCGAAGGCAAGAACCTCGTGCTGGTGAACCAGGTCGGCGGTTCGACGGACATCGTCTACGACGGTACGTCGGGGGCGTTCAACAACCGCGGGGAACTGGTGCTGATGATGAAGCACTTCGAGGAGGATTTCCAGATCTTCGACACCAAGGCGGCCGGCGAGCCGGTTACGATCCCCTCGACCTATAACGACCGTACGCGGATGGTCTACCAGGCGGCCCGGTGCGGCCTGCGCGACTTCTTCGTGAAGAACGGCTACAAGAAGGCCTGCATCGGCCTTTCTGGCGGCATAGACTCGGCCGTGGTGGCCTGCCTGGCCGCCGACGCGCTGGGACGCCAAAATATCCGGGCTTTGCTTCTGCCCTCGCAGTTCTCTTCCGACCATTCGGTCGAAGATGCCAAGAAGCTGGCCGAGAACCTCGGCATCGAATATAACGTAATTCCCATCACGGAAATATACACCAGCGTGGTCAATACCCTCAAGCCGGTCATCGGCGGCAGGGAGTTCGACGCCACGGAAGAGAATATCCAGACCCGTATCCGCACGGTGCTGTTGATGGCCGTGCAGAACAAGGCGGACTACATCCTGCTCAACTCGTCGAACAAGAGCGAGAATGCGCTGGGACTCTGTACGCTCTACGGCGATACGGCGGGTGCTTTCAGCCCTACGGGCGACCTCTACAAGAGCGAGATGTACGACCTGGCGCGCTATATCAACCGCACGCAGGGCGATCCCATCCCGGGCAATATCCTCGACAAGGAACCCTCGTCGGAGTTGCACCCGGGGCAGAAGGACAGCGACATCCTGCCGCCGTACGAAGTGGTGGACGCGATCCTTTACCGCATGATCGAGGAGGGGCAGCACCGCGAGGAGATCGTCAATGCGGGCTTCGATTCCGAGGTCGTGGAGAAGATCCACGCCATGATCATGCGCAACGAGAAGAAGCGCTACCAGTTCCCGCCCGTACTGCGCCTGTCGATGTGCTCGTTCGGGCACGAGCGCCTTATGCCGCTTACCAACAAATACGGCGATTGAGGGCGGTGGCTTCACGGATTGAACATAGCGGCGTGGTGGAACGCACGGAACGCGACACGGTCTATGTGAGGATCACCTCCCACAGTGCCTGCGGTAGCTGCAAGGCCCGCGAAGCGTGCGGCCTGGCCGAAGCGCAGGACAAGATCGTGGTCGTGAAGAGTCCCGACGCGGCGCATTATGCCGCGGGGGAGAAGGTTATGGTCGGCGTCCGTCGTAGTGCGGGCGCTGTCGCCGTTATATTGGCCTATGTCGGGGCGTTGGCCGTGCTGTTGGCCGTGCTGGTCGCCGCCGTTGCGGTGCTCGGCTGGAGCGAAGGCCGCGGCGCGCTTGCCGCTCTGGGAGCCGTGGTCGTCTATTACTGCGTATTATGGCTCTTCAGGCATAAAATCGAACACACAATTCATTTCTCAATAACCAAACACTACTGATGGAAGTATTACTTTACACAATCCTGACGCTTTGTGCGCTGGGAGTGCTTTCCGCGGTGATCCTTTACTTCGTGGCCCAAAAATTCAGGGTCGAGGAAGATCCCCGGATCGACGAGGTGGAGAAGATGCTGCCGGGCGCCAACTGCGGCGGCTGCGGCTTCGCCGGGTGCCGCGGCATGGCCGACGCGCTCGTGAAACAGGACGACATCTCGGCGCTCTTCTGCCCCGTGGGCGGCGGCGACTGCATGAAGGCTGTTGCGGCCTACCTCGGCAAGTCGGCACCGGAAAAGGAGCCGCAGGTGGCCACCGTGCGCTGCGGCGGCACCTGCGACAAGCGCCCCCGCACCAACGAGTACAACGGTGCCAGGTCGTGCGCCGTGGCGTCGTCGCTCTATGTGGGCGAGACGGGTTGCGCATTCGGCTGCCTCGGGTTCGGGGACTGCGTCGTCTCGTGTGCGTTCGATGCGATCCGCATGAATCCCGCGACGGGGCTTCCCGAAGTCGACCCCGACAAATGTACGGCCTGCGGGGCCTGCGTGAAGGCGTGTCCCAAAATGATTATCGAACTGCGCAAGAAGTGGCCGAAGAACCGGGCGGTGTATGTGTCGTGCGTGTCGAAGGACAAGGGCGCCGTGGTGATGAAGGCCTGCAAGGCGGGTTGCATCGGATGCGGCAAATGCCAGAAGGTCTGTGCGTTCGGTGCCATCACCATTGAAAACAACCTCGCCTATATCGACCCGCAGAAGTGCAAGCTCTGCCGTAAGTGCGTGAACGAGTGCCCGACAGGCGCCATCGTGCTGGCGGGCATGGATCCGCTGCCCAAGGCACCGAAGGCACCGGCTGCCCCGAAAGCCGCACCTGCGGCCGCGAAGGAGGCTCCTGCGGCAGCCCAGGCTGCCCGGGCCCCGAAGTCCGCCGATGCTGCGCCCGCCGATGCGAAGGGAACCGCACCGGTGCCTGAAGCCGCCCCGAAGGCCGCACCTGCGGCCGCAGAGGGTGCGCCTTCCGTAGCCCCGAAAGCTCCTGTAAGCGAAGCTGTACCCGCTGTTGAGAAGGAGGTTGCACCGGCATCCCCCGCTGTGCAGGAAGCAGCGGCAACCGGGAATGCGGCGGAGGCTCCGAAAACTGGCGGGGCAGCCCCGGAAGCCGAATAAACGGATGTTTCCGTAATGCCGGGCGGGTGACGCCGTGCCGGGCATGGGAGATGAAGGAAGAAACCCAACCGAAAAATCAGAGAAACACAAGATATGAAGACATTTCCAATAGGCGGAGTCCATCCGTCGGAAAATAAACTGAGCGGCGCCAAACCGATCGAGGTGCTTCCGCTGCCCGACGTGGTGACGATCCCGCTCGCACAGCACATCGGCGCCCCCGCCGTGGCCAAGGTCGCCAAGGGCGACAAGGTCGTGACGGGGCAGCTCATCGCCGAGGCGGGCAGTTTTATGTCGGCCAATATCCACGCCCCGGTTTCGGGGACGGTAACGGCCGTGGACATGGTGCCCAACGGGCAGGGGCTGCGCCAGGTGATGATTACGATCAAACGCGAGGGCGACGACTGGGCCGAGGGGATCGACCGCTCGGAGACGATCGTCAGGGAGTGCACGCTCTCCGCACAGGAGATCGTCGCCCGGATCAAGGACGCCGGCATCGTCGGCATGGGCGGCGCGACGTTCCCCACGCACGTGAAACTCTCGATCCCTCCCGGGAAAAAGGCCGAGGCGCTGATTATCAACGGTGTAGAGTGCGAGCCTTACCTTACGTCCGACCACCGTACGATGCTCGAGCACGGCGAGGAGCTGCTCGTGGGCGTGACGATACTGATGAAGGCCATCGCCGTGGAGAAAGCCTATATCGGGATCGAGAACAACAAACCCGACGCCATTGCGCACCTGCGCCGTCTGGCCCAAGGGTATAAGGGCATCGAGGTGGTGCCCCTCAAGGTGAAATACCCGCAGGGCGGTGAGAAACAGCTGATCGCGGCCATTACGGGGCGCGAGGTGCCGCCCCCGCCCGCACTCCCGATCGACGTGGGTGCCGTGGTGTGCAATGCCTCGACGACCTATGCGGTCTACCAGGCCGTGCAGAAGCACAAGCCGTTGATCGAGCGCGTGGTGACGATCACGGGCAAAGGCGTCCGGGAGCCCAAGAACCTGCTGACCCGCATGGGTACGCCCGTCGAGGCGCTGATCGAGGCGGCCGGAGGGCTTCCCGCCGATGCGGGCAAGGTCATCAACGGCGGCCCGATGATGGGGCGCGCGATGGTCAACCTCGCCTCGCCCGTGACGAAGGGGTGCTCGGGCATCACCGTCATGAGCGGCCGCGACGCCCAGCGCCGCGAGGCCTCGCAGTGCATCAAGTGCGCCAAGTGCGTGGCTGCCTGCCCGATGGGGCTCGAACCCTATTATCTCTCGAAGATGACCCAGAAGAAAGGCTGGGAGGAAGTCGAGGCGCAGATGATCACTTCGTGCATCGAGTGCGGCTGCTGCCAGGCCTCGTGCCCCGCTTACCTGCCGCTGCTGGACTGGGTGCGCCTGGGGAAACAGACTGTCATGGGCATTATCCGCGCACGTGCCGCGGCACCGAAAAAGTAAATGGAAAAACAGAAAGATATTATGGCAAACAAACTTGTTGTTGCTCCCGCACCGCACGTGCAGACTTCGCAGTCGACGGCCAGGATCATGCGCGACGTCGTGATCGCGCTGATGCCCGCGCTGGTCGTCTCGGCGGTGGTGTTCGGGGTGGACGTGCTGCGTGTCACGGCGCTCAGCGTGGCGTGCTGCGTGTTGTTCGAGTACCTCATCCAGCGGTTCCTCGTCGGCGGCTCGCTGACAATCGGGAACTGGTCGGCCGTGGTGACGGGCGTGCTGCTGGCTTTCAACCTGCCCGCCTCGATTCCCTGGTGGATCGTCGTGATCGGCGCATTCGTCGCCATCGCCATCGCCAAGATGACCTTCGGCGGGCTGGGCAAAAATCCGTTCAACCCCGCGCTGGTGGGGCGTGTGTTCCTGCTGATCGCCTACCCGGTGCAGATGACTTCGTTCCCGATGCCGGCGAACGGAGCTTTCGACGCACTTTCGGGCGCTACGCCGCTGGCGGCCGTGAAACACGGCGCCGCCCCCGACGTGCTCGGTGTGCAGGAACTGCTGCTGGGCAATATGCCCGGCTCGCTGGGCGAGGTGGCGGCATTGGCCCTGATCTGCGGCTTCGTATACCTGCTCTGGCGCCGCGTCATCACGTGGCAGATTCCCGTGTCGGTGCTCGGTACGATGGCCGTATTCGCGTTTGTCGTGGCCCTCGCTTCGGGCAGTACCGGGGCGGTGCTGTGGCAGCTCCCGCTGTTCCATGTACTGGCCGGCGGAGCCCTGCTGGGCGCGATATTCATGGCGACGGATTATTCGACCTCGCCGATGACCGTCAGAGGGGGGGTGATCTTCGGCATCGGTATCGGCGCCATCACGATGTGCATCCGCCTGTGGGGCGCCTATCCCGAGGGTATGTCGTTCGCGATACTGATCATGAACGCCTGTGTGCCCCTGATCAACAAATATGTCAAACCCAAGCGCTTCGGCGTTAAATAGGAGGTGACGCAGTATGAAAAGTACACTTGTGAATATGACGGCCGTACTGTTCGGCATCACGCTCGTGGCTTCGGCCGGTGTGGGCGCCGTGAACATGATTACGGCCGAACCGATCGCCCAGGCCGAGCAGGCGGCGAAGGTCGAGGCGCTGAAGGTCGTGCTTCCGCCGTTCGACCAGACCGCACCCGAAGCGCTGACGATCGACGATATGCCGATCACGGTCTACACCGCAACCAAGGGAGGACAGGTCGCGGGTTACGCCGTGGAGTCGATGACCAAGAATGGTTTCGGCGGCGCGATCAGCATGATGGTGGGCTTCACGCCCGACGGTGAAGTGGTCAACGTCAACGTGCTCAGGCAGGCTGAGACCCCGGGGCTCGGGACGAAGATGGCCGACAAGGAAAATGTGCTGCTGGGGAGCATCCAGGGCAAGAAACTCGAAACGATGAAGCTCGTGGACGGCAAGCTGGCCGTGAAGAAGGACGGCGGCGACGTCGACGCGCTGACGGCCGCGACCATATCCTCGCGCGCCTATGTCGATGCGATCAACCGCGCCTGGATGGCTTACAAGAGCGTAGCGACGGGTACGGCGCCGACAGACGTATCGTCGGGAGCGACTTCTGCGGCCGGAGATTCGGCAGAGGAACAAACCAACGGGCCGGCGGCTCAGGAAGGAGGGCAAAATGAATAAACTGAACATCATTCTGAGCGGCATCGTCAGGAACAACCCGACGTTCGTGCTGGTGCTGGGCATGTGTCCCACGCTGGGTACGACGACCTCGGCCGGAAACGGCATGGGCATGGGGCTGGCGACGATGGCCGTGCTGATCATGTCGAACCTGGTGATCTCGCTCATCAAGAACATCATTCCGGACAAGGTGCGCATCCCGGCGTTCATCGTCGTGATCGCCTCGTTCGTGACCGTGGTCGAAATGCTGATGAAAGCCTACACGCCGCCCCTGTACGAGGCACTGGGCGTCTTCATCCCGCTGATCGTGGTGAACTGCATTATTCTGGGGCGTGCCGAGGCTTTCGCCTCGAAGAATACGCCGCTGGATTCGGTGCTCGACGGTGTCGGGATCGGTTTGGGCTTTACGCTTTCCCTGACGGCCGTAGGTGCCGTGCGCGAGATACTGGGCAGCGGCGCGATCTTCGGCATCAGCCTCGGAACGGCCGATTACATGCCGCTGATCTTCGTCCTCGCACCGGGGGCATTCCTGGTGCTGGGGTACCTCATGGTATTGTTTAATAAATTAGCCAAGAAATAGTTATGGAGCTTTCATATTTCGCAATCATCATCGGCGCCATCTTCGTCAACAACGTCGTACTGGCGCAGTTCCTCGGCATCTGCCCGTTCCTGGGCGTGTCGTCGAAGGTCGAGACCTCGATGGGTATGGGCGCTGCCGTAACGTTCGTCATGGCAATCGCCGCCGTGGTGGCCTGGCTGATCCAGGCTTATGTGCTCGTGCCGCTGGACATCGTCTACATGCAGACGATCGTCTTCATCCTCGTGATCGCCGCGCTGGTACAGATGGTCGAGATCATGCTCAAGAAACTCTCGCCTTCGTTATATCAGGCACTGGGTATCTTCCTGCCCCTGATCACGACCAACTGCGCCGTGCTGGGCGTGGCGATCCTGATGATCCAAAAGGAGTTCAACCTCTTGCAGAGCGTCACTTATTCGGTGGCTACGGCGCTGGGATTCGCCCTGGCGCTGGTGCTCTTCGCCGGCATCCGCGAGAGGCTCGAATTCGAGGACGTGCCTAAGGCATTCAAGGGGGTGCCTATCGCGCTGATCACGGCCGGTATCCTCGCCATGGCCTTCATGGGCTTCTCTGGACTGGTATAACGACGTCCCGCAATGCGAAACAGCCACCTTCGGAAAAGAAGGTGGCTGTTTTTGTGAAGGGGGGGGGAGCCCTTACCGTTTTTTCCCGGATCCGGGACTTGCCGGTCACGCCTCGCCGGTCGAGACCGAAGTCGTAGCGACTGCCGTTTTCAGACTTGCGGATGAATACCGGGACGTAATCGGATTCACGGGGGCTGTCCGTCGATGGGCAATGGTGTTCGAGGAGCCTACGGTTGCAGGGTAAATCCGTTTTCGGCCCGGAAGGTTTGCGGGGACAACGAATTTTACCGGATTCTCTTCCGGTTGAGTAAAAGTAAGGCGGTCAACTCCGTCGGAGGTTGAAAATTTACCGGAAAGCCTCTCTTCCGTGCTTTTCCCGGAGGTAAATCGGATATCCGGCGTTGCGGATGAGGAAAAAATGTGTAATTTAGAATTCCGAAAACTACCGTCCATGCGTCCGAACCTGATACTTTCCCGCCTTTTTGCAACTGTGCTTGCCATGCTGGCCACGGTGGGGTACGTGTCTGCCGAACCCTATTCCAAAATCCGGTTCGTGCCGATCCCTTCCGACATCCTGCCGTCGAGCGAAGTACGCAAACTCTATCAGGATTCCGACGGGTATATCTGGATTCCGACCTATAACGGTCTGGCCCGCTATGACGGATACGGAGTGGTCACTTACGGTATGCACGACGTTTCGGGCGTGGCGTTCAATTCGTTCGTGAATGTGGTGGCCGAAGACCGCGACAAGGCGATCTGGATCGGGACTGAGCGCGGACTGTTTCGGCTCGACAAGAAGACGGGCATGATTTCGACGACGGGCTGCGAGCAGGTCGGCGATTGCAACATCTCGGTCATCATCTGCGATACGGGCAACGGGATTTGGGTCGGAAGCGACAAGGGCTTGTTCCGGAAAAATGCCTCGGAACATGATTTCCGTCCGGTTACGATGCGCAATGCCGATGGGAAGCCCGTCACGGACATCACTTCGGTCGTCAAGGATGCCAATTGCAGCCTGTGGATCGCTTCCTACGGCAGCGGATTGCTGCGCTACGATCTGCGCGAAGAGCGTACCTACACGTATGACGACGAGATCCTGCGGCATGCGCATGTCGTCTTCTGCGATGCGGGCGGGAATGTCTGGGTGGGCACCTGGGGCGCGGGCCTGATCCGCCTGATAAACCCCTATGCTCCCGGGCGGATGCAATATGCCCGTTACATGCACCGTGAAGACGACGATACGGCGCTGCTCGACGACATTGTCTATGCCATCGAAGAGGATATTACGCAGAACACGCTGTGGGTGGGAACCCGCAGCGGACTGAGTATCCTGCATGACCCGGATCACCGGCCCTCGTTCCAGAATTTCAAACCCGGCGAGGATGTGGGCGACCTGCCATACAACGAGGTCAATTCGATTATGCGGGCCCGGGACAACCTTATGTGGATCGGGATGCTGGGCGGCGGTGTTTGCAAGATACAGACCGCAGGCATGAAATTCGAATTCAACCGGCTCGATCCGGTGCGTGCCCGCTTCAACACCAGTTCCGTACGGAGTATGTATTACATCGGCGAGGGCGAATATTGGCTCGGGCTGCTCGATTTCGGGCTGATCAGGTATAATACCCGCAGCGGCCGTATCGTCAGCTACCGGGAGCATCCCGACCTGTGTGTGCTGCCTTATACTTCGACCGTCAATGCCATAATCAGGAGGAACGCCACTTCGGAGCTGTGCTTTGCGACGTGGAGTTCGGGTGTATGGTGCTACGACGAGAAACGCCATCGCGTGCGCCAGATCAACCGGAATACGCTGCCGCTGTTTGCCGACGACTGCGTGCTCGCGCTGCGGGAGGATCCGGACGGGAATTTGTGGATCGGTTCGAGGTCGGGAATTTATATCGAATCGGCGTCCGGGCAGCTCTCGACGCTCGACATGTGGCTGGGGCGGAAGACGCCCTTCGCATCGACGCGCATATTCGATATCTGCTGCGTCGGCGGCGGGGTCGTATGGATTGCGACCAACGGCGACGGGATCATCCGTGTCGATACGAAAAGACGTGACTGGATCCAGTATCGACGCGGGGCGGGGATGACGGCCGATAACGTCTATTGCCTCGGTACGGACGATGCGGGTAACCTCTGGGCGGGGACGATTGCCGACGGACTGGCGGTATATTCGCCCTCGGAGGATCGTTTCAAGGCGGTCACGGCATTTCCCAACATCGAGAAAAAGGGGATCACCAACATTGCTAGGGATGAGAACGGCCGCATGTGGATTACGACCAACGATGCCGTGTTCTCGTTCTCGCCCGACGAAAACGGTACTCCCGAGCATATCAACACCTATATTATTACGGCAGACCTGCAATCGTTCTTCTTCAACCGCAATGCATCGGCACGTGTCGAATACGGACGCATGGCGTTCGGCGGTTCGAACGGACTGCGCATCTTTACGGGCAACCGCATCCAGCCCCACCAGTCGAAACTTCCGATCGTATTGACCGATTTCCGGGTTCACAACCAGTCCCTGCGTACCATGCCGGAAAAGGAGCGGGAGCATATCAGCTCCCGGGAGATCGACTATGCAGATGAGGTGACGCTGACCCACCGGCAAAACAATTTCTATATCGAATTTTCGATGCTTTCCTATGCCAATCCGAGGGACAACATCTTCAAATACAAGCTGGACGGGTTCGACAAGGAGTACGTATTGGTCGATTCACAGCACCGCTTCGCCTCCTACAACAACCTGCCTGCGGGCATTTATACCTTCCATTTGCAGGCGGCGGGCGGCAACGGTGTCTGGAGCAGCAACGAGCGGGTGCTGAAGGTGCGTATCCTGCCGGCACCCTGGCGCTCGTGGTGGGCCGTGGCGTTCTATCTCGCAGCCCTTGCGGGGGTGGCCTACGGCGCGATCCGCTTCCTGCGCTACCGACTGCGTATGCAGCATGAAATCCGCATTTCGAAATTCGAACGCCGGAAAACCGAGGAGCTGAACCACGCGAAATTGCAGTTCTTTACCAATGTCACCCACGAGCTGATGACGCCCCTGACGATCATCATTACCTCGCTTGACAGCCTGCGCAGCACCTCCACAGACCGGGAGGCGCTCTACAACGTAATCTCGGTCAACGCGACGCGTCTGATGCGCCTCATCCAGCAGATACTCGAATTCCGCAAGGTCGAGAGTGGTAACCTGAAGATCCGGGTTTCGCAAGGCGATGTGGCGGCATTCGTTCGCAAATGTGTCGAGGCATTCGCCCCGCTGGTATCGAAAAAGCGCCTTCGGGTCTACTTCCAGAGTTCTGCCGACCGTATCGAAGGCTGGTTCGATTCCGACAAACTCGATAAGATCGTCTACAACCTGCTTTCCAACGCTGCCAAATACACACCCGACGAAGGGGAAATAAAAATCCGTGTGGGGATGGAAAGCCCCGGTTTTGTCGGTATAATGATCGCCAATAGCGGTGAATGCATGAGCCAGCAGACTATCGACGGGCTTTTCAAGCGCTTCTACGACGGTAATTACCGTAAGTTCCATACCATCGGTACGGGTATCGGGTTGTCGCTGGTGAAGGATCTGACCGATATCCACAAGGGGCATATCCGGGTTTCGAGCAGCGAACGGGAGGGAAATTGTTTCCGGGTCGTATTGCCCATAGGCCGGGACGCCTACTCCGGGGAAGAGGTCGACGAATCGGTGCCAGGGCCCGATTCGGCGGATTTGATGCCGGGATCGGCGGAGTTGCCGTCCATGCGGCCGGACGAGGCGGTTGCCGGAGACGGGCGGATGTATACGATTCTGATCGTGGATGACAACGAGGAACTGCGGGTGCTGGTGTCCAACTTGCTGGCGGCTTATTTCCACATCGAAATGGCATCCGGAGGCGAAGAGGCACTGCAACTTTTGGCCGAAAAACCGGTCGATCTGGTCGTTTCCGACATCATGATGCCCGGGATGGACGGGATCGAGTTGTGCGCCAAGATCAAGGGGACGTTCGAATATTGCCATATCCCTGTCATCCTTCTGACGGCCAAAAACACGGACGACAGCCGTATCGAAGGGTATGACTCGGGGGCTGACGGTTATGTTACCAAGCCGTTCAACTTCAAGCTGCTCCATGCACAGATCGTGAACCAGCTCAGAAAGCAGGAGCGCAAAGGTTCGCATTTCCGCAACCAGCTTGTCTTTGAGATCGAAGCGTTGGAATATACCTCGATGGACGAAGATTTCATGCGCCGGGCTATGGCGTGCGTCAATGCGCATATCGACGACGGCGAATTTTCGCAGGCCGATTTCACGCGGGAGATGAACACGTCGCGTACCGTCCTCACCGAGAAACTCAAATCGCTGACAGGGCTTACTCCGACCGCGTTTATGGTCGACATACGGTTGCGCGCGGCTTACCGGTTGCTGGAACAGCAGCGCCACATGCGGATCGCCGATCTGGCTTATGCCGTAGGGTTCAACGACCCGAAGTATTTCAGCACCTGTTTCCGGAAAAAGTTCGGCGTCAGTCCCAAGGAATTCATCGAACAACTCGATGGCAAGGGTGAAAAAATCGTATAACCCGGATATTTTCCGGAGGTGTTTGTGTAATGTGTTGTTATGCATTGTATTGCCTGCGTTGTGTCGGTCGGCTGTTGCAGCCGGCCGATTTGCGTCAGAGCCGTTTTACGGTAAAATTTCAACCTCGAAGCCGTCGGGGCAGAGTATTTTCGTATCCGGCAAAAGCCCTTTGGACGGGGCTGTCGGAACCGAAAACTAACCTAAAAAACAATGCCATGACATGATGCAGCCATCCCGGATGAACCGTAGTGTCCGATCCCTTTCCCTTTTTTCCGAATAAACCAACTAAACCCTAATCTATGAAAGCAGATTTCTACAAGAATTACATGAGTGCCGTATTCGTCGCAGCGGCGCTGTCCTTCTGCTCCTGTTCCGACGATCGGACGGTCTCGTCCGGCGGTCTGCCCTATAAGTCAATCCGCGTGACCGTCGACGGCGAGACGGTCACAGCGGAGCGGATAGATGATAAAAACCTGGCCCTGAGATTCGATATGGCCGAGGATTTCTCACATGCCCGGATCGACGTCGAGCTCAACGAGGGCTATTCGGTCATTTTCCCGACGGACGTTACCGCCGCCGACCTGGATACCTATCCGGTGCTGAACTTCCGGGCACCCGATAACCGGATCGTCAAGGTGTGGTTCACGATTTCGTCGAAGGCATTTCCGATCACCGATGCTACGAAGGTGACTGCTTCGGGAATCGGGGGCTGCGTTTCCGTATCGGGCAAGACGCTTACGATCACTTATGAGCGGAGTATGAACCGGGGTGAAATCGAACTCGATTTTGCCGAAGGTGCCCTGATGGAGGGAGCTTCGATCGCCTCGTCTACGACGTTCGATTTCACGGAGTCGCTTACCCGGCAACTGAAAGTCGAGATGGATGGCAAAGAGCGCATCTACAACGTCAGGATAGACTATTCGAAAGTGATGGACAAACCGATCGTCTACGGGTTTAGCGAGGTCACGGGCAATTATGTCGACCAGCAGCTCTATCCGTTCCTCAATGTCTATAAGGCAACTACGGTCAACAGCGTACCCGTACGCGGTGCGGCAACATCCGAAACCCCATGGAGCTGGGATCCCGGTGCCGGTGACCTGGACGTTTACCTTGCCTTTATCGGCAACTGGGCCGCAAATCGCCCGACCGAAACGATCGAGGGAATCGAATTCGCCTTCGCCACGATCGACATTGACAAGGCGAAAGCCTATATGGTCAGCAACGATGCCCGCTCGGTGGTCATGGACGACGTGGCCTCGCTGGTCGCACTCACCGGGATGATGACCAAGGAGAGCACGATGATTTACTACAATGGGAAAGTGCTCTCCGACCGCAATTCCGAGGGCGACTGGCGCGGGACGGTCGGTTTCTACGAGGACGGGCACGTTGAATTTTGGAATGCGGGTATCCGCGACGGCGAACTGGTCAGGATGACCCAATGGGTCGATGAGGCGGGACGCGACGGGTATCTTGCCTCGGGGACTCCGTGGGATGTGGTCTCCGCGGCGTCGGGACACCCGTGGTTGGTACGCGAGGGGCATCTGCTGACCCGCCTGGAGATGTATTGGAACGATACCGGATGGGAAACGGCCCTGGGCGAAGCCTGGAACGGCACGCGCAGCCGTTCGTACATCGGGCTGACCTATGACAACAAACTCGGTGTCGCCGCCGTGTCCGAGGGGACGGGAACCTGCCAGGCTGCGTGGCTGCTCTACAAGATGGGCTGGAAAGACGTGTTCTACGTGGCCGGAAGCAACTACTTGGATGACGGTTTCACGCCGACGCTCAAGGTGGGCGGAAACGTCGTCGTGGGAAAGGCCGACCAGGCCGCGCAATATGCAATCGCCATAGATGTCAAACAGTAACAACTCGCAAATCATGAAGCAAACCATATATCTGATCGCCGTCTGCCTGATGTTCCCGGCGTTTGCACTTGCCGCCGGCGCGGGAGAGCCGGATGCGGCGGGCTTGCAGGCCATCCAGGGCGGCAGCCGGTCGGTAACGTATAAGGGCCGTGTGGTCGACGAAAGAAGTTCCGTACCGCTCGCCGGTGTCGCCATTGTTGTCAAGGACGCCCCGCAAATCGGTATGACGACCAACTCCGAGGGTGAATTCCGGATCACGATTCCCGTCCGCTATCAACCGCTCGTGTCGGTTTCCTATATTGGCTACCAGCCCAGGGAGTCGGTGCTCGTGGCTGCGGCGGACAATGAAATCCGCCTGAAGGAAGAGGCGCAGGCGCTGGAGGAGGTGCAGGTCATCGCCTACGGGCAACAGAAAAAGGTGTCGGTGACGGGCGCCATCGCCTCGATCAATACCAAAGACCTGCTCAAGTCACCGAGCGGCAGTGCCGGCAGTGCCCTTGCGGGGGCCGTGACAGGCATTTCGTCGGTACAGATTTCCGGACAGCCCGGTGCCGAAGACCCCGACATTTATGTCCGCGGTACGGGATCGCTTTCGAACGAGGCGTCGAAGCCGCTTATCCTGGTGGACGGTGTCGAGCGTTCGTTTTTCCAGATGGACTCGCACGAGATCGAGAGTGTGACCGTCCTCAAGGATGCATCGTCGACGGCCGTATTCGGGGTTCGCGGCGCCAATGGTGTCATTCTGGTCACGACGCGGCGCGGTACGAAGGGCAAGCCACAGATTTCATGGAACTCGACCTTCGGACTGACTCAGTCGCTGCGACACCTGACCGGTGTCGACAGTTATACTTACGCTACGCTCTATTCCGAGGCCCAGCGCTCCGACAATCCCGGCATTAAGGATGACCAGCTCACCTTTTCGCCGTTCGTAACGGAAATGTTCCGCACGAAGGCCGATCCGATCATGTTCCCGGATGTGGACTGGAGCAAATACATCTTCAAGAACGTCGCCTGGCAGACACAACATAATGCGACCCTGTCGGGCGGCGGCGACCGCATCCGCTATTTCGTGTCGTTGGGTTACCTGGATCAGGACGGCATGATGAAGCGTTTCGACGAGAGTTATGACCCGAATTACAATTATCAGCGCTTTAACTACCGCTCGAACATCGACGTAGACATTACGAATACGACTCAGTTGAAAGTCAATATCGGCGGGCGCGTGAGCGACAAACGCGAACCGCTGACCTATTCGCTCTGGCAGAATATCATGTGGTGTACGCCGTTCGCAAGTCCGGGTTTCGTCGACGGGAAGTACATCTACAATTACAAGAACAACTACATCCCGCTTACGGAACTCACGAGCGGGCTGGACTGCTACTACAACTGGGGTTACCGCAAAACGACCCAGAATGAACTGAACCTCGACCTTGCGCTTTCCCAGAACCTCGATGTGATTACCAAGGGATTGACCCTCAATGTGAAAGGAGCATACAATACCTCTTACTACCTGGCGACCAAACGCGCCCCGACCGGTACGAACAGTTCCTATACGCCGATTTATCTGGGGACGATCACCCAACCCGGAATGGATGTCTCAGACCCGAGGTTCGACAATACGATCGTCTACCAGACCGACGGCGTGACGGGTATGCGCGAGCCGATGACCTATGGTGAGGACGGGTCGGGCAAATCACGCAACTGGTATATAGAGGCGAGCCTCGGCTACCAGCGTACGTTCGGTGACCACGCGGTGTCGGCACTGCTGCTTTACAACCAGTCGAAGACCTACTACCCGGGTCAGTATACCGACATCCCAACCGCCTATGTGGGTTATGTGGGGCGTTTGACCTATGCTTACAAGAACCGCTATCTGGTCGATTTCAACGCCGGTTACAACGGCTCCGAGAATTTCGCCCCGAAGAAGCGCTACGGGTTCTTCCCGGCAGGTTCTGTGGGCTGGATCGTCTCCGAGGAGAATTTCATGAAGAACCAGCAAACCGTCGACTTCCTGAAGTTGAGGGCCTCGTTCGGACTGGTCGGGAACGACAAGTACAGCGGTGCCCGTTTCCTCTACCTCGACGGCTCGTGGACGGGCAACCATGCCGTATGGCAGAACGGCTACGGCAGCTACCAGTTCGGTATGGGCGGAAGTATGACGATGCTGCCCGATGCGGTCGAAAATACGGTCGGCAACTCCGAGGTGACGTGGGAAAAAGTACGCAAGCAGAACTATGGCATCGACCTCAAAATGTTCGGTGCGCGCCTCAGCCTGACGGCCGACTACTTTTTCGAACACCGCTACGACATTCTTTCGACCCGCAATACGCTGCCGTCGATCGTCGCCATCGAGCTGCCGCTGATCAATCTGGGCGAGGTCGATAACCGGGGCTATGAAATCTCACTGGGCTGGAATTCGCGTGCCGAGAAGATCGACTGGTGGGTACAGGGCAACGTCTCCTACTCGAAGAACAAGATTATTTTTATGGACGAAGTCATGCCCAACTATCCCTGGATGGCTCAGACCGGACGCAGCACGGGACTGAACTACGGGTACAGGTTCGATCGTTTCCTGCGAGCCGACGACTTCGATGCCGACGGAGCCCTGAAAACCGACGGGGAGGGGAAGCCGCTGCTACCCGTCATGTCGCTGGGATCACCCCGCCCAGGCGACGCGCTCTTTAAAGACCTCAACGGAGATGGCAAGATCGACGGCAACGACAAGACCTACTTCGGTTACAGTCAGCGTCCGGACTATGTGCTCGGCCTGCTGGGCGGATTCCGGTACAAGAATTTCGAAATTTCGATGCAGTGGACGGCCGGCCTGCATGCCTCGCGTATGCTCAGCGGCGAATACCGTAATGCTTTCGGCAGTACAAACGGCCGTGCGCTGCTCAAATTCCTGGCCGACGGGCGTTGGACGCCCGAGAACCCCGATGCGCGTTTTCCACGGCTGACCTTCCTCAACAAGTCGCACTACCTGGAGGATTCCGACCTGTGGCTGATGGACGGCTCGTACCTGCGGCTGAAGGTTGCCGAAATAGGTTATACGTTCAGGGATATTCCGGCATTCCGGAAGGTCGGCGTCAAGTCGCTGAAGGTTTATTTCAGCGGGTACAACCTGTTGACGCTTTTCTCGGAGCTCAACGACATCGATATCGACCCCGAGGGAGCGACGAGCGGTTCGAATATCGATTCCTACCCGAACGTGCGCATTTTCAACTTCGGTGTAAACATCACATTCTAATCGACACTCCACTATGAAAAAGACGATAATATCCATTCTGATCCTGGGCGGTTTCGTGTCGGGACTGACCAATTGCAGCGACCTGAAATTCGGGGACGGGTTCCTGGAGAAAGCGCCCGGCGGCGATGTGACCGTCGACACGATCTTCTCGTCGAAGCTCTATGCCGACCGGGCCCTCAATTCGGCCTATGCCACGTTGCGCTGCGGGCTCACGATGCACAATCCCAGCGTGAACGGCGGGTCGTACGAACACCAGAATGCCGGTAACAAACTGGCATGGGACAACCTCGATGCCCTGACCGATATCATCAACACGCATTGTTCGTGGGGCGGCGTTTACAGCATGTATTACGGGGGCGCATACGACGCCGAGACCGAGAATGAGTCGAGCGGTACGAAGATGGGGTTCAACCCCGAGCAGGACGTGACGTGGACGGGTATCCGCAAGGCGTTCCTCTACATCGAGCATGTTGACCGTGTGCCCGACATGAGCGAGGCGGAAAAGATTCGGCGCAAGGGCGAGGCCCGAATGGTCATTGCGTGCCAGTACCACGAATTGCTGCGCCACTTCGGTGGGGTTCCCTTGCTCAAGACAGCCGTCGAGGCGGGTAAGGAGGCCGATATAGACTATTCGCGCCGGACTTTCGAAGAGACGGTCGAATACATCGTCGCGCTGTGCGAACAGGCTGCCCGGGAGCTCCCATGGACGGTCGACCCGGCCGATGACGGGCGTTTTACGAAGGCTTCGGCGCTGGCGCTCAAGATTCGTGTGCTGCTCTATGCGGCCAGCCCCTTGTTCAATGCGAATCAGCCTTATGCCGAGCCGCAACAACCGGTACTGGGCAATATCGGCAAGATCGCCGAGGAGAGTGTCCGGAAAGTGGCGTGGTATGGCAATTACGATGCCCAGCGCTGGAACCGCGTGGTTACGGCTTGCGAAGAGTTCATCACGGAGAATGCCAACAACGGCAATCCCTATAAACTCGTCGAAGCGACCGAAAAGACAGCCGAAGGTTACGGAAAGGCATTCGGTGCGTGCTATGCAGACCGTTACAACGGCGAAATACTGATTGCCACCGGGCGGTCGAAGCGTACCTACGGCGATACTTACCATGCCTATTACTTCGGCATTTCGACCGATTTCAACGGAGCGAACGCCCAGGGGTACGGCGGTGGCTGCGTGACGCTTAACTATGTCGATAAATTCCCTTTCTCGAACGGGGAACCGGCGCCTTATGCCGAATGGATCCGGACGCACAATTCGACCGGAACGGTGACGGACAATCCTTTCTCGAACCGGGATCCGCGCCTCTACCAGTCGGTGATGGTGCCCGGCGGCCCGTTCCGCGACCGTGTGGCCCAGATGTGGGAAGGCGGTGGCAGCGAGGATTTGGTGAACTATGCCAAGGATCGGGCCGCAACGGGTTTCTGCAACCGTAAATACCTCTGGGACTATAACCGTGCGACGTTCTACGACAAACCGATGAACTACTCCTATATGCGCCTGGCCGAGGTTTACCTGGCCTATGCCGAGGCATTGAATGAGACGGGACGCAAGGACGAGGCCTGCAAGTGGCTCGACAAAACCCGCAACCGCGTGGGGCTGCCCTCCATGACCGACGAATTGCTGCACCGCCTGCACCGCGGCAAGGTGCTGCCGTCCTATCCCGAATGTGCGCTTGCCGGGGATGCCGAGCTGCGCGAGGAGATACTCGACGAGCGGGCCCGGGAATTCGCCTTCGAGGAGATCCGTTGGTTCGACATCGTGCGCTGGAAACGTGCCGATATTTTCCGGCAGACGCTTTACGGGATCAGGGTGACGATCCTGGACGGAACGGATTCCTCGAATTTCCGGTTCAATTTCTCTGAGCCGATTCCCGAAACCGACCGCGCCTGGAAGAACAGCTTTGATCCGAAGTGGTATCTGAGCGCCTTTCCTTCGAACGAAGTCAACAAGGGGTACGGCCTGACTCAGAATGCCGGATGGTAGACATACATGGTTAAACAAACAGAGAGCATACAATGAAAAAGATATCAATCATACTGCTGTTCCTGGCTGCCGTTTGTCCGCTGGCACAGGCGCAGCGCGTCAAGGTGTATGTGACCGATGCATGGGACAAGCCGCTCGGCGAGGTTGCCGTGACGCTCGGCCGCGGGCGAACCCCCGTGGCGGTTACGGGCGCCGACGGCATGGCCGAGGTCGATGCCGGGGAGGGTGACCGCATGACGCTGACCCTTCTGAACCGCATGAGCCGCACGGTAGCCGTCAGCGGTGGCGAGATGCATATCCGCCTGACGGACGATGACGTGCTGTTCGATGTGGGCTATGACGAGCGCGTCCGCAAAGGCTCCGCGTCGGCATCGCTCGCCGGCGCTGCGGCACGTGAAATCGAAGCGGGCGGCCGTACCGACCTGATGAGCAACCTTTACGGCCTGATTCCGGGACTCGGCGTGCGCCAGGGCGAGAACCTGCCATGGGACTCGGCGCCCGACCTGAATGTGCGCGGCGTTGGTTCGTTCGGCGGGAACAGTGTGGTCGTACTGGTCGACGGCATCGAACGCGATGCGGCCTGCCTGGATCGGGAGGAAGTGGAGCGCATCACCGTGCTGAAGGACGCCGCATCGCTGGCACTCTACGGTAACCGGGGCGCCGACGGTATCGTCGCCGTCACGACCCGGCGCGGCGGCGACCACGGCCTGCGTACCCGCATCGACTACAATTTCAGCGTGCAGACCCCGTTCCGGGTTCCCGATATGGCCGATGCCGCAACCTATGCGACGGCTGTCAACGAGGCGTTGGAAAACGACGGGCTTGCACCCCGCTATACGCAGCGCGACATCCGTTCGATGGTGCGGGGGGAGCGCACCGATGTACTGCCCAATGTCGACTGGCGGAAGGCTGTACTCCGCAATGCGGGTTTCAACCACGACCTGAACCTCTCGTTCGACGGGAGCGGCGGCCGTATGCGCTATTTCGTGCTGGCCAACTATAACTCCAACCGCGGGATGCTGGATAATACCGACCTGAACGATGGCTATTCGACCCAGATCGAGATGTACTCCCTCAAGCTGCGTTCGAACCTCGAGGCCGCGATCACGAAAACCACGACCGCACGGATGAACCTGATGGGGCGGCTGATGCAATACCAACTGCCCAATGCGGGCGTCGCGCTCGATGATATGTACGACACGCCGTCGGCGGCGTTCCCGATCCGGGTTCCCGGCGGGGGCTGGGCCCGCAGCCAGCTGTTCGCCAATCCCCTGGCCGACAAGGCCGCGGGCGGGTACAACACGCTGCTGCAACGTACGCTGTTCGCCGACCTGACGATCGATCAGGACTTGTCGGCACTTACCCCGGGACTTTCGGTACAGGTGCGTGTCGCCTATGACAATTCCGCGGAGATTACCGATGCGCACTCACGCAAATACGCCTATTCGAATACCTCGACGGTCTTCGATGCGGACGGCAATGCCGCTTCCCTGGCATTCGTTCCGCAGGGGAACGATACCGAACTGGCATTCGACAGCTTCCTTTCCTATTCGGTCATGCGGGCGTCGGTGTGGGCCAAGGTGCTCTACGACCGTTCTTTCGGAAAACATACGGTGACGGGGCGTCTGATTTTCAGCGAGAACAAATCCCGTTACCGCGGAGCCAACAATACGTACATGTACCGTGACTATATCGCCAGCGCCGGCTACAATTACGACGACCGCTACGTGGTCAATGCCGTCGCTACTTACGGCGGGAGCAGCCGTATGCCCTACGGGGACAAGTACCGCTTCTATCCTGCCGTGTCGGGCGCATGGATCATCTCGAACGAGGCGTTCCTGCGTGACAGCCGTGTCGTCGACCTGCTGAAACTGCGCGCGTCGTTCGGCATTGTGGGTATGGACGCGCGATTGTCGTATGACATGGACAAGCAGTTCAACGGCCCGGGCAACAGTTATATTTTTGCCGGGATCACTTCGTCGAACAGCCTCGCGCAAGGGGCGTTGCCGTCTGCGGGGATCGAACCCGAACGCGACTATAAAACCAATGTCGGGTTGGAACTCAGCCTGCTGGGAAGCTTGAGCGTTGAGGTGGATTTCTTCCGCAACATGCGTCATAACATCCGGACGTCGGCCGCGGGTACCGTTTCCAGCGTGCTGGGAGTCGGCGTGCCCGACGTCTTTACCGGTAAGGTGCGCAACTATGGCGGGGAATTGGCGGTGGGATGGCGCCGCCGCACAGGCGACTTCGGATATGCCGTGCGGGGGAATATCGCCTATGCCCGCAATAAGATACTCAACAAGGAAGAGGAATACAAACCTTTTGACTATATGCGTATTACAGGGCAGCCGGTAGGGACGTTCTACGGATTGGTGGCCGATGGGATGTACCAGGACGGCGATTTCAATGCCGACGGTTCGCTCCGGGAGGGGCTTCCGGTCTCCTCGTACCAGAATACGGTACGCCCGGGCGACGTGAAATACCGCGACCTGAACTGGGACGGCAGGATCGACGACTACGATCGCACCTACCAGCTCTATGCCGCGGTACCCGAGATTTATTACGGCTTCAGCGTCGAGCTGAAATACAGGGGCTTCGGTGTCAGCGCCTATTTCCAGGGTGTCGCCCATTCGACGCTGGAGACGACGCTGTCGAGCATCTACCAGCCGCTGTACGGCAACGACCGCAACGTTTCGGAGTACTATATGGAGCACCGCTGGTCACGCTTCAATACCGAAGGCCGCTATCCGCGCCTGACCACATTGGCAAACGGGAATAACTACACGCAAAGTTCACTATGGACGGAAAACGGCAATTTCCTGAAGTTGCGTACATTGCAGGCTTACTACAAATTGCCGTCGAAGATTGCCCGCAAGCTGCGTATGCGCGAATGCAGCTTCTATTTCCGCGGTCTGAACCTTTTCTCGGTCGACCATGTCGGTATTCTCGATCCGGAATACGTCAGCACGGGGTATCCCTCGTCACGCAGCTACCAGATCGGCCTGAACGTCATATTCTAAATACGCCACAACGATGAAAAAATACCTGATCTTATTCGCCGGATGCACGCTTCTGATGGCTGCGTGCAGCGATTTCCTGGAACTCGACGAGTCGGTGTACCAGACGACGAAATATCAATTCTCGACCTTCGACCGCGTGAAGCAGAGTGCGACGAACGTCTACTCGTATGTGCAGGAAGGGTTGCTGGATGTCGAAGGTACGATGATCGACGCTGCGACCGACGATGCGGTATACGCCTGGTCTACGGGCGGTATCAAACGTTTTTACGACGGGAGCTGGAACGGAACGAACCTGATCGACGACCGCTGGGCTTCGCTCTATTCGGCTATTGCCGCGGCCAACTATTTCCTCGACAACTGCCCGGATGATTTCCCCGAGGCACAGTATCAGGACAATTACAAGACGAATCTGGCGGAGCTCAAGAACTATCCGTTCGAAGTGAGGGCCCTGCGTGCCTATTTCCATTTCGAATTGCTCCGGCGCTATAACCGGATCGTGATCGGTGACCGTTCGTTCACGATGCAGGAGGTCAATACGCTCGTTCCGGTCTCATACGACGATGCCGCCGGATGGATCGTCTCGGAATGCGATGCCGTAATCCCGTCGTTGCCCAAGACCTATCTGGGGACGGAAAAGGGTGAAGTCGCCCGTGTGACAAAGGGCATGGCGATGGCGCTCAAGGCGCGTATGCTGCTATATGCCGCCAGTCCGCTCAACAACCCCGGCGGTGATGCAGGCCGTTACCTGGAAGCCGCGGCCGCGGCCAAGGAGCTCATAGATGCCGGTATTTACAAGCTTGTCAGCGAGGAAACCACGAACAATGCCGATGCGCAGGGGCTGATCTTCGGCAAGTGGTGCCCGGTGAGCAGCGATTTCGAGGCGGCCAATTTCCCGGTAGGCTTCGAAGGCGGGAATTCGGGCGTCTGCCCGTCGCAGAACCTCGCCGAGGCATTCGATATGGCGACGGGCGAACCGTTCGACTGGAACGACGAGTCGATGCGGTCGCGGATGTTCGTTGCGTCGGCACGCGATCCGCGCTTTGCCAGGACGCTGATATACAACGGGGCGACGTTCAAGGGACAGCCCGTCCAGTCGTATGTCGGCGGCCGTAATGGCCGGCCGCTCGACGGTGCTACACCGACTTCGTACTACCTGCGCAAACACATTGTCGAGGCGACGAGTTTCGTGACGGGCAGCGAGATGAGTTATCAGCACATCTTTCCCTTCTTCCGTTATGCCGAGGTGTTGCTGAACTATGCCGAGACATTGGCTGCCGCTACGCAGAACCCCGATTTTACGGGCATGAAGGGGGAGGTGGAGTATACGCTCTCACCACGCGAGGCGCTCAACGCAGTCCGTGCCCGGTACAATATGCCGGGGATTACGGAAACGGATTATGCGGCCTTCGTGAAGCGTCTGCGCAACGAGCGTCGTGTGGAACTGGCCTTCGAGGGGCATCGTTTCTGGGACATCCGCCGCTGGAAGATCGGTGCCGAAACGACGAAGGTTTATGGGCTTACGATTACTCCGCAGAACGATGGCTCGTTCAGCTATATGCGGTCGGTGATCCAGCAGCGCGGCTGGGAGGACAGGATGAATTTCTATCCGATTGCGGATGCCGAGCTTTTCAAAAATCACAACCTCGTCCAAAACGACGGTTGGAAATAGTCAAACCGATAAAAATACGATACGATGAAAAACAAGATTTGGGCGACATTCGCGTTTGCGGCGATCTTCTGTTCGGCATCCTGCGCCGAGGACGATACGTTTGCCTTCAATCCCGATTACAACACTCAGGACGGGTATACTCCTGACGGGATCGCCTCCTGGCCGCAGGCTATCTTCTGCTTCGACGACAACCGCTGTACGGAGGTGGAAATGGCTCCCAGCCAGGCTGCCCTGCGGGGGATCGAAACATCCGGCAACCGGGCGACGGCGCTCGCATTCGCCTCGCAGGACAACCTCTCGTTTACGAACACCTCCACCGGGGCGCACTCGACCGAGTATATCCTGCGTGTGGAGGATATCGACGCCGAAATCCCTGCGATCTGGATGCAATGCGCGACGCGGCAGCAGATAAGCAAGGGTTTTACGCTCAAACCGCTTACCTCGTCCGTGAAGGTGGTACTGGTAAATGCCCCCGATACGCTGCGATCCGTCGTACTCTCCCTTCCGCGTATGACCGATGCGCTTTACATCGCTTCGGGAAAGACCGAACCTTTCGGTGAGGCGCTGGAAAAACAGGTCGAGGTAGGCCGCGCGGGGGCGGAGTTCAACATCTTCCCGATGGCCCGGCAGACAGCGGCCTGGAAATTGGGGTTCAAGGTCAGGTTCCCCAATTCGGAAGCAGATGGTTACATGATGCTGCGGGAGGGTGTCGCTGCAGGGCAGACGATCGACCTGGAGATAGACTTCTCGAAACTGGAAGAGGAGTTCACGTACGATGTGGCTTACCGCGTTGCGGCCTACGGTGAACAGGGCGGTGAATTGACGAAGGGCGAATTCTTCCCGGTGCTGCCGGGCGACGACAAGTTCAGGGACGCGAATCCCTATTACAACGTATACGTGCTCAAGGATCGCCGCTGGCAGACCGTCGAGGTGCGCAATGCCCTTTGTTCCGATTCCCCGAACCATCACGAGGAAATATGGAACGACTGGGACAACTCCAAGAAACTGCGCGATACGATGTGTTATGCGCTCTTTACCCACGATTTTGCGGATGCCGTGCGTGTGAAGGTCGAAAAACGCAGCGGATTTTCGCGTGTGGCCGTACGTCCGTCGGCGTACGGGATTACGACCAAGGAGAGCGCCAGCAGCAATACGGTCGAATTCACGCTTCCGGCGTATGAGAAACGCAAGGTGTCGGTCGAGTTCGACGGCGACCGCTACCACAACCTGTTCCTCATGCCGAGCCGTCCCGATACACGGAAGCCTGCGGTGTCGGGCGGCAATGTGAGCTACTATGGCCCCGGTGAGCATACGGAAGGCATTATCGTCCTGACCGAGGGGCAAACGCTCTATGTCGACGAAGGGGCGGTGCTCTATCCGCAGAACATACAGGTCAGGGGCAACGGCGTGACGATTGCAGGCCGGGGCGTCATCTCCGGCGAGAAGATGCGCCATTGGGGCGAGGAGTTTTCCAACGCCGATGTGATGATCGACGTGCAGGGGAACAAACACGAGGGCGGCTATACGGACTTCCGGATCGAAGGCGTTACGATGATCGATGCCCCGAGCTGGTGCCTGCGCGTCATGAATACCGATAACGTGGCCATTGAAAACATCAATATGATCCACTGGGATCTCAACGGCGACGGTATCGACCTGTGTACGGTCACCGGGGCCACGATCAACGATTGCATGTTGCGTGCTTACGACGATTGCATCACGCTCAAGGTGCGTTCCAATGCCGATCCCTATGGCAATGTCCACGACATCAGGATCACCAACTGCATCATCTGGGGCGACTATGCCCGCGGCATCGTCGTGGGCCCCGAGTGCGGCAACGTATGGTGGGCATCGGGCGATATCCGCAATATCGAGATCCGCAACTGTACCGTGCTGGAGGCTGCCCGCGGACAGGCGCTCGCCATTATGCAGGAACTGGGCGATTTTTCGGAAGCCGGAGGGCCGGCGCTGATCGACAACGTGCTCTTCGAAGACTGCGTAGTGGATAATATCCATTCTTCGGGCACCCCGATCTATACCAGCCAAGTCAACAAGGGCGAGTCCTGCGAGATGAAGAATGTGGTCTTCCGCAACGTGACGATCCTCGACGGGCTCGGGTGCCAGCCTTCCCGGATAAACGTCAACAACACCTATACAAGCATAGATTTCGACAACCTGATCTATAATTCGCGCAAGATTACCTCCTTCGGTAAGGAGATCGTCCTGGAGGATACTTCGAGCGAACCCTGGGAACACACCTGGATATCGTTCAAATAATTAATTGATCCATTTTATTCATTCCAACCCTTTTAGGCGGAGCCCGGACAACCGGGCTCCCCGGCAGGGAGTATAATTTCTATTTCGTACGTATATGAGATTCATTTCAGAGATTTCCGTTGTCGCGAGCCTGCTTTTTGCGGTGGCATGCCACGATCCGCAGCCGGGTGCAGACCTTGTTCCCCTGCCCGCGGAGATGACCTTTACCGGCGGCTATTTCCAGACCGACAGCGTGTCTTTCGTCCGGGGTGTCGCCGACGGCAGGGTCGTTTGTGAACTCGATACCTCTTCGCCGAACCTTTCACGCGAGGGGTATGGGCTCGAAGTCCGCAGCGACGGCATTCGGATTACCGCGGTCGACTCTGCCGGGTTGTTCTATGCCCGGCAGACGCTGCTGCAGCTGCTCACGGCAAAAGGTATCCCGTGTGTGAAGATTACCGATAATCCGCGTTTCGGTTACCGGGGTATCCACCTCGACGTTTCGCGCCATTTCTTTGCCAAAGAAGAGGTTTTCAAGATACTCGATGAAATGGCACGTTACAAGCTCAATGTCTTCCACCTGCACCTGACCGACAACGGCGGCTGGCGCATTCAGATCGACAGGTACCCTTTGCTGACCCGGTTCGGGGCTTTCCGGGCGGAGGCCGACTGGCTCAAGTGGTGGGAATTCGGCGACAGGCGCTACGTTCCGGAGGGGACGCCCGGGGCCTATGGCGGTTATTATACGAAGGATGACATTCGCCAGATCGTGGCTTATGCTGCGGCCCGTTATATCGAGGTGATTCCCGAGATCGAATTCCCGGCGCACTCCGACGAGGTTTTCATCGGCTATCCGGAATTGTGTTGCAGTGGAAAACCCTATACGAGCGGCGAATTCTGCGTGGGCAATCCCGCAACCTTCGAATTCATGGACGGTGTGCTGACCGAGGTCATGGAGCTGTTCCCTTCCCGGCGGATACACATCGGCGGCGACGAGGCCCGCAAGGTCGCCTGGAAAACCTGCCCCAAATGCCAGTTGCTCGCCAAGGAGCTGGGAGGCCTGGACGAAGTGCAGTGTTACCTGATCGAGCATGCCGAAAAATTCCTTGCCGAACACGGCCGGGTGATGGTCGGGTGGGACGAGATACTGCGGAACAATCTGCGGCCTACGTCCGTTGCGATTTCGTACCGCGGACAGAGGGGGGCTATCGAAGCCGCCAACCGCGGGTACGACGCGGTCATGTCTCCGGGCGAAATCATCTATTTCGACTGGTACCAGGCTAATCCGCACACGCAGCCGCGGGCGATGAGCGGATTCTCGCCCATCAAGAAAATGTATAGCTTCGAACCTGTCCCGGATACGCCCGAAAGGGCTGCGGCCAACGAGTCGCTTGTCAAAGGCGAATATGTGGCCCCGGATTCGGTCGAGCACATCCGCCCGAATGCTGCATCGCATATTATCGGGGTGCAGGGGTGCACATGGGCCGAGTTCATAGGTACTCCCGAGCATTTGGAATACATGATGTTTCCGCGCCTGCTCGCCATTGCCGAATTGGGATGGACACCCCGGGAGCGCCGTCTGTGGGCGGACTTCCGCCGTCGTGTCAACAGCCAGATCCCCCGCTTGCTTGCCCGTGGGGTCAATGCCTTCACGCTTAGCAACGATGTCGAGATCACGGCACGCATCGTCAGGGAGGGCCGCAAGGCCCGGGTTACGCTGGATACGGAAAAATATCCGGCCGAAGTGCGTTATACGCTCGACGGCAGCGACCCGACGGCCGGGTCGGACATCTACTCCAGCCCGTTCGTCGTGGAGGCCGGGACGACCGTGAAGGCGGCCCTGTTTGTCGGAGGGAAACCTGCCGGCAGCATTGCCGGGCTCTATGTCGATGCGTGCCATAATGTGGAGAATTATTATGCCTACCTGGAAACTCCCGAGGTATATGCTTCGACGAACCGCTGATTGGATCGGCTTCCGATGTGCGGGAACCGCACTGGGGCGGGAGCGAAACGGCATAAAAGTGAAATATGTTAAAAAATGAATGTCGGTAGAATGAAGAAAATTCCGATTTTGTTTCTGGGCTTGCTGGGCGGATTGGCCGCATGTACCCGGATACCCCCGGCCATAGCGCCCGATAAAAAGATAGAAACCCGCATCGGGGAGCTGCTCCAAAAGATGACCCTCGAAGAGAAGATCGGGCAGATGTGCCAGTTGACGGCCGGGGTGGTGATCGACCAGAGCGACCCGCAGCACCCGGTGTTGAGCGAGGCGCTGCTCGATACGGTGATCGGCCGCTATAAGGTTGGGTCGATCCTGAATATTCCCTTCGGTGTGGGACAACCCCGCGAGGTGTGGATCAGGTTTATCAATCGCATCCAGCAACGCTCGCTCGACGAACTGGGGATTCCCTGTATCTACGGGGTTGACCAGATACATGGCGCATCCTATACGCAGGGGGCGACCCTCTTTCCGCAGGGCATCAATATGGGGGCGTCGTTCAACCGCGGACTCATGCGCAGGTGCTCCGAAATTTCGGCTTATGAGACCCGGGCATGTGCGATCCCGTGGACTTTTGCCCCGGTCATGGATTTGGGGCGCGATCCGCGCTGGCCGCGCATGTGGGAGAGTTACGGCGAGGACACTTACGTCAATTCGCAGATGGCCGTGGCGTCGGTGCTCGGATTTCAGGGGGAGGATCCTAACCGTGTCGACGACCGCCATGTCGCGGCCTGCATCAAGCATTTCATGGCCTATGGCGTACCCGTGTCGGGCAAGGATCGCACACCCTCTTCGGTGACTCGCAATGTGTTGAGGGAGAAGTATTTTGCTCCTTTTATGGAGTGCATTCGGGCCGGGGCGCTGTCGCTGATGGTCAACTCGGCCAGCAACGGCGGTATGCCGTTCCATGCCGACCGGGAGTTACTCACGGGATGGATCAAGGAGGAGCTCGACTGGGATGGTCTGATCGTGACGGACTGGAATGATATTTACAACCTTTGCGAGCGCGACCATATTGCTGCGAGCCGTAAAGATGCCGTGCGCATTGCGGTCAATGCCGGTATCGATATGTCAATGGTACCGTCGAGTTGGGATTTCTGTATTTATCTCAGGGAACTTGTCGAGGAGGGGCAGGTCTCCATGGAGCGCATCGACGATGCGGTGAGCCGTGTGCTGCGCCTGAAATTCCGCCTTGGCCTTTTCGAAAAACCGTTTTGGGATACCGGCGATTTCCCGGAATTCGCCAGCGACGAATATGCCGCCGTGGCATTGCAGGCTGCCGTGGAGTCGGAGATACTGCTCAAGAACGAGGACGGCCTGCTGCCGCTGGAGCGGTCTGCACGGATTCTGCTCACGGGGCCGAATGCCAATTCGATGCGCTGCCTCAACGGAGGATGGTCGTATTCGTGGCAGGGCGACCGCTGCGATGAATTTGCCGGAGATTACAATACCATCTATGAGGCTTTATGCAATAAATTCGACCATGTGGACTATGTCCCCGGTGTGGAGTATGCGCCGTCCCGCTATGACAACTGGCAGGAAGAATGCGTGACAGGGATCGACAAGGCCGTGTCGGCGGCAGCCGGAGCCGATGTGATTATTGCCTGTATAGGCGAAAATTCCTACTGCGAAACGCCGGGCAACATGGATGACCTGAACCTTTCTCAGAACCAGAAGGAACTGGTGTGGGCCCTTGCGGCGACCGGAAAGCCGCTTGTGTTGATCCTCAATGAAGGCCGCCCGCGCGTTATAGGCGATATCGAGCCGCTTGCGCAGGCCGTGGTCGACATCCTGCTGCCGGGCAATTACGGCGGCGATGCCCTGGCTGACCTGCTTGCGGGGGATGCAAACTTCAGCGCCCGATTGCCGTTCACTTATCCGCGCATGGTCGGCGCATTGGCGACCTACGATTACAAGCCTTGCGAGAATATGGCCGCCATGGCGGGCGAATACAATTACGATGCTGTGATGGATGTGCAGTGGCCGTTCGGGTATGGGCTGAGCTATACGGAATTTGCATATAGCGATTTCCGTGTCGACCGCCGCATGTTCGGTGCCGACGATGTGTTGACCTTCACGGTCGATGTGGCCAATGTCGGTGAAGTGGCCGGCAAGGAGGCCGTGATGCTCTATTCGAGCGACCTGGTTGCCAGCCTTACACCGGATGTAATCCGCCTGCGTGATTTCGAGAAGGTTGCGCTCGAACCGGGCGAATCCCGTACGGTGACGTTCGCTGTTCCGGCCAGCGACCTGGCTTTCGTCGGGCATGACGGCCGATGGAGGCTCGAGGAGGGGGAATTCAGGATGCGCTGCGGCAGTGAAACACTTCGGATCAGCTGCACGCAAACCAAAGTCTGGGATACACCCAATATCCCGTAAGTACGATTAGGTGTAATATTGAAAGGCCGTCCTCTCTGCATGGGACGGTTTTTTCTTGCCTCCTGCCGGAATTATGCGTTGTCGATCCGGCCTGCTGCCGGCCCGGAAACGGGCGACGGCCTTCCGGGGTTTTGCATTATTTCGGATTATTTTTGTCGGAATCGTTCGTTTCTTGCAGGCAAATAGTTATTTTTGCACAAATAACCGTAACTGAAATGGAGGATATCATCAAACTTCACGACAAAAAGTTCAGGATCATGATCCCCGCTGCCAAGATCGACGAGGCCGTGGCCGCCGTAGCCTGCCGCATCAACGAGGACTACCGCGACAAGCCGACGCCGTTGTTCGTGGGCGTACTGAACGGCTCGTTCATGTTCATGAGCGACCTGATCAAGAAAATCGAGTTCAACAACGAGCTGTCGTTCGTGAAGCTGGCTTCGTACGAAGGCACTTGCTCGACGGGATGTGTGAAGAACCTGATCGGGCTGAATAACAGCATCGAAGGCCGCCATGTGATCATCGTCGAAGATATCGTCGACACGGGCGAGAGCATCGAGCACATGATCGGCGAGCTGAAGTCGCATAACCCTGCGAGCATCGAAGTCTGCACGCTTTTTTTCAAACCGGGTTCCTACCGCAAGCAACTGCCGATCAAGTACCGCGCCATGGAGATCGGCAACGAGTTCATCGTGGGCTACGGCCTGGACTACGACCAGTTGGGACGCAGCCTGAAGGATATTTACGTGGTTACCGAATAGATGGATTCCAAGACCGATAGCGAACTGCTCGACGGCGGGCGCAAGCTGCCTCTGGTCGAAGATTTCTACACGATCCAGGGCGAGGGCTTCCATGCCGGGAAACCCGCCTATTTCATCCGCCTGGGCGGATGCGACGTGGGATGCCGCTGGTGCGACGCCAAATACACGTGGAACCCCAGGCTCTATCCCCCGACCGACGTACGGACGGTGATCGACCGTGCTACGGCGTGTCCTGCGCAGGCGATCGTCATCACGGGCGGCGAACCGCTGCTTTATCCGCTGGGGGTGCTGACCGAAACACTGCACGGCAAGGGGCTGGAGATATTCCTCGAAACGTCGGGGACGCATCCCTTCTCGGGGTATTTCGACTGGGTGTGTCTGTCGCCCAAGCGGCAGCAACCGCCGCTGGACGAGGCGTTCGGGAAGGCGCACGAACTGAAGGTGATCGTCGGGGACGAGGCCGATTTCGAATGGGCCGAGCGCAATGCCGCACGGGTGGGAGCCGGGTGCATCCTCTACCTGCAACCCGAGTGGAGCGTTGCGGAGCGCATGATGCCCGCGATCGTCGAGTATGCGAAGGCGCATCCGAAATGGAATATCTCGATCCAGACCCATAAATACATGCACATACCCTGATGGGCTTCGAAGTAGGCAAAAAGTTCTGGATCGCCGCCACGGCGGTCATCGTCGTCGTCACGTTGTTCGTGGTGGGGCGGAACCTTTTGCATGCGGTGAAGATTAAGCGGCAGATCAACGCCCTGAACCGGGAGCGGGAGTTTTACCGGGCCAGGATCGAACAGGACAGCACGCTGCTGGAGCGCCTGCGCTACGACGACTATCTGGAGGAGTATGCCCGCGAAAACTATCACATGCAGCGCAGCGACGAGCATGTGTACATCATCAAGGAGTGATTTTCCGATCCGTATGACTTGACGGCGACCCGGCGGGCTGCCGTTTTTTTGTGTTACAGCCGGGCCTGCCGGGATGCGGCTTTCCCTGCCTGTCCGGAAAATCCGGGTAGGCGGCCGTTGGCGGCGCCCGGTCAGTAATGCGTGAACCCGTGCCAGTCCAGGGCCCGGGGCCGGTCGTTTTCGAGCCACTGCAATTTGCCGCTGTCCGTGATGCGGCCGACGGGGTGGAGCGGCGTGCCGAAGCGTGCGCGGAAATCGGCGGCGAGCCTGTCGGCGGCCGCCGCGTCGGCCGTGAGCAGGAGCTTGTAATCCTCGCCCCCGCAGGCGGCTGTTTCGACGTCCGCCCCTTGGGCGAGGGGGATACGGCCGATGTCGATCGCGGCGCCTACCCCCGAGCGCTCCATGATGTGGCGGATATCCGAGGCCAGCCCGTCCGAGAGATCCATCATGGCGTGTACTTCGGAGCGTGCGCCGAGCCAGATGCCTTCGGCCACTTGGGGCTGCGGGTTACGGTGGGCTGCGGCGGCGGGGGTGTCGTAGCGTCCGGCGAGGATGTCATGCAGTCCGGCGCCCGAAAGTCCGAGTTCTCCGGCGACGAGTATCGCGTCGCCGGGGCGTGCCCCGCTGCGGCGCTTGATGTGTGCGTCGGCGATGCGGCCGATGGCCGTGACATTGATCGTGATGCCTGCCGCCGAGCGGGTCGTGTCGCCCCCGGCGAGCGTGACGCCGAACGCTTCGGAGAGTTCCCGGTAGCCGAGCATGAACTCTTCGGCCCATGTACCGGCCGTGTCGGCCGGGAGCGACAGCGACAGCAGGGTGGCCACCGGGCGGGCGCCCATCGAAGCGACGTCGCTCAGGTTTACGGCAAGGGATTTGCGCCCCAGTTCGCGGGGCGAAGTTGCGGAACGCAGGAAATGGACGCCTTCGGCGAGCATGTCGGTCGTGAAGACCAGCGATTCGCCCTCCCCGACGGGGAGTACGGCGCAATCGTCGCCGATCCCTTCGAACCCGTTGTCGGGCAGGGCGGCGAAGAGTTCTTTTATGTGGTCTATGAATCCGAATTCGGTCATGGTTCTCGGGTGTGTCCGGCCGCGGCGCCCCGCCGGCCGGTGCGGGTTTTCGGGTTTTTCACGTGCGGCTGCCGCCCCGGGGGCGGAGTTCCCGCCTGGGGACGGGAACGAAGCCTGTGCGAGCCGCAGCAGGGGCGTGGGCGGCGTTTGAAATCATTATTTAACGGGCGATGTCGAACAAAGGTATTAAAAATTCTTTAAAATCACTATCTTTGCCTGCGGATTGCGCCCGGGTGTGCCGTGCGTGTCAAACAGTCTCGAAGATGAAGATATTGATTCTCAACGGCCCGAACCTCAATTTGCAGGGGCGGCGCGATACCGGGGTCTACGGCACCCGGACTTTCGAAACCTTTTTCGGGGAGCTCGAAGCACTCTATCCGGCCGTCGGGTTCGGTTATTTCCAGTCCAACCTCGAAGGCGAGCTGATCGACGCCGTACAGCAGGCCGACGGCACCTACGACGGTGTGGTGCTCAATGCCGGCGGATATACCCATACGTCGGTGGCGCTGCGCGATGCGGTGTCGGCGGTGTCGGTGCCGGTCGTCGAGGTGCACATCTCGTCGATCCTCGCGCGCGAGGAGTTCCGCCACGTCTCGCTCCTGGCTCCCGTGGCCGTGGGCTCGATCATGGGTTTCGGGCTGGATTCCTACCGGCTGGGCGTCGAGGCCCTGTTGCTCCGCGGCAGGGAGTAAGCCCCGGCTTCCCGGAGCGCCCCATTCCCCGGCCCGGTGGGGGAGGGAGTGCGTGCGGAAGGCCCCTCCCCGGCTGTTCGCGCGGAGCGTGTGCAGGAGCGGGCACCGGGCGTAACGTGAAATGTCGAAATACTAATATTTTAGCATCATACTTTTATGTATAGAATGAAAAAAACCAAGATCGTCGCAACAATGTCGGATTTCCGTTGCACCGAAGAGTTCGTGAAAAACCTTTTCGATGCCGGTATGGACGTGGTTCGTGTCAATTCGGCGCATGTCTCGGAAGAGGGCGCTACGCATATTGTCGAGACCGTACACCGCGTTAACCCGGCCATCCCGATCATGATAGATACGAAGGGCCCCGAAATCCGTGTCACGACGATCGCCGACGAATACGGTAACAGCATCAATTTCCGGCCGGGCGACCGTGTCGCCGTGCGCGGCTCGGACGGCAGCGACAAGACGACCCGCAAGGTGGTTTACATGAACGTCCCCAATATCGTGGATGACATTCCCGTCGGGGCGCGGATGCTGATCGCCGACGGCGAACTGGAGATCCGTGTCGTGGGAAAGACCGCCGAGGAGCTGACCTGCGAATTCGTCGTGGGTGGCGCCATGCGTTCGCGCAAGAGCGTCAACGTGCCGTCGGTGTCGATCAACCTGCCTTCGGTGACGGAGAAAGACCGCCGGTTTATCGAGTGGGCCGTGAAGAACGACGTGGATTTCATCGCACACTCGTTCGTGCGCAGCGCCAAGGATATCAAGGCCGTGCAGGACATCCTCGATGCCCACGGCAGCAAGATCAAGATCATCTCGAAGATCGAGAACCGCGAAGGGCTCGACAACATCGACGAGATCATCGAGGCGTCGTACGGCATCATGGTGGCGCGCGGCGACCTGGGGGTGGAGCTGCCTGCCGAGGCGATTCCCAATACCCAGCGGCGCATCGTCGAGAAGTGCATTTGCGCCAAGCGCCCGGTAATTATCGCCACGCAGATGCTCTATTCGATGGTCAAGAGCCCGCGTCCGACGCGCGCCGAGGTGAGCGACGTGGCGAGTGCCATTTACGAGCGCGTGGACGCCGTGATGCTGAGCGACGAGACGGCGATGGGCGACTTCCCCGTGGAATCGGTGGAAACGATGGCCCGCATCGCCCGCGAGATCGAACGCGACGAGACGCATTTCAAACCGATGATCGACATGGACATGGTCTCGGTGAACCACGAGATCACGGCGCAGCTGGCACGTTCGGCCGTGCGTGCCTCGACCAACCTGCCGATAAAATATGTGGTGCTCGACACCAAGACCGGCCGTACGGGCCGTTACCTGGCTGCATTCCGCGGGCAGAAAACCGTGATGGCCGTATGCTATCAGCTGCATGCGCAGCGTATCCTGGCCCTGTCGTACGGCGTGGTGCCGATCCTGCGCAACCAGGAGCTGAAGGACAGGTACCACTTCCTGATCGACGCGCTGGAGGTCATCGAACAGCACCAGAAGCTCGACGGGCAGGACCTGCTGGCAATCGTGGGCGGCAGTTTCGGCCCCGACGGCGGTGCGTCGTACGTCGAGATCGCCAATGTCCTCAATATCCGCAAGCGTAACGAAGAGATCGTTGCCGCGCAAAAATCTTAGGCGGTGGACGGGCAGCTCAGGGATAAGGTAGCCAGCGGCGTGGCGTGGAGCATGGCCGAGAAAGTCGGTACGATGCTTCTCCAGCTGGCCGTGAGCCTTACGATCCTGCGGCTGCTGAACCCCGCCATCATGGGTGTGATCGCGATCCCGACGGCCTTCCTTGCCGTGGCGATCGTGATTGCCGACAGCGGCTTTTCGCAGGCGCTGATCCGCAAGGGGACACCTACGGCCGACGATTACAAATCGGTCTTCGCCTTCAACGTCGGGGTTGCGCTCGTGCTTTACGGGGTGCTGGTAGCGCTGGCGGGGAGCATCGCGCGGTTCTACGACATGCCGGAAATCACGCGGATAGCACCGGTATTCTTCCTCCAACTGCCGCTGAGCGCCGCATGTGCGATCCAGAATACGATTTTTGTCCGGACATTCCGCTTCGCACTGCTCTCGAAGGTCACCTTCGCCTCGTGGTTCATCGCCGGGATGGTGGCCATCGGCCTCGCATTGGCCGGGTTCGGGATCTGGTGCATCGTGGTGCAGCGCGTATTGCAGGCCTCCGTGCGGGCCTTGCTGTTGTGGTGGCTGAGCGACTGGCGTCCCTGCGGGAAGTGCAGCCGGCGGCCGCTGCGCGAAATGGCGCCGTACAGTTTCAGCCTGCTGGCTACCGATTTCATCTCGACCCTCTATAACAAGGTGCCCCAGATATTTCTCGGGAAACTCTATCCGCAGGAGACACTCGGCTCGTACGAGCAGGCCGTCAAGCTGAAAGACCAGCCGGCGACTTCGGCCATGCAGGCCGTGCAGAACGTGACCTTCCCGGCGCTGGCCAAGATCAAGGACGACGCGCCGAAACTGGCCGAAAGTTACCGGCAGATCGTCATGGTCGTGGCCTATGCCATGTTCCCCGTGATGCTCGGCCTGTCGGCCATCGCCGAGGACATGTTCGCCGTCTTCCTGGGAGGGGAGTGGATGGCGACGGTGCCTTATTTCGAAGCGGTATGCCTGGCCGGGCTTTTTTACCCGCTGGGGTTGGTGGCCTACAATGTGTTGAAAGTCAAGAGCGGCGGTGCGCTGATCGTAAAACTGGAGGTCGCCAAGAAGGTGATGATGTCGGTGGTATTCGCCGTGACGATTCCGGTCAGCGTCCAGGCCGTCATCTGGGGGCTGGTGGTGATCGCCTTCTGCGAGATGGCGATCAACTTCTTCGCCACGACCCGTTTCACGTCATTCGGCGCAGGACGCTTCGTGCGCACGGTGCTGCCGATGCTGCTCGTGGCCGGGGCGATGTACGCTCTCGTGCGGGTTACGGCGCTGGCGGTGCCGGGCAATGCGTTGTTGCGGTTGCTGGCCGAAGTCGCCGCGGGCGTGGTCAGCTACGTCCTGCTTTCTGCACTGTTCCGGCTCGAAGCCTTCCGCGAGGTGGTCGCACTGGCCAGGCGCCAGTTCATCCGCAAATAGGCCGGCTGCCGGGGCTGGCCGTCACTGCCGGATATACACAGGAAAAACGTCCGCCGGATATTGATCCGGCGGACGTTTCTGTTGCGGCGCGGTTCCGTTTTGCAGCCCGGTTTCTGTTTGGCGCGCGGTTCGCCGTTTCGCACGGCGTATGCGGTGTCCGGGAGTTGCTGCCTTGGCGGTCGCTGCCGCATGGGCGGCTCCCTCGCGTGCGCAGCTCCTTTGCCCGTCAGGCGTAGACCTTCGGGACGATGGTGCCGCGGAGGACGACCAGTGCGTTGGCGACCAGCGATTCGAGTTCGTTCTCGCCGGGGTAGACTGAAACGGGGGCGATGAACGAGCAGTGCTGTTCGATGTACCGCACGACGAACTCGTTGTGGGCGATGCCCCCGGTGAGGATGACGGCGTCGACCCGGCCGCACATGGCGGCGGCCATGGCGCCGATCTGCTTCGAGATGCCGTAGCACATGGCCTCGGCCACGAGCCGGGCTTTTTCGTCGCCCTGCGCGATACGCTCCGAGACCTGCATCATGGAATTGGTGCCCAGGTGCGCGACGAGCCCGCCTTGGCCGGCCAGCATTTTCTGGACTTCGCGGCGCGTGTAACGCCCCGAGAAGCATAGGTCGGCGAATTCGCCCGCAGGCAGGCTGCCCGCCCGCTCGGGTGCGAAGGGGCCGTCGCCGTCGAGCGCGTTGTTGACGTCGACGACACGTCCCTGTTTGTGCGCGGCGACGGAGATGCCCCCGCCCAGGTGTGCGACCACGAGGTTTGCCTTTTCGTAGACGATGCCGATGCGGTCGCAGTGCAGGCGTGCCGTGGCTTTCTGGTTGAGTGCGTGGAAGATCGATCTGCGCGGGCAGTCGGGATGGCCGCTCAGGCGTGCCACGTCCTCCATCTCGTCGACGACCACCGGGTCGGCGATGTAGGCTTTGACGCCCGCCATGGCGGCGATCTCGGCGGCCAGCAATCCCCCTAGGTTCGAGGCGTGTTCCATCGTGGCGTTCGTCAGGTCGCGCCGCATGGCTTCGTTGACTTCGTATACGCCGGCCGGGATGGGGCGTACGAGCCCGCCGCGTCCGATGACGGCCGACAGCTGCATGATGTCGAACCCGTGTTCGGACAGCGCCGTGAGTATCATTTCCCGGCGCCAGTCCAGTTGGTCGATGATGTTGGCGTAACGTGCGATCTGTTCGGCCGTGTGGCGCAGGGTCAGATCCAACGAAGGCCGCTCCTCGTCATAGAGGGCGACCTTGGTGGACGTAGAGCCGGGATTTATCGCTAAGATTTTGAAGCCCATAAATTCGGTTCCGGTTAGTAGTTGGTAGGTTGGTGTAGGTGTGTGCCTATTGTTTTACGGCCAGGCAAGCCAGTGCGATCGAGTAGAGTTTGGTCTTGCTCGTGTCGCCGCGCGAGGTCAGTACGCAGGGCACCTTCGTGCCTGCGACCATGGCGGCCAGTTCGCCTCCGCAGAGGTGCGTCACCGACTTGAAGAAGACGTTGGCCGACTCCAGGTTGGGGAAAAGCAGGCAGTCGGGGTCGCCCGCTACAGACGAACCTTTGACTTTCTTGTGCTCGGCGACATCCTTGTAGAGTGCTACGTCGAGCGACAGGGGGCCGTCGATGATGACGTTGCCCAGCTGTCCACGGTCGCCCATTTTGGCGAGCAGGGCGCCTTCGGTCGACGAAATGACGCTGGGGAGCAGCTGCTCGGAGGGGGCGATGCAGGCGATCTTGGGGGTTTCGATGCCCAGCAGGTTGGCGACTTTTGCAAGGTAGCCGATCTGCTTGATCTTCTGTTTGAAGTCGGGCAGCGGGATGACCGCGACGTCGGAGATGACCAGCAGTTTGTGGTAGCAGGGCATCTCGACGATCGACACGTGGCTCAGCACGCCCTTCGGGGGGAACAACCCGGCTTCCTTGTTGAGGATGCCGCGCATGTACTTGTCGGTCGAGACAAGTCCCTTCATCAGCACGTCGGCGTTGCCCGCCACGACGGCGGCCACGGCCTGCTGCACGCATTTGACGTCGCTGGCCTCGTCGACGATGTTGAATGCCTTGATGTCGATGTCGTTTTCGGCGCATACCTGCTCGATGACTTTCTTCTCACCGAACAGCGTGGGCTCCACGATACCTTCCTTGTAGGCTTCGTAGACGGCTTCCAGCGTATGCGAATCCTGGCCGTAGGCTACGGCCAGCCGTTTTTTACCCCTTTTTCTCGCCTCGTCGACGATTTCTGTAAGATGTTGGATCATTGTGGTGTTGTGCTTTTATTTATTTTACCAGATTGTACGTGTCGGTGGCGATGACCAGTTCCTCGTCGGTGGCGATGACGGCGACCTTGACCCGCGAGGAGGGTTTCGAAAGGATTTTGTCCACGCCGCGGGCGCCCTTGTTGGCTGCGCGGTCGAACTCGACGCCCATGAATTCGAGCCCCGTGCAGACCGTCTCGCGCATCTCGCACGAATTCTCGCCCACGCCGCCCGTGAAGACGATCAGGTCGACGCCGCCCATTTCGGCGGCATACTCCCCGACGAATTTGCGGATGCGCCCGTAGTGCATGTCGCGGGCGAGGATGGCGCGGGGGTTCCCTTCGTCGTAGGCGCGGTCGATGTCACGCATGTCGCTCGAAAGGTCGGTGAGCCCCAAAACGCCCGATTTCTTGTTCATCATCTCGTTCACCTCGGCGTAGGACATGCCCTCCTTTTCGCCGATGAAGGTGATGGCGCTGGGGTCGACGTTGCCGCAGCGGGTACCCATCACCAGCCCGTCCACGGGCGAGAAGCCCATCGACGTGTCATGGGACTTGCCGTTGAGCACGGCCGTGACCGATGCGCCGTTGCCGATGTGGCAGGTGATGATCTTCGAATTCTCGAAGTCGAGGCCCGCGAGCCGGGCACCGGTCTGTGCCACGTATTTGTGGCTGGTGCCGTGGAAGCCGTACTTGCGTACGCGGTACTTGTCGTAATAGGCGTGGGGCAGGGCGTACATGTAGTTTACGGCCGGGATAGTCTGGTGGAACGAGGTGTCGAAGACGGTGACCTGCGGGACGCCCGGCAGGACTTTCTCGATCGACAGCACGCCTTCGAGGTTGGCCGGGTTGTGCAGCGGTGCGATTTCGAACAGTGAACGGATCTTGGATTTCACCTCCTCGGTCACGATACAGCTCTCGGGGAAGAACTCTCCGCCGTGCGCCACGCGGTGGCCGACGGCCTTCACCTCGTCGAGCGAGCCGATGACGCCGTGTGCGGGGTCGGTCAGCGCGTCGAGCACCAGTTTGATGCCGGTGGTGTGGTCGGGGATGGGGCGGTGCAGCTCGAACGGTTCTTTGCCGACGGGCTTATGGGTGAGGTCGCCTTCCGGCAGGCCGATGCGTTCCACGATTCCTTTCGCGAGCAGTTTGCTCGATGCGGCTTCCATGTCGATCACCTGATACTTGATCGACGAGCTGCCGCAGTTCAATACCAAAATTACCATTTCTCTTTATAGTTAATTTCTAAATGTCGTTCCTATCCACATGCCGGCGGCTGCAAAAACAATGCATACCGCCACGCTCAGCCCCACATAGGTCGCCGCCGCCGTGTAACACTCCTCGCGCAGCAGGCGCACCGCGTCGGCCGAAAAGGTCGAAAAAGTGGTAAACCCGCCGCAGAAACCCACGATGAGCAGCCATCCGAGCGTCTCGGAGCTGGTCGCTTCGAGCAGGATGCCGATCAGCAGCGAACCCGCGGCATTGACCGTGAACGTACCCGCCGGGAATCCCAGCAGCGTCTGTCCCGCCATGATTCCGCCGCAAAGCAGGTAGCGGACGATGCTGCCGGCAGCGCCGCCGCATCCTACGGCCAGAAGTTCACGAATCATAAGTTAAATATACACCAAATTTTAAGGATATGCAAATTTACAGAAAAAATGCTTACGGATTGTTATTTTTCCTGCCGTTTTTTGAGGTTTTTTTGTCGTATCGGGATTTAAGGTTGGCGGATTTGTCCGTCGCCCGAGACGATATACTTGTAGGTCGTGAGTTCGGGCAGTCCCATCGGGCCGCGGGCGTGGAGTTTCTGCGTCGAGATACCCACTTCGGCGCCGAAGCCGAACTGCCCGCCGTCGGTGAAGGCGGTCGAGACGTTGACGTAGACGCATGCGGCGTCGACGCTGCGCGTGAACTGCGTGGCGGCCTGCTTGTTTTCGGTGACAATGGCTTCGCTGTGGCGCGACGAGTAGCGGGCGATATGCGCCAGCGCCCCGTCGAGCGACGCGACGGTTCTCACGGCCAGTTTGTAGTCGAGGAACTCGGTGCCGAAATGCTCTTCGGCGGCATGTTCCAGCAACCCGGCGGGGTAGTGCCCGTCGAGGGCGGCGAAAGCCTCTTCGTCGGCGTAGACCGTCACATGCGCCCCGGCCAGCGGTGCGCACAGCTCCGGAAGGTCGGTGAGGCGGCCGCGGTGGATGACCAGGCAGTCGAGGGCGTTGCAGACGCTCACGCGGCGCGTCTTGGCGTTGCAGACCACGGCACGTCCCTTTTCGAGGTCGCCGTCGATGTCGAAATAGGTGTGGACGATGCCGGCGCCCGTTTCGATGACCGGGATGCGGGCGTTCTCGCGGACGAAGCGGATCAGCCCCGCCCCGCCGCGCGGGATGACTACGTCGACATAGCCCACGGCGCTCAGCAGCGCCCCCACGGCTTCGTGCCCCGCGGGGAGCAGCGTGAAGGTGTTTTCGTCGATGCCCTCGGCTGCGAGTGCTTCGTGCAGCAGCGCCGCGATCGCCTCGTTGGAATGGCGGGCGTCGCTGCCCCCTTTCAGGACGCAGGCGTTGCCCGTCTTGACGCAGAGCGCGAAGATGTCGGCCGTGACATTGGGGCGGGCTTCGCAGACCATGCCGACCACGCCGAACGGTACGCGGCGCTTGACGATGGTCATGCCGTTGGGGCGCGTCCAGCGCGCCAGTTCCTCGCCCTGCGGCGAACGCAGGTGCGAAACGGCCTCCATGTCGGAGGCGATGGCGTCGATGCGTTCGGGGGTCAGCCGCAGGCGGTCGAGCATGGGCGACGAGGCGGGCATGGCCTCGATGTCGCGGGCGTTGGCTTCGAGCAATGCGGGCGTATGCCCGCGCAGGAGCCTTGCGGCGTGTTGCAGGATGCGGCCGAGGCGTTCGGGTTCGACGTCGGCCAGCGCCGTCCCGGCCTTCCGGGCGGCCTTGAACAGGGATTCGTAGTCCATAATCGTTTATTCCATGTAGAGGTAATCGCAGTGGACGAGGGGCTTGAGTCCTTTGCGTCCGATGTTGCGGCGGGCGGTGCCGCTGTCGCACGAGATGCGTCCCACGGCCAGTTGTGCCCCGTCGGGCGAGAGGATGCGCACCAGGTCGTCGCGCTCGAAGTCGCCCTCGACGGCTGTGACGCCCACGGCGAGGATGCTGGCGGCCTTGCTGGCGCGGACGGCTTCGGCGGCGCCCTGGTCGATGCGCAGCACGCCCTTGGCGAAGCCTTCGCTGCTGGCGATCCATTTCTTGACGCCCGAGGCTGCCCTCGGAGCCGGTTCGAACCGGGTGCAGGGCACATCCTTTGCGGCCAGTACGAGGTCGGTGAGGATGCCGTCGCGGCGGCCGTTGGCGATGATGACCTCGATGCCTTCAGCCGCGGCGCGCGACGAGACGCGGCTCTTGGTGGCCATGCCGCCGCGGCCGCGCGACGAGCGTACGGGGTCGATGTACTGCGAGAGGTCTTCCGAGGGTTTCACACGGCGGATGACCTGCGATGCGGGGTCGGCGGGCGAGCCGTCGTAGATGCCGTCGATGTTGCTCAGGATAATGAGCGCTTCGGCGTTCATCATGGCCGCGACGAGCCCCGAGAGCTCGTCGTTGTCGGTGAACATCAGTTCGGTGACCGAGATGGTGTCGTTCTCGTTGACGATCGGCAGCACGCCGTTGGCGAGCATCGTCTCCATGCAGTTGCGCTGGTTGAGGTACTGCCGCCGTGTGGAGAGGCTCTCCTTGGTGGTGAGCACCTGCCCGCAGACGATGCCGTATTCGTTGAAGAGGTCGTAGTAGCGGTTGAGTAGCTTGACCTGCCCCACGGCGGAGAAGAGCTGCCGTGCGGAGACCGAATCGAGCTTCCCGGCGCGTTGCCCGAGGATGCTGCGCCCCGAGGCCACGGCTCCCGACGAAACCAGGATGACCTCGGTGCCCGCGCGGTGGAGCCGGGCCACCTGGTCGACCAGGGCCGAGATGCGGGTGGTGTCGGGACGGCCGTCGTCGCGGGTCAGCACGTTGCTGCCCACCTTGATGACGATGCGCCGGTATTTGTTCTGTGTGTCCATATGCGTTTCATTCGCCGGGAATGGCCCGGCTCAGGGTTCGAATTTGTAGCCCACGCCCTTGATGGTGACGATGCGTTCGTCGCCGATCTTCTGGCGCAGTTTGCGGATGTGCACGTCGATGGTGCGGTCGCCCACGACCACCTCGGTGCCCCAGATCTTCGTATATATCTCTTCGCGCGAGAAGAGCTTCCCGGGCGACGAATAGAGCAGGTCGAGCAGCGCGAATTCCTTGCGCGGAAGGGCTATCTCGTGGCCGTCGCGCGTCACGGTGTAATGCTCGCGGTCGACGGCGATGCCTGCCGCGGCAGGTTCCGCCGGCGCGGTTTCGGCGTCGATCCGCTTGAGGATGGCCTGCACGCGGCTGACCAGCAGCTTCATCTTGATCGGCTTGGTGAGGTAGTCGTCCGCCCCGACGCCGAAGCCCGTAAGCTGCTGATCCTCCTCGCCCAGCGCCGAGAGAAATACCACCATCGTGTCGCGCAGCTGCGGATCCTGGCGGATGGCACGGCAGGTCTGCGCACCGTCCATGACGGGCATCATCATGTCCAGCAGGATCAGGTGCGGACGGCACTCGGCGGCGGCCTTCAGCGCCTCGGCGCCGTTCTGCGCCGTGAATACTTCGTAGCCCTCCTTCTGGAGGGTGTACCTCACGAATTCGAGGATGTCGATTTCATCGTCGACAAGCAGGATGCGGTGGCTCATGGTTCCGGTTGACAGGTTTTGTATCGCACGCGGCAATTGGGCGCGGTTGCGTGCCGCTCATATCTCGGGCGAAGTTAGCAAATTTCCGGCTAAATCGTTCGGTAGCCCGGGAAAAATGGTTATATTTGCGAGATTTATATACTTCCGTATATATGGAAATCAAAAACGTGTACTGAGATGGCTACTGAAAATCCGAATCTTCCTGCTCCCGAGGAGCGAGTCAGCGATGCTGCTGAAGATGTGCAGACCGTAACTTCCGAAGTGACTTCCGAAGTCCCTGAAACCGAGGCCTCCGCAGCAGCGGAGGCGGAACCCGTCGTGGAAACACCCGCGGCAGAAGAACCCGAGACGGAAAAATCCGTTGCGGGAACGCCCGCGGCAGAGGTGCCCGTGGCTGAAGCGCCTGCGGCGGAGGAGCCCGTGGCGGAACCCGAGGCCGCGCCGCGTGCGAAGCGTGCCCGTATCAAGCCCGTTGCCGAGGCGGTGGAGACCGAATCCGGCGAGGAGGCCGTGCCGGCCGGTGCCGAAGTGGATTTCGCGGACGAGGAGGCGGCGCTCGCCGCGCAGGATGCCGGGCTGGAACTGGAGGGCGAGACGGCTGAAGAGGCCGCTGCCGACCAACTGGCCCAGGAAGCGCCGTCCGCCGAGGACAAGTTTGCCGGGAAGGGCAAGGAAGAGCTGGTAGCCCTCTTTATGCGTATGCTCGAAGAGCAGCCCGTGCAGTCGATCCGCCGGGATGTGGAGGCGCTGAAGATCGCTTTCTACCGCATCCGCCGCGCCGAGGTCGAGGCCGCACGCCGCAAGTTCGTCGAGGAGGGGGGCAGCGAAGAGGATTTCGCACCGGCCGTGGACGGCGCCGAAGTACAGCTCAAGGAGTTGTTCAAGGAGTACCGCCATCGCCGCGACGAGTTCATCGCAAACCTCGAGGCCGAGAAGGAGAAGAACCTCCAGGTCAAGCTCGGGATCATCGAGGAGCTCAAGGAACTGGTCAATTCGGACGAGACGCTCAACCATACCTTCAATAAGTTCCGCGAATTGCAGCAGCGCTGGAAGGAGACCGGCATCGTGCCGCAGCAGAACGTCAAAGACCTGTGGGAGACCTACAACCTGCATGTCGAGAATTTCTACAGCTTCATCAAAATCAACAAGGAGCTGCGCGACCTCGACCTGAAGAAGAACTACGAGCAGAAGATCGCCCTCTGCGAGCAGGCCGAAGCGCTGGTGCTGGAGCCTTCGGTTGTGGAGGCGTTCCACAAGCTGCAGAAGCTGCATGACGAGTGGCGCGAGACGGGCCCCGTAGCCAATGAATATAAAGAGGTGCTCTGGGAGCGCTTCAAGGCGGCGTCGAGCCGTATCAACAAACAGCATCAGGAGCATTTCGAATCGCTCAAGGGCGAGCAGGTCAAAAACCTCGAACTCAAGACGGAGCTTTGTGCCGCCACCGAGGAGCTGGCCGCGCAGCCGCTCACGACCCGCAAGGAGTGGAACCGTGCGAGCGACCGCCTGCTGGAGATCCAGAAGACCTGGAAAACCATCGGCTTCGCACCCAAGAAGGACAACAACCGTATCTACGAGCGTTTCCGCACGGCATGCGACAAGTTCTTCGAGGCCAAGCGGCAGTTCTATGCCGGGGTGAAGGCCGAGATGGAGCACAACCTGCAGCTGAAGACCGAGATATGCGAGGCCGCCGAGTCGCTGATGAACAGCGAGGAGTGGAAGAAGGCCACGGACGAGCTGATCGCCCTGCAGGCCCGCTGGAAGGAGATCGGTGCCGTGTCGCGCCGTCATTCGGATGCGATCTGGAAGCGTTTCCGTGCCGCATGCGACAAGTTCTTCGAGCGCAAGGCTTCGCATTTTGCCAGTGTGGACGGCGAGCACGAGGAGAACCTCCGGCAGAAACTCGCCTTGCTCGATGAGATGGCCGCGGCCGACGTCAAGGCCGGCGGATACGACGTGATCCGCGAGTTCCAGCGCCGCTGGGGCGAGATCGGGTTCGTGCCCATCAAGCAGAAGGATGCCATCCAGAAGAAATACAAGGCCGCCGTCGATGCGCTGTTCAACACGCTGCGCGGTTCGGAGCGCGACCGTTCGATGAACCGTTTCCGCGAGAAGGTCTCGACGCTCAAATCGGCGGGCAGCAACCGCCTGCGTTCGGAGCGCGAGCGCCTTTACAATAAGGTGCGCCAGCTCGAACAGGAGATCGGCCTGCTGGAGAACAACATCGGTTTCTTCGCCAAGTCGAAGAACGCCGAGGCGCTCGTCGCCGATGTGAAGGCCAAGATCGACCGCGCCCGCGAAGAGATGGCCGCCGCGATCGAGAAGGTGAAGCTCATCGACCGCCAGGCACAGGAGGAGAACCAGGAGCACAACGAAAATAAATAGATATAGTCAGTAATGAAACTTTCCAAACCCAAGTACATATTTGTTACGGGCGGTGTCGCATCGTCGCTCGGCAAGGGTATTATTTCGGCCTCGATCGCCCGCCTGCTGCAGGCCCGAGGCTATTCGGTGACCATCCAGAAACTTGACCCCTACATCAACGTCGACCCCGGCACGCTGAACCCCTATGAACACGGCGAATGCTACGTGACCGAGGACGGCGCCGAGACCGACCTCGACCTGGGGCACTACGAGCGTTTCACGAACCAGCCCACGTCGAAGGCCAACAACGTCACGACGGGAAAGATCTACAAGAGCGTGATCGAGAAGGAGCGCAAGGGCGAGTACCTGGGCAAGACCGTGCAGGTCATCCCCCATATCACCGACGAGATCAAGCGCCGTATCCAGATGCTGGCGCAGAAGAAAGTTTACGACGTGATCATCACCGAGATCGGCGGTACGGTGGGCGACATCGAGTCGCTGCCGTTCATCGAATCGGTACGCCAGCTGCGCTATTCGCTGGGCTACAAGAGCACGGCCCTCGTGCACCTGACGCTGATCCCCTATATGGCCGCTTCGGGCGAGCTGAAGACCAAGCCCACGCAGCATTCGGTCAAGGCCCTGCTCGAAAACGGGTTGCAGCCCGACATCCTCGTGCTGCGCACGGAGCATCCGCTGTCGACCAACCTGCGCCGCAAAGTGGCGTTGTTCTGCAATGTCGACGCCAACGCCGTGATGGAGTCGATCGACGTGCCGACGATCTACGAAGTGCCGCTGAAGATGCACGAACAGCACCTCGACGAGGTGGTGCTCGACAAACTGAACCTGCCGGCCGAGAAGGAACCCGACATGGCGGCGTGGACGGCCTTCGTGGAGAAGGTGAAGCACCCGGCCAAGAAGATCGAGATCGCGCTGGTCGGCAAATATACCGAATTGCCCGACGCTTACAAGTCGATCTGCGAATCGTTCATCCACGCAGGCGCCGTGAACGACTGCAAGGTCAAGCTGCGCTATGTCAATTCGGAGAAGATCACCGCTGAGAATGTGGCCGAGAAGCTGGGCAGGATGTCCGGTATCCTCGTGGCTCCGGGCTTCGGCAACCGTGGCATCGAAGGCAAGATCGTCGCCGTGCGCTATGCCCGTGAGAACAAGATCCCGTTCCTGGGAATCTGCCTCGGCATGCAGTGCGCCGTGATCGAATTCGCGCGCAACGTGCTGGGCATCGCCGATGCGAACTCGAGCGAGATGGAGTCTACGCCCCATCCGGTGATCGACCTGATGGAAGAGCAGAAGGGGGTGACGGCCAAGGGCGGCACGATGCGTCTGGGCGCTTATCCCTGTACGCTGAAGAGGGGTTCGAAAGTCGCGGCGGCCTACGGCAAACTCCATATTTCGGAGCGCCATCGTCACCGTTACGAATTCAACAACGACTATATGGCTGCGTTCGAAGGTGCCGGTATGCAGGCCGTGGGCATCAACCCCGACACGGGGCTGGTCGAGGTCGTCGAGGTCGAGGGACATCCCTGGTTCGTCGGTACGCAGTACCATCCCGAGTACAAGAGTACGGTGTTGAGCCCCTCGCCGCTGTTCGTGGCATTTGTGGGAGCGGCGCTCGAATATGCCGGGAAGAAATAGTAACAACACTTATCACAGCGAAAGAACGAAACATTTTTAAATGGATAAAAAAACAATTTTAGGTATTGTCGTCGTGGCGGCGCTTTTCCTGGGGTTCGCCTATTTCAATACCAAACAGCAAGAGAAATATCAGCAGGAAATGGCCGCGTATCAGGCCTATCAGGATTCTGTGGCCGCTGCGACGCGCCCCGTAGTCCCCGTAGCCGACAGTACGGCCGTGGCGGCTTCGGATACGGCTGCGCCCGAGGCTGCGGCAAATGCCGCCGATGCCGTACGCCGGCAGCAGGTCGCTGCGCTGGGCGAATACCTCGCCGGTGCGCGTGACGCGGAGGCGGAGGAGTTTACCGTCGAGAACGATGTGATGATCGTGACCTTTTCGACCCGCGGCGGCCGGATCACGGGCGTGACGCTCAAGGATTATACCAAGTATGCACCCCGCGGCAAGCGTGACCAGCTGATCGAGCTGATGGATCCCGCGAGTGCCAGGTTCGACCTTTCGTTCTACGTGAAGAACGGGTTGAACAACGTCAAGGTCAACACGATGGACTATGTCTTCCGGGCGCAGCCCGAGCAGGTCGAAGGCGATGCCCGGAGGGTGGTGATGCGCCTGCCCGTGGCAGCGGATGCCTGGCTCGAATATGAGTACCTTATATATAATAAGCAGGTGCCCGAGCGCGACTACCTCGTGGACTTCAACGTGCGGCTGGTGAATATGGCGCCGCAGATGGCCAACCAGGCGTCGATCGGTATCGACTGGTCGAACAATTCCTACCAGAACGAAAAGGGATTCCAGAACGAGAACATGTACACGACGATTTCGTACCGGTTCCCGGGCGAGAGCTCGATCGAGGATCTGGGGATGAGCGAAAAATCCAAGTCGAAGAGCATCTCCACATCGGTCAACTGGGTGGCTTTCAAGCAGCAGTTCTTTTCGTCGGCGTTCATCGCCCCGCAAAATGTCACCAACGCCAATCTGGCGTTCGATACGGCGGCTCCCGGTTCGGAATTGCTGAAGAGTTTTTCGGCGCAGATGACCGTGCCCTATACGGTGCAGACCGAAGGGTATGATTTCGCATTCTATTTCGGCCCGAACAAATACGCCATCCTCAAGAAGGTCGTCGCTGCGGACGGCGAGGAACTGCACATGGAGCGCCTGATCCCGCTGGGATGGGGTATCTTCGGCTGGGTGAACCGCTGGTGCGTGATCCCGGTCTTCGACTTCCTGCGCAACTATATCGCCAGCTTCGGCATCATCATCCTGATCCTGGTGATCCTGGTGAAACTCGTCATCTCGCCCCTCACGTACAAGAGTTACGTTTCGATGGCAAAGATGCGCCTGATAAAACCGCAGGTGGACGAGCTCAACAAGAAATACCCCAAGAAGGAGGACGCCATGAAAAAACAGCAGGCGACGATGGAGCTCTACAAGAAAGCGGGCATCAATCCCATGGGCGGATGTATCCCCATGCTGATCCAGATGCCGATCCTGATCGCCATGTTCCGTTTCTTCCCGGCTTCGATCGAGCTGCGCGAACAACCGTTCCTCTGGGCCGACGACCTTTCGTCGTACGACAGTATCGTGAACCTGCCGTTCTCGATCCCGTTCTACGGCGACCATGTGAGCCTTTTCGCCTTGCTGATGGCCGTGTCGCTGTTCGGGTATTCGTATTTCAACTACCAGCAGACGGCTTCGTCCCAGCCCCAGATGGCCGGTATGAAGTTCATGATGGTCTACATGATGCCGATCATGATGCTGTTGTGGTTCAACAGCTATTCGAGCGGCCTTTGCTACTACTACCTGCTGTCGAACCTCTTTACCATCGGCCAGACGTTGCTGATCCGCCGCATGGTCGACGACGATAAGATCCATGCCGTCATGCAGGCCAATGCCGCCAAACGGAGCAAGGGCAAGAAGTCGAAGTTCCAGCAGCGCTACGAGGAGCTCCTCCGCCAGCAGGAGGCGCAGCAGCGTACCAAACGCAAGTAAACGGTTCGCACCGGCGCAGGGCCGGCAGCGGGGATTGCCGGATACGGCGCAGGCCGATGCGTGAAGCCCGGTGGCCCGCGCGGTTCCGCGAAGCCCGACGATACGCGATATGAATAGGCCGGAGGCGGTTCCTGCGATGCGGGTTTCCGGCTCCGGCCTCGTTTTTGCTCCGTCGGGTTTGCGATCGTATATCCCGACTACGCGGCGGCGGCCTTTTCAGGTGTTGCCGGGCGTCGAGGCAGAAGTCTCCTCGGGAAGCGCTCAGGGGAGGAGCGGGCCGCGGGCGCAGCCGGGGCGGTACATAACAGCTGCCGGGGCGCGTAGCCGGGGGATGAAAAAATCCGGGCAGCAAGGCCGAAGTTGCCTCGGGGCGAGACGGAGTTTCGGGCGCGGCCCGAGAGGGGGCACGACAGCTGCCGGGGTACGAAGCCGGGTGTGAATCCGGGGCGCAGGATTTGGAGCACGGAAATCCAGGGGCGCAGAGTGGGGAACGAAAATCCGGGCCGTGAGGCCGGGCGTATCAAGTATATGATTGCCAAATAGTATTGCAGATAACGATGAAACGAACTTTTTTTGTATTGCTCCTGTTGGCGGCCGGAACCGCACTCCGGGCGCAGACACTGGGCGGGGAGTATCGCCTGTCGCGGGTTTTCCCGGTCGAAGGCCGGCAGGGGATCGCCGCTGACTCGAACTACTATTATGTTTCGGGCAGCACGGTGCTCTACAAGTACGACAAGCAGGGGCGGCTGGTCGCCCGTAACGGGCAGCCGTTCGAAGGGTTGCCGCTCGCCGCGAACCATATCGGCGATATCGACGTATGGAACGGTGAGATTTATGCCGGCATCGAGACTTTCGAAGACGGCAAGGGTGAGAATATCCAGATCGCCGTGTACGATGCCGACGACCTGACGTGGAAGCGGTCGATCGATTGGGAACCGGCTTCGGGGCAGGTCGAGGTGTGCGGGCTGGCCGTAGACCGCGACCGGAATATGGTCTGGATGGCCGACTGGGTCGACGGGCGCTACCTGTACGGTTATGACCTGGCGACGGGCAAGTATGTGCGCAAAGTCCACCTGCGCCCGGTGCCGCAGTGGCAGCAGGGGATATATATGGCCGGCGGGCAGATGCTCATTTCGGCCGACGACGGCGATGCCGACCTGGACGAGCCGGACAACCTCTATATTGCCGACCTGCGCGACGGGAAAAGCTATGCTGCGGTGTTGCCGTTCCGTATGATGTCCGATTTCCGGCGCGCGGGCGAGATCGAGGGGCTGACCGTCGACCCTGCGACGGATGAGCTGCTGGTACTTTCGAACCGGGGTTCGCGCATCGTGCTGGGAATGGTCAGGGGTTTCTACCCGGGGTACGACAGCGAACTGCACGAAGTGTATGTCTATGAAAAGGTAAAATAGGAAAAGTCCCGGAAGGGACTTTTTTTTGTTGAGGGTATGTGCCGGATGCCGATCTCGTTGTCGCCAGCCGATGCCTTTGCGGGCGCATTTCCGGGGGGGGCGATTGGCTCCCCTGTCTTGCTTGCGGGGCGCCCGGTTCCGCGGATGGGCGTTTCCCGTTGCTCGTTGTGGGAGCGTCCTTATTTTGCTGTCGGCTGACAACGTTTTGCCGACGGCTGACGACAGGGGGCTGTCCGCGGGTATTCGCTTGATTTGCCGGGCGGGCCCTGGCCGTCGCTATATCTTTTCCCGTTCCCGCTCTTCGAGGATGGCGTCGAAATTTTCCTCTGCCCACCCGATAAGCGCTGTGAGGTGGGGCATGAGCGACTCGCCGCGGGGCGTGAGCGCATATTCCACGCGGGGCGGCACCTCGGGGTAGACCTTGCGCGACAGCAGCCCGTCCTGTTCCAGCTTGCGGAGTGTCGATGTGAGCATCTTCTGCGAGATGTCGGCCGTCCGGCGGTGGATTTCCGAAAAACGCAGGCACCCGCTCGTATGGAGGTTGTAGAGTACCAGCAGCGACCACTTGTCCCCGAAGCGGTCGACGATATGGCGGATCGGGCAGTGGGCGTAGGTCGGGTGTGCGGTTTTTTCCATGTCCGTTCGGGGCGGTCTTTCCTTATTCTACATACAACACCAGTCCCTTGAGGTACTCGCCTTCGGGGTGGTAGATGCTCACCGGGTGGTCGGCGGGCTGCGTCAGCTGGTGCAGGATGCGCACGTTGCGGCCCGCGATGGCCGCGGCCGAGAAAATCATCGTGCGGAACAGCTCCTTCGACACCGCCTGCGAGCAGGAGAACGTGAAGAGGATGCCGCCGGGGCGTATCTGCGATATGGCGCGGGCGTTGAGGCGCTTGTAGCCCTGCATGGCATTACCCAGCACCTTGTGGTGCTTGGCGAAGGCCGGCGGGTCGAGGATGATCAGGTCGTATTTGTCTTCGATGTCCTTGAGGTACTCCACGGCATCGGCGGCCGTTTCCGTAAAGTTGGCCTGCGGGCCGAAGTTGAGTTTCATGTTTTCCGTGGCCAGCACGACGGCGCGTTCCGAAGAGTCCACCGAGCAGACCTTCTCGGCGCCACCGGCCATGGCATAGACCGAGAAGCCCCCCGTGTAGCAGAAGGTGTTGAGCACCGTGCGCCCCTTCGAGTAGCGTTTGACCAGCTCCCGGTTTTCGCGCTGGTCGAGGAAGAACCCGGTTTTCTGCCCCTGCTCCCAGTTGACGAGGAATTTCTCGCCGTTCTCCGTCACCACGTGCGCCGAATGGTCGGAACTTCCCCACAGGTAGCCGTCCACAGCACCCAGCTTGGCGTTGAAGGGCACGGTTTGCGAACTCTTGTCGTAGATGGCCGTGATGCGGTCGCCGTAGGCAGCCAGGATCGCCCGCGCGATGTCCTGGCGGGCGAGGTACATGCCGACGGAGTGGCACTGGATGACGGCCACCGTGCCGTAGATATCCACGACCAGCCCCGGGAGCCCGTCGCCTTCGCCGTGGACGAGGCGGTAACAGTCCGTGTCGGGGTTGTCCGTGAGCCCGAGCGTGCGCCGCACGTCGTAGGCCACGGCGATGCGCCGGTTCCACCAGTCCTGGTTGATCGGTTCCTTGTCGAATGTAAGCACACGCACGGCGATCGAGCCGATCTGGTAGTGTCCCAGGGCGATGAAATCGCCCGTGCGGGTGTATATTTCGACCAGGGCGCCTTCCGTGATTTCCGATTCGTCTTCGGCCTTGATGTGGTCGATGGCGCCCGAGAAAATCCACGGGTGGCGGCGCATGAGCGATTCTTCCTTGCCTTTGCGCAGGTATACTTGAGGTGTCATAATTCGGGATGTTTGATTTTGGGTGTGTGAAGCAGTCGGTCGTAGATCGCCGTGCAGACCCACGCATCGGTCGCGGCGTAGAGTTTTTGTTTGTCGGTGAATGTCGCGGCCTCCCAGTTACTCAGCCGCTGGGCCTTCGATACGCGCTGCCCCAGCACGATGGCCGAGAGTTTGCGCAGGCTCTTCTCCCCGATGCCCCATTGGGGGGCTATCGTTTGCAGGTCGACGAACCCTGCGTCGCGGAAATGGCGTATCTGGCGCAGCGAGCGCAGGTCGCCCGCGACGTCGGCGCCGATTTTCAGGATATCCTGACTTTCGAGCACCTGCAGGATCGGCTTGGCGAGCGGGATCTTGTTCAGCCGGAAGAGGAAGCATAGCTGCGGCGTGGAGAGTTGCAGCAGCGACACGCGGAACGTCACCCCCGGCCGGAACGACGGGCGGGTCTCGGTGTCGAAACCGATGACGCGTTGTTTCATCAGGAATTTGCAGGCGGGGACGATGTCGCGCTCGTTGTCGACGATGCGTATTTCGCCCCTGAATTCGATGGCCGGAAGCGCTGCGGCCTCCTCGTTGCTGATCTTATCCGTAAAGTTGTTTGTCGTAGTCATGCCGTGGAACATTCTCACAAAAATACGGAATTATTTCCGGAAAACGGCATGCGGGGCGATTTTTTACATCCCCGCGGGCGGTTGCGGCCCTATTTTAACCCGATTTTTCCATCCCTGCCCGTGCCGGCGATGCCTTCGTCGAGCAATTCGCGCAGCGCCCGGCCTATCTGCTGTGCCTCCCCGGGGAATTCCGCGGCCAGTTCGTGCGGGTCGGCTGCCCCGCGGGATAGCCTTTGCCGCAGTTTTTCGCGCAGCCCGCCGTCGGCCGACGGCGTGGCGCAGCCCTGTGCCTGCTGCTTCCCGGCACGTTTGTGTGCGAGGCAGATGTCGCATACGCCGCATGCCGCAGGGGCGCCTTCACCGAAATACCCTTCCAGAACGGCGCTGCGGCAACGGGTCTCGTTCGCGGCGTAGGCGAGCATGTGTTCGAAGCGTTCGCGCATCAGCTCCTGCCGCCGTTTGTAGGTCTCGGGGGCGATGTAGAGGTCGGCGCGGGGCAGCCGCTCCTCGTCCATGAAGAGGATCGGCGAGCGGTTGGAGGGGACGTAGCGGATCACGCGCAACTGCCAGAGGCGTTTGAGCAGCTCCTTGACCCGCTGTACGGTATAGCCGCTCCAGGTGGCGATCTCGCCCTCGTCGATCTGCCGGAATTCGGTGAAGACCCCGTTGTAGAGGCGCAGCAGCGTGCGGATGAAGTGATCCAGCTCGTCGCGCTGCACGCGGAGTTTGTAGAGGTCGTCGCGGCTCACGCAGAACATGATCCGCGCCGGGTTCTCCTGTGCGTCGGTCAGCGTCATGTACCCGTTTTGCTGCAGGAGCTTCAGGGCGCTTACGACCGTGCCGGAGTAGAGGTGCTCGCGGGCGCAGAAGTCGTGGATGTTGAACAGGAACGACGCCTGGGCACCGTCGCCGATGCCGACCTGCAGGTAGGAGCAGACCCGTTCGTAGATGTCCTTGATCTTTTCGAGCGGCGGGAATTCCTGCTCGAAACGCCGCACGATGCGTTCGCCGTCGTCCGACGAGACCAGCAGCAGGGCGTAGCTCCGCATGCCGTCGCGGCCCGCTCGGCCGGCCTCCTGGTAGTAGCTCTCGAGCGAGTCGCACATGCTGTAATGGGCGACGAAGCGCACGTCGGGTTTGTCGATGCCCATGCCGAAGGCGTTGGTGGCGACCATCACGCGCGTCCTGCCCGAGACCCACTCCTCCTGCCGCAGCGAGCGTTCGGCATGCCCCATGCCCCCATGGTAGGCCGCGGCCGTTATACCCTCCCTGCGCAGCATGTCGGCGACCTGCTCGGTGCCTTCGCGCGTACGGACGTAGACGATGCCCGAGCCGGGGACGTTACGTACCAGGCGCAGCAGCTGCCCGTTCTTGTCGTCGGTGTGGCGGACGCTGTACGAAAGGTTGGGACGTGCGAAGCTGCTCCGCAGGATATGCGGTTCGGCGAACCGCAGGTGGCGCATGATGTCTTCGGCCACGAGTTTCGTGGCCGAGGCCGTGAGCGCCAGCACCGGGACACCGGGCAACTTCTCGCGCAGCTCGGCGATACGCAGGTACGAAGGGCGGAAGTCGTAGCCCCACTGCGAGATGCAGTGGGCTTCGTCGACGGCCACGAGTGATACGTTCATGCGCACGACGCGCAGGCGGAAGGCTTCCGTCGCGAGCCGCTCGGGGGCGACGTAAAGGAACTTGACGTCGCCGTAGACACAGTTGTCCAGCGCGATGTCGATTGCACGCGGCGAGAGCCCCGAATGGATCGCCACGGCCGGGATGTGCCGTGCCCGCAGGCGGTCGACCTGGTCTTTCATCAGGGCGATCAGGGGCGTCACGACGATGCACAGCCCCTCCTGCGCAAGTCCGGGGATCTGGTAGGTAAGCGACTTTCCGCCGCCCGTGGGCATCAGGGCCAGGGTGTCGCGCCCGTCCATCACCGAACGGATGATACGCTCCTGTACGGGGCGGAATTCGGTGAAGCCCCAGTAGCGTTTCAGCACGTCGTATATCTTGTCCGCTGCCCTTTCCATGAATACAAAGGTAGGAAAAATTAGGTGTTTCCCGGAATTTTTTATACTTTTGCATCGGATTAGACGTTCGACAAATGAAGATAAGCGAAAATTTCAAAGTGCGCGAGATGGCGGGGGAGCATGTGATCATCATGCCGGGCCGCTGCGGTGCCGACATGACCCGTATTCTGGCGCTCAACGATTCGTCGCTCTATCTTTGGGAGGCGCTCGGCGGCAAGGACTTTACCACCGGGGATGCAGCCGCCCTGTTGTTGGAGCGTTACGACGTGGACGAAGCCACCGCACAGCGCGATGCCGAGGCCTGGGCTGCGAAGCTCGCCGAATGCGGCGTGCTGGAGTAACCGGCGGCACGTGTCCGGCGTACGGACGGAAAACTTGAAAGGTAGCATGAAATTGAAAAGACTCATATCGCTGTTGCTGCTCGCCATCTACCTGACGGCGTGGGGCGGCCCTGCGTATGTGTCGCTTTCGTGCAAGTGCGTCACGATGTCGTCGCATGTCTGCTGCCACCACTGCCAGCACGGCGCCGATGCCGCGGGTGCCGGCGAGTCGCTGAAGGCTCCCTGCTGCGGCAACCACCATTCGACCGAAATCGAACTCTATACGGGTTCCTCTTCCGATAACCACGAGAAATTCATCCGCTGCACGGTCACCGACCTGCCGCCCGCATTGGTTGCGGAGGCTCCGGTTGCGGCCGACCTCAAGCTTTTCGGGGAGACGCTTCCCGAACGCGGCGCTCCTTTCGTCATGCGGGGCCATGTGCGCTCCGCAGGGCTTCGTGCCCCTCCCGCATTGGCTTAAAACCTTTTTGGGACGGATGCTGCGCGCATCCGCCCGCAAATAGTTTTAACCAATAACGGAATGTAATGAAAATCAACAAAATCATTTTATCTGTTTCTTCCCTTGCCGTGTGCGGTACCCTCTGCGCACAGGATTTGCGGGGTGTAGTCCGCGACGCCGACAACCAGCCGCTGGTGGGCGCTTCGGTTTACTGGGAGGGTACTACGATCGGTGCCAGCACCGATGCCCAGGGGGCGTTCCTGCTCCACCGGGTAAAAGGTTACGACAATCTGGTCGCCTCGTATCTGGGATATGTGAACGACACGCTGCGTGTGGCAGGCGGTGCGGAGCGTATCGAATTCACACTCGCTTCCGAAGGCGTAGCGTTGGAGGACGTGGTGGTCGAGGGTAACCTGAGCGGCAACTTCGTCAAGCGTGACGGCATCGTCAAGGGCGAGATGATCTCGTTCGCGGGCCTCTGCAAGATGGCCTGCTGCAACCTGGCCGAGAGCTTCGAGAACTCGGCGTCGGTGACCGTCGGGTACAGCGATGCCATTTCGGGCGCACGGCAGATCAAGATGCTCGGCCTGGCAGGTACCTACACTCAGATACTCGACGAAAACCGCCCGATCATGCGCGGGCTGAGCGCCCCCTACGGACTGAGCTACACGCCCGGCATGTGGCTCAATTCGATTCAGGTATCGAAAGGCGTGGCGTCGGTGACTGCCGGGCATGAGGCCATCACGGGGCAGATCAACCTCGAGCACCGCAAGCCGACGGACGACGAGAGGCTGTTCGTGAACCTCTATCTGGACGACGAACTGCGCCCCGAGGCCAACATCTCGACGGCGTTCCCCGTCACGAAGGACAAGAAACTGTCGAGCGTCATCCTGCTCCACGGTTCGATGGATACCGACGTCCGCAAGATGGATCACAACGACGACGGATTCCGCGACCTGCCGATTTCCGACCAGATCAACGTGGCCAACAAGTGGCTTTATGCGGCCGATAACGGTACGCAGATCCGCTGGGGATGGAAATTCGTACAGGAGAACCGCCTGGGCGGTATGCTCGACTACAAGAATTCGATGCGCGACGAGATGGAGAAGAACTGGGACTGGAAGGAGACGGGCGCCGATATGCCCCTCTACGGTTCGAAGATCCGCAACCGCGGCGCGAACGGTTATTTTAAAATAGGTATGCCCGTCGGCCCGTCGGTCTACGATGCCGACGAGCAGGATGAGATGCGTTCGAACCTGGCTTTCGTGGCCGATTTCGACCACTTCAACGAGAACGCCTATTTCGGGCTGAACGACTACCGCGGCAATGAGAATACGCTCTCGCTGAACCTCATGTACAACCACTATTTCACCTACCGGTCGTCGCTGATCGTCGGTGCACAGGGACATTTGCAGTACTACCGCGAGAGTTTTGCCAACAACACCCCGTGGATTGCGGCGGCTCCGGCTACGCTCTACGACTTCGACCGCAACGAGCAGGAAGTGGGTGCCTATGCCGAGTATACCTATTCGATCAAGGACAAGTTCTCGGTCGTGGCGGGTATCCGCGGCGATTACAATGCGTTTTATGACAAGTTCTTCGTGACGCCCCGCGGGCATATCCGCTGGAACATCACCCCCTCGACCACGCTGCGCGGCTCGGCCGGCCTGGGATACCGTTCGACCAATGTCATCACCGACAACATCGGTATGCTGGCGACCGGACGGCAGATCGTAATCCCCGATTTCGACGGTTTCAACCGGCTGGAGAAGGCACTTACGGTGGGCGGAAGCCTCACGCAGACCTTCGGGCTGGTCAGTCCCGGCGACGCAACGCTGAGTTTCGACTATTTCCGCACGCAGTTCTACAATTCGGTGATCGCCGACCAGGAGTACAGCGCCGACCAGATCGTGCTCTATAATTCGGACAAGCGTTCCTATACGGATACCTACCAGATCGACTTTTCGTGGACGCCTGTCGAACGGTTGGACATCTTCGCCACGTTCCGTTATACGGACAGCGAGATGACGATCGACCGCCCCGACGGAAAGACCGCCCGCGTGGAACGGCCGCTGGTGAGCCAGTACAAGACGCTGCTCAATATCCAGTACGCCACGAAATTCCGCCGCTGGGTGTTCGACGCGACGGCACAGCTGAACGGCCCTGCGCGCATCCCGACGCAGACGGGCGACCTGGCCGACGACAAGTATTCGCCGCGCTACCCGATGTTCTTCGCCCAGATAAGCCGCAAGGTCGGCAAGTTCGACATCTATGCCGGTTGCGAGAACATCGCCGACTACCGCCAGCACGACCCGATCCTCAATGCGGACAACCCCTATTCGACGGGTTTCAACTCGATGAACGTATGGGGGCCGCTGATGGGGCGCAAATTCTATATCGGCCTGCGGTTCAATTTGTATTGATTAACCTTTAAATAAACACCAGGATGAAGAAAATTTTAATGCTGTGCCTTGCACTCGTGATGGGTGTGGGCATGTGTGCAGCGCAGAAGGCTGCCGACAAAAAGACGGTGACGACGGTTTTCACGACCGACATCGACTGTGAACACTGTGTCAAGAAGATCATGAACAATGTCCCCTCGCTCGGCAAGGGCGTCAAGGACGTGAAGGTCGACCTGCCCAAGAAGGAGGTGACCGTGGTCTACGATTCCACGAAAAACAGCGACGATAATATCGTCAAGGGTTTTGCTTCGATCAAAGTCAAGGCCGAACCGAAAAAAGCCGACACGAAGAAATAACGCCGGCGGGTTTTGTTATCGGAAAGGGAGGACAATATTGTCCTCCCTTTTGTTTCGGTCGGTGGGCGGGCTCCTGTGCAGCCGTCGGTTTCCCCCGATCCGCTATTCACTGCCCGCCGTTCGGTGCCCACAGCCCACTGGTGCCCCTTGCTCACAGCCCTCTGCCCATTGTCCGCCGTCGGCCGTCTGCTGATCGCTGTCCATTCTCTGCGGTGGGTCTGCCGTCTGGTATCGTACGGCAGCCGATAAGGGTCGGTGCATGCCGAACGACGGCCGGGAGTGTTCCGCATGCCCGGAATCCGCCCGGTTGCCGGTGTGCCCGGTTTATCGGTGCGGGTGTGCGTTTGTTTTCGCGGCATTGTGCCTGCGCCTGCGCAGGCAGAGGTCGAGCCCTGCGAGGGCGAGGAACGTCGCGGCGATAAAGACGTAGAACAGGGACAGCCGCCTGCTTTCGGCCGGGAAATCCGGTTCGGGAAGTTGCATGGAGCCCAGGCCGGGCAACGCGGGTCTGTCGGGGAGTGAGGGCATGTCGGGCAGATGCAGCCCGACGCCAGGTTCGTACCATAAATACCAGGCGAGTCCGGCGATCACCGCCAGCAGGCAGAATACGCCCGCCGTGCCCAGCAACCATGTTTCGCGCCGCTCGCGCCGTTCCGATTCGCGTTCCAGCCGTTCCATGAGGCGTACGCAGAACCCTTCGGGCAACTGCGTGCCCGGAGCTTGCTCCAGCGCACGGCGGATTATGTTATGTTTCGTTTCCATGCAGTAGCGTATTTACCAGTATATACAGTTTTTTGCGGATGCGGTGAAGACGGACTTTGACGTTGGACTCCGACATCTGCGTGATCCCGGCGCATTCGCTTACGGAGTACTCCTCGTAGTAGAAGAGCGTAACGAGCGCCCGCTCTTCGGGCTCCAATTCTCCGACGGCACGGGCCAGTGCGTCGAGGTATTCCTGTCTTCCCTCCCAGGCATCCATCCGCTCGGCTTCGCTGTCGGGCAGGTTCGCCAGCCGCGCCTGGTCGATGCAGGCCCATTCGCGTTTGCGGCGCCGTGTCTCGGAGACCGCCGTGTTGTAGGCGATCCGGAAGAGCCAGGTCGGGAACGAACTGTGCCCGTTGAACCTGTGCAGGTTGCGGAACGCCTTGAGGAAAACGTCCTGAGCCAGCTCCTCGGCATCCTCTGCGCAGCCGACGATGCGGGAAACCAGCGTGTAGACCACCCGCCCGTACCGCCGGGCAAGGATGGCATACAGATCGGTTTCTCCGTTTACGATCCGTCGGATCAGCTCCAGTTCCTCCTGTTGTTGCATTGCTATCTGGTTAGACGCATTTTGCCTGGAAAGGTTACATGCCGACGCCGTTTTTCCGGAACTTGTAACCTTTTTCGCGGAGTTGCGTCTAATAAGGCAAAGATCGCAAAAACGAATTGGTAATCTTTAATACTTTTAAAAATTATGATGGATTTTATTTTTGTCCCCTTGGTCGTAGGCGTGATTACGCTGGGAATCTACAAGTTCTTCGAATTGCTCGTGTGCCGTCGCGAGCGCCGCATGATTATTGATAAAATGGACGGCAATACCCTGATCGACTACCTGAAGTTCGTACCGATGGGTGTGAGGATCGGCGCTCCCGTGTCGGTGCGTCCCGTGTCGGGCGGGGTGTCCGGAACCCTGAAGGCCGGTTGCCTTTTACTGGGCATCGGTTTCGGGCTGCTCTTCGCCTTCATGTTGCTGAACTGGTGTGCCTATGATGCTTCGTACGAAATGCGGAGCATCGTCTACGGCGGGTCGGTTCTCTGCTTCGGCGGTGTCGGACTGATCGTTTCGTTTGTCGTCGAGCGCAATATCGTCGGCAGGGAGTGCAAATAACCCGGCTTTTCCGGATGGAAAAAGGAGTATCCCTCTTTTGGGGGGATACTCCTTTTGGTTTTGCCGGGGGCCGTGCGGCGCACCGGGGGCGGAACGGTTTGCCGGAGCCCGGACGCCTGCCGTTTGCCGGCCGGGCGGCCTTATTCCATCGGCCGGATACGCACCTCGGTCACGCCTTCCAACTCCCGTACGAGACGGTCGATGTCGGTCTTTTCCTCGACTTCGCCGTAGTGGTAGGGGTAGAATATCGTCGGCCGGATCGCCTTGACGGCTTCGACGGCCTGGTCGACGGTCATCGTGTAGGGCTGGTTGACCGGCAGGAAGGCGATGTCGATATTCTTCAGCGCCTTCAATTCGGGCGTGGGTTCGGTATCGCCGGCGATGTAGATGCGCGAGCCGCCGAGGGTGAGGATATAGCCGCAGTCCTCGCGGTCTTTGGGATGGAATTGCAGGTGCCCGTCGGTCGTGTTGTAAGCGGCCACGGCCTCGACTTTCAGGTAATCGCGCGGCGTGGCGACGCTGCCCGGGCGCATCGTGTAGCAGTTCATCTCGAACGCCTCGGCCGACGTGCGGTCGCAGAGTATCTCGGTCTGCGGGGTCTGGATCGCTTCGACGGCTGCCACGTCCAGGTGGTCGTAGTGCGAGTGGGTGATGAGCACCACGTCGGCCTTGGGCAGGGCGGCGTAGTCGGCATAGCCGCTTACGGGATCTACGTAGATGTATTTTCCCCCGGCCTCGATCGCGAGCGAGGCGTGTTTGAAAAAGGTGAGCGTGATTTGCGTGCCGTCGCGCGTAGTCAGCGTGTCGGCAGGGTATTCGGGAGCTTTCTTTCCGCATCCGAAAAACGATAGGAACGACATAAGCAATAAGAATTTTGGGTTCATGCTCAAATATTATACATTACAATGCCAATATAATGAAAAAAAGTGAAATATTCGTACCTTTGAGCCGCAATCGAACCCGAAAAAACGATAGGGACGGTTTCCGGGATGTTTTTCGTACCGGTTCCGGCGTACTCTATAGCGGCGGGCGTCCCGGCGCAGGCTGCGGACAGGAAACAGGCATCTGCAAGGTTGCGGAGAAACGCCGGGTGCCGAAGATGGCGTTCCGCGTGCCAGGCGGACGGCAGCAGCCGGGGACGGATCGCCTGGTTCAAAACCCGGACATCCCGACGCGACGCCCGGGCCGGATGGGAGGAACCCTGCCCCCCCCGGAGGTGCCCGGGGCGGCCGGCCGGGTCGCGGCGGTGGAGGGCGAAGTCCGATGCCGGAAAAACGGCTTGGAGGGCGGATGGGTGTGCGGCCTCTCCCGGAAGGCAGGGGTGCGGGGCGGAAGAGCCGTTCGCTGAGGTTGGTACGTTGCGTGTGACAGGCTCGCTGCCGGAGTTTGTCCGTCCGGGTTGCCGGATGAAAATAGAATAATTTGCATATTTTTTATGCCTTGGCGCAGTATTTTACGAATCGGGACGTTTATAAGAGTAAAGTATTATTAAAATTACATATGATGAAAAAAATTTTGTTTGTGGCGGCGGCGGTAGCGTCGATGGTTTTCACCGGGTGTATCAACGAGGACGACACCTATAAGAAGTTGCAACCGGTTCAGCAGGGGATCAACATCTACAACTGGACATCCAGCCAGTATTCCATGGCGACCGAGCAGGCCAACATAGGTATGCGTATGGCGATGCTCGTGGCCGAAGCCGACAAGCAGGGGGTGGAAAAACTCGAGGACGTGAAAATCGAAGGCGTCTCCATCAAGAGCAAGTTGCTCGGTACTTCTTCGACGATCGAAAAGACGACCACCGGTTACAAAATCACCTTCAATCCTGCATATATGGATCTGGACGGCTATTCGCGCGAGGGTGCCGTGCTGATCGACACGGGCGAGGCCCCGCTGCTCGAAGAGGCCGTGGCCGGAAAGGTCTGGACGGTGACGTTCGACGAAAAACTGGTGCTGACGGCCACCAACGGCAATGCGTCGGTAAAGGCTTCGCTGGTGGGCGGTTCCACGCAGCTCTACAACGATGAGAACGGAGCCTATGCGATCAGCATTGCGAACCAGGCCTGCTACCTCGATTCGGGCAGCAATTTCACTTCGAATTGGGGCGGCCGCATGACGTTGAAGCCCGAGAACATGAATTTCACCTATTCGGATTGCGTGGGCGAGAAGTTCGTCGTGAAAGAGGGATTGCTTTACGGCCCTTCGTTCTATACGATGGACAATGCAACGCATCTGGAGCTGAGCATGACGCTCTCGAATGTCGAGTACTATACGAAGTCGAGCATCAGGGAGGGTAAGATCGAAGCGATGATGACCGGCGGGTATGATTTTACTGCCTTCCCCTCACCGAAAGTGACGGTGCAGTATGCCGTGAGCGCCGACGGTAAGAAATTGCTGACGACGATTACTTACAACGGGAATACGGTGACGATCTGAGCCATAGCGGCAAAAGTAAAAGCGGTGCGAAAATTCGCACCGCTTTTTTATTTTCCGGGCGGCCTGTTTGCCGAGCGGCAGGGTTTCCGGGCGTGTTTTGTCGGGCGCTTGCCCCGGTGATGCCCGGGTATACGGTTTCTTGCTGTCGCCCCGTGGCTTGACCGGGATTTACTTCCCGTCTGTTGCCTGTGTCTGGTGCTCCGCGCTTTTTGACTGCCTGTCGAGCCGCATGACCGAGGGGATGCAGAAAGCCGTGAGTCCGAGCGTGCAGATCACCAGTCCTGCGATGACGAAGGTCGTGGTGAGCCCGACCTGTTCGGCCAGGAACCCCGTACCGAGCAGTCCGATAGCCGACGGAAGCAACCCGAAGCTGTAATAGAGCGACATCACGCGCCCCAGGACACCCGCGTCGATGCGGGTCTGTACGACTGCCACGAACGATGCGTTGAAGATGCCGCCCGCGATGCCCTCGATGCACGAGAGCACGGCGAAGAGAGCGAAGGCCCCCGGCGAAAGCATACCCGACAGCGTGAACGATACGCCGACGATGAAGTTCATCAGGTTGATCAGGACGATGCGGTTGACCCGGTAGACGCGTGCGCCCATGATGGCGCCGCCGACAAGCGCGCCGCCGCCCCATACGATCTCAATGAGGCTCATGTCATAGGTGCTGCCGCCGAAATGTTGCAGGGTCATCAGCGGGAACATCACGCCGACGGGCATGATGAAGAAGAGCACGAGGATCGTCAGCGTGAAGAGCCATGCCATTCCCGGTACGGCGGTGATGGCGCTGAATCCCTCGCGGAACTCCCTCCAAAGATTCGGTTTGAGTGTGCTCCGCACGGGATTGGGGATGTGTACGAACAGCAGCGAGGTGCAGGCGATGATGGCGCCGGCGACGTCCAGAAGCAGGATATTGCCGATGCCCGTGAAGCTGATGAGCACGGCGCCCAATGCCGGGCCGATGATGTTCGACAGCGAATTGATGATCTGGTTGACGCCCGCCACCCGGGTCAGCTGGGCCTCGGGAGCCAGCAGCGGCACGGAAGCCTGCATGGATGGCGAATGGAAGGCCGATCCCACGGAGCGGCAGGCCAGCAGGATGTAGATATGCCACATCTGCGCCACGTCGAACCAGAAAAGCACGGCCAGGATGAGCGTGCAGAACGCGATGAAGCTGTCGGCCAGGATCATCGTGCGTTTGCGATCCCATCGGTCGACGTAGACCCCGACGACCGGGCCCAGCAGCGATTGGGGCAGCATACCCGCAATTGCTGCCAGCGCCAGCACCTCGGCCGAACCGGTCTCGATACTCATCCAGAAGATGATCGCGTAGCCGACGACCGAGCTGCTGAGGATCGAGGCGAGCTGCCCGCTCCAGATGATCCCGAATGTCTTTTTCCAGTTTTCCATGCTTGTTTCGCTGTGATGCCAAAAAAGGCGGACACCGAGGTGTCCGCCGCTGCAAACCCTTCGCAGAAGGGTTTATTTAACTGCTTTAACTATTGCCTCGAATGCTTTTGGCTCGTTCATCGCCAGGTCGGCCAGAACCTTGCGGTTCAGTGCGATGCCCTTGGCGTTGAGTTTGCCGATAAATTGTGAATAGGTCATTCCCTGTGCGCGGACTGCGGCGTTGATACGCATGATCCACAGCGAGCGGAATGTCCGCTTTTTGAGCTGGCGGTGTGCATATGCATACTGCAAACCCTTTTCGACCGTGTTTTTCGCAACGGTCCAAACATTTCCCCTTGAACCAAAGTTACCTTTGGCAAGTTTCAAAACTTTTTTTCTACGTGCGCGTGATGCAACGGCGTTGACTGAACGTGGCATACTTGTAAAGTTTTTGAAGAGCTGTCAGCGACGCGGTTCTCCCGCGTTCTTCGGGGCTGATTCGCTCCGGTTAATAAATTCCGCAGGTCGGTTACTTGACCAGCAGGTTCTTGATTTTGGCCTCGTCGGCCGCAGAAACCGTACCCGAGTAGCAGAGGTTACGCTTCTGTTTCGTCGTCTTTTTGGTCAGGATGTGACTGTGATAAGCGTGTTTACGCTTGATCTTTCCTGTGCCGGTGAAGGTAAAACGCTTCTTCGCAGCGGCATTGGTTTTCATTTTCGGCATTGTCGTAAATAGTTAATTAGTTAAACTTAGCCTGCAAAGATAACAAAAATTCGGCATACCGCAATCGCGGGGCTGAAAAATCTCCCTCTTTTTATTCCCGTTGCGCAGTTATTGCAGGGAAACGCCGGGCTGCCTGCCGCCTGTGTCCCCGGGCGGTTTGCGTTCCCGATAATTTTCCGTATATTTGGATTTGCAAATCAAAAACCGCAGGATGATGGAGATGGAGTGGGATTTTATCATACGCTTGTGCGTGGCGGGCCTTTGCGGTACGGTGATCGGCCTCGACCGCGAATACCGGGTCAAGGATGCGGGTTTCCGTACCCATTTTCTGGTGGCGCTGGGCAGCGCGCTGATGATGATCGTGTCGCAGTACGGTTTCGCCGACATCCTGACGCATACAGGCGTGGGGCTCGACCCCAGCCGCATCGCTGCGCAGGTGGTGAGCGGCATCGGCTTCATCGGGGCGGGTACGATCATCATCCACCGGCAGCTGGTGCGCGGGCTTACGACGGCGGCGAGCCTTTGGGCCACGGCGGGCATCGGGCTTGCGGCCGGGGCGCACATGTATATCGTGGCGGCTGCGGCTACTCTGCTGACGCTCTTCGCGCTGGAAGTGCTCACACTCGTGTTCGGGGGATTGGGGCGCCGCAGGACGATGGTGATCTTTTCGGCTGCGAGCCGGGCTGCGGTCGACGACATGTTCAACGAATTGCAGAGCCGCGAATATGCGGTGATCTCCTATGAGGTCGAGGCGCAGCGCGGCGCAGACGGCATCGTCTACCGGGCCACCCTGGTCATCCGTGCCAAGGGAAATGCCGATGAAGACCGCTATATCGACCTGCTGCGCGAGAATCCCGACATTACCGTCGAACGGATCGTCTGAGCCGGTCGTACAGCACGCAGAAAACCATTGGCACGGCAATCCCGGCCAGGGTATAGGGTATCCACCACCAGGGCGATCCCGTGGGAATGACCGGGTGGCAGGCCAGGCTGCGGAGCGGGTAGTGGCAAACCCACATCTGAAAGAGTATCACCAGTTTGAAAACGGGGACGTGCCAAAGCATGATCGCCATCGTGTGCCGTCCCGTATAGTCCAGCATACGTGTCAGCCAGTTGCCGTATGCCGCGAGGCGGCTTGCGGCGGTGACGAGCAGGTAGCATCCTGAGCATACCAGCACGACGAAGAACACCGGGTTTGCGAAAAGTCTCCCGCCGAGGTTGACGCGGCAGCCTGCGGCTGCCGCCGCGAGCAGGATGACCAGGCAGAGCGTTGCGATGCGCCCGTCCAGCGGGATCCGCGCGCGGAAGATGCGGAAGAGTTTTCCGAGATAGATTATCCCTGTAATGGCGAATGTCCTGACGGCGATCCACTCGCCCGGAATGCCCGACGGATGGCGGGCGAGCAGCATGGCGACCGTAAACAGGAACAGGATGGAGCCCCCGCGCAGCCGCTCTGCCCCGGCCTGCGTCGGTGCGAGTTTCCGGGTCGCCAGCGTGATGCAGAAAAAGAGCATCAGCCCGAGGAACAGCCCTTGCAGAAACCAGAAGGGCGCCAGCATCTGCTCGTGGTGCAGGAACAGGAATACCCTTCCCAGCGTCCGGAGCAGTTCCGGGGTGTCGTAGGGCAGGATGGCCTCCCGGGCGCTGAAGTCGTAGGCGATCAGGTGCCACTCCAGGAATCGGTTGTGCAGCAGCACGAAGAGCGTGCCCAGGACGGCGTAGGGCAGGTAGAGGCGCCGGAGCTTGCGGCCTATGAAACGCCCCGGGGCGGCGGTCTGTCCGTCTTCGAAGAAATAGCCCGCGACGAAAAAGAAGACGGCCGTGTTGAAATAGTAGGTGAAGGTTTCCAGCGGTGTCAGGATCGCGGCGTGTGAAATCACCACCGCTACGATGCCGAGGGCCTTGACGATCGAGAACGCCGTGTCATGGTGGTGTGTGCCGGTGCCCATCGGTCAGAAATAACGGTGCACCTCTTCGAGGAGCTCCTCGCGTGCCATGTCGTTGGGATTCGTGCCGGGCAGCCCTTCGGGAACCTGCTCGCCCTGTTGGTCGAACAGGTCGGCCCAGAATTGCGGCAGGGTTCCGTCCGCGGCGCGGAAGTTCATCGGCCGCGCCGTGAAAAGCGGGGTGCCGTCTTCGGCGCGGTAGCTTTCCCACACCAGTTCGCTGCAATAGAGTTTCTCCCTTCCGGGCCGGAACGAATAATCGTAGGGGACTCCGAGGAAGCTGCGTGCACGGCGGACGGCAGCCGCGATGCCGGCCGTGTCCTTCAACCGCATGGCAACTACTGCCGGGTGTCCGTCGATTTTTGCGGAGCGTCCGAGAAATTCCGCCAGTAATGTGAGCCGGACGCCGCCGTCGGTCGTGGCTTCGAGCACCGAATCAGCTCCTCCGCCTACGACGGCGATCCCCACGTGTGAGAAATTCAGCGGCCCTTCTTCGCCCGTCGCGGCCGTGATCGCCCCGGTCATCTCCGTGGTTTTTCCGGCCTGGAAGAGCAGGTCGCCCGTGTGCAGGCGATCGCGGTTTTGGCCGCAGGAAATGACCAGCAGAAGCATACCTATATATATTAAAGCCTGTTTCATAGTCTCCGCCGTTCGTTTTTGCAAATATATTAAAAATTTTTCACAACTAACTCGCTGACCGATAGCCGTGTGTAAAAAAGGTGGTGAAATTGTCGAAAAAAAGTCCCGGAATTATTTGGAAATAACTCCGGAATGCCCTTATCTTTGCATCCGCTTCGAGAGAGAAATACTGCTCCGGGGCGGAAAAAACAGGTTCTGAAAAATTTTGAAAAAAGTTCCAAAATCTTTTGGAGATTCGGAAAAATGACTTACCTTTGCACCCGCTTCGAATAAGAAATACGGTTCGAAACGATAAGAAAAAAGGTTCTGAAAATTTCTGAAAAAATTCTTTCGAAAAGATTTGGTGGTTTCAAAAAGATGACTTATCTTTGCACCACTTTCCGCTGAAAAATCGGCGGTCGGAACAACGGGGAAGGCCGAAAGGACAGACCCGGCAAAAAGAAAGAAATTGTTCTTTATAGCGATATATTTGAACAGCGTTCTTTGAAGTATTTGAGCAGCTAAAAGTTTTCCACTCTCGCGAGAGAGTGAATTTCAAACAATACCTTTGAGATTTGAGCTAAAGATTTAAAAACAAAACATTTTATACAATGGAGAGTTTGATCCTGGCTCAGGATGAACGCTAGCGGCAGGCCTAACACATGCAAGTCGAGGGGCATCGGGATTGAAGCTTGCTTCAATTGCCGGCGACCGGCGCACGGGTGCGTAACGCGTATGTAACCTACCTATAACAGGGGCATAACACTGAGAAATTGGTACTAATTCCCCATAATATTCGGAGAGGCATCTCTCCGGGTTGAAAACTCCGGTGGTTATAGATGGACATGCGTTGTATTAGCTAGTTGGTGAGGTAACGGCTCACCAAGGCAACGATACATAGGGGGACTGAGAGGTTAACCCCCCACACTGGTACTGAGACACGGACCAGACTCCTACGGGAGGCAGCAGTGAGGAATATTGGTCAATGGACGCAAGTCTGAACCAGCCATGCCGCGTGCAGGAAGACGGCTCTATGAGTTGTAAACTGCTTTTGTACGAGGGTAAACTCACCTACGTGTAGGTGACTGAAAGTATCGTACGAATAAGGATCGGCTAACTCCGTGCCAGCAGCCGCGGTAATACGGAGGATTCAAGCGTTATCCGGATTTATTGGGTTTAAAGGGTGCGTAGGCGGTTTGATAAGTTAGAGGTGAAATCCCGGGGCTTAACTCCGGAACTGCCTCTAATACTGTTAGACTAGAGAGTAGTTGCGGTAGGCGGAATGTATGGTGTAGCGGTGAAATGCTTAGAGATCATACAGAACACCGATTGCGAAGGCAGCTTACCAAACTATATCTGACGTTGAGGCACGAAAGCGTGGGGAGCAAACAGGATTAGATACCCTGGTAGTCCACGCAGTAAACGATGATAACTCGTTGTCGGCGATACACAGTCGGTGACTAAGCGAAAGCGATAAGTTATCCACCTGGGGAGTACGTTCGCAAGAATGAAACTCAAAGGAATTGACGGGGGCCCGCACAAGCGGAGGAACATGTGGTTTAATTCGATGATACGCGAGGAACCTTACCCGGGCTTGAAAGTTACTGACGATTCTGGAAACAGGATTTCCCTTCGGGGCAGGAAACTAGGTGCTGCATGGTTGTCGTCAGCTCGTGCCGTGAGGTGTCGGGTTAAGTCCCATAACGAGCGCAACCCCTACCGTTAGTTGCCATCAGGTCAAGCTGGGCACTCTGGCGGGACTGCCGGTGTAAGCCGAGAGGAAGGTGGGGATGACGTCAAATCAGCACGGCCCTTACGTCCGGGGCTACACACGTGTTACAATGGTAGGTACAGAGGGTCGCTACCCCGCGAGGGGATGCCAATCTCGAAAGCCTATCTCAGTTCGGATTGGAGGCTGAAACCCGCCTCCATGAAGTTGGATTCGCTAGTAATCGCGCATCAGCCATGGCGCGGTGAATACGTTCCCGGGCCTTGTACACACCGCCCGTCAAGCCATGGAAGCTGGGGGTGCCTGAAGTTCGTGACCGCAAGGAGCGACCTAGGGCAAAACCGGTAACTGGGGCTAAGTCGTAACAAGGTAGCCGTACCGGAAGGTGCGGCTGGAACACCTCCTTTCTGGAGCCTTGTTTCAAAGGTAATTTAGCTGCTCACTTCAAAGAAACGTCACAACAGCACCGCTTTAGGCGTAGGTTCGAACCGAGTGCTGTTCACTGCAAATGAAAATTTGCGACGTTCATTGACATATTTAAGGAGATGAGATAAAGTTCCGATAACTACAATAGGGGTTATCGGAAATGTAAGAAAGTAATAAAGGGCGTATGGGGGATGCCTAGGCTCTTGGAGGCGAAGAAAGACGTGGTAAGCTGCGATAAGCCTCGGGGATTTGCAAACGAGAATTGATCCGAGGATTTCTGAATGGGACAACCCGGCAGGCAGAAGGCCTGTCACACGAAAGTGGGCCAACCCTCTGAACTGAAACATCTTAGTAGGAGGAGGAAAAGAAAGAAACATCGATTTCCTAAGTAGCGGCGAGCGAACGGGAAACAGCCTAAACCACAATTGTTACGGCAACTGTGGGGTTGTAGGACTGCAATATTCAAATGACTGTGAACTGGAATGTTCTGGAAAGTTCATCCGTAGAGAGTGAAAGACTCGTACAGGTAAGCACGTCAGGCGATAGCAGTATCCTGAGTAGGGCGGGACACGAGGAATCCTGTCTGAATCCGCCGGGACCACCCGGTAAGGCTAAATACTCCCAAGAGACCGATAGTGAACCAGTACCGTGAGGGAAAGGTGAAAAGAACCCCGAACAGGGGAGTGAAATAGAACCTGAAACCATACGCTTACAACCTGTCGGAGCGGCTTCGTGCCGTGACGGCGTGCCTATTGAATAATGAGCCTACGAGTTACTAATCACTGGCAAGGTTAAGTGCACGGATGCACGGAGCCGAAGCGAAAGCGAGTCTGAACAGGGCGTTTAGTCAGTGGTTGTAGACGCGAAACCTTGCGATCTACCCTTGAGCAGGTTGAAGGTTGGGTAAAACCAACTGGAGGACCGAACGAATAAGCGTTGAAAAGCTTCTCGATGACTTGAGGGTAGGGGTGAAAGGCTAATCAAGCTGGGAAATAGCTCGTACTCCCCGAAATGCCTTTAGGGGCAGCGTTGTAATTGAGAGTCTACTGGAGGTAGAGCTACTGATTGGATGCGGGGGCTTCACCGCCTACCAAATCCTGACAAACTCCGAATGCCAGTAGTATGATTTACAGCAGTGAGCGACCGGGTGCTAATGTCCGGTTACGAGAGTGGAACAACACAGACCAGCAACTAAGGTCCCCAAGAGTATACTAAGTTGATCTAACGATGTTTTGCTGCAGAGACAGCTAGGATGTTAGCTTGGAAGCAGCTATTCATTCAAAGAGTGCGTAACAGCTCACTAGTCGAGCGGCAAAGCGTGGATAATAAACGGGCATCAAGTATACCACCGAAGTTCTGGGCACGAAAGTGCGGTAGGGGAGCATTCCATTCCGCGTTGAAGCCGAACCGTGAGGTTTGGTGGAGTGTATGGAAAAGCAAATGTAGGCATGAGTAACGATAATGCGGGAGAGTAACCCGCACACCGCAAGACCAAGGTTTCCTGATCAACGCTAATCGGATCAGGGTTAGTCGGGTCCTAAGGGTAAGCCGAACGGTGATCTCGATGGATAATCGGTTAATATTCCGATACTGACATATACCTCGATGGAGAGACGAAGGAACGTAAGTGCCGCCACCTGACGGAATAGGTGGTTAAAGGGCTTAGGTATAGGGGCAGATTAAGAGTTAGTCCTTGCTGAAACCTGACAGTACAGAGAGCTTACGGGCAATTTGATAGTGCACCCAAGTCGACTTCCGAGAAAATCTTCTAAGTTATAGTATATGTCACCCGTACCGTAAACCGACACAGGTGGTCGAGGAGAGTATCCTAAGGTGCTCGAGTGAATCACGGTTAAGGAACTAGGCAAATTAACCCCGTAACTTCGGGAAAAGGGGTCCCATCGCGAGGTGGGCGCAGCGAAGAGGTCCAGGCGACTGTTTATCAAAAACACAGGGCTCTGCAAATTCGAAAGAAGACGTATAGGGCCTGACACCTGCCCGGTGCTGGAAGGTTAAGAGGGGATGTCATCGCAAGAGAAGCATTGAATCGAAGCCCCAGTAAACGGCGGCCGTAACTATAACGGTCCTAAGGTAGCGAAATTCCTTGTCGGGTAAGTTCCGACCTGCACGAATGGTGTAACGATCTGGACACTGTCTCAACCGTGAGCTCGGTGAAATTGTAGTCCCGGTGATGATGCCGGGTACCCGCAACGGGACGAAAAGACCCCGTGAACCTTTACTATAGCTTAACGCTGAATTTGGGTACACAATGTGTAGGATAGGCAGGAGACTACGAAGCGGGCACGCCAGTGTTCGTGGAGTCGACGTTGAAATACTGCCCTTTGTGTACTTGAGTTCTAACCCTCGAGAGGGGACACCGTTTGGTGGGTAGTTTGACTGGGGTGGTCGCCTCCAAAAGAGTAACGGAGGCTTCCCAAGGTACCCTCAGCACGAATGGTAACCGTGCGTAGAGTGCAATAGCATAAGGGTGCTTGACTGTGAGACCAACAAGTCGATCAGGTGCGAAAGCAGGGTATAGTGATCCGGTGGTTCTGTGTGGACTGGCCATCGCTCAAAGGATAAAAGGTACTCCGGGGATAACAGGCTGATCGCCGCCAAGAGCTCATATCGACGCGGCGGTTTGGCACCTCGATGTCGGCTCGTCACATCCTGGGGCTGGAGAAGGTCCCAAGGGTTCGGCTGTTCGCCGATTAAAGTGGCACGCGAGCTGGGTTCAGAACGTCGTGAGACAGTTCGGTCTCTATCTGTTGCGGGCGTAGGAAGATTGAGGGGTTCTGACTTTAGTACGAGAGGACCGAGTTGGACGAACCTCCGGTGTATCGGTTATGCTGCCAAGTGTACCGCCGAGTAGCCGCGTTCGGTCTGGATAAGCGCTGAAAGCATCTAAGCGCGAAGCCATCCCCAAGATAAGTCTTCCCTTGAGGGGCGTAGGAGACGACTACGTTGATAGGCTGCAGGTGTAAAGACAGTAATGTCAAAGCCGAGCAGTACTAATTACCCGAGAGGCTTTTTTACAAGATTCTTTATCTCATCTCCGAAGTATGTCAACTTATACCGGGTGCGACGGATTGCAGCGACTAAAAGGCTGCTCGCACTACTTCGATAGCATGGAGCATGTTGGACTTCGTCCTTCTTTTTCTCCACACGACAAAACAAACTGATTTGCTTTGTCCCGGTTTATCGAAAACGTTCTTTTAGGTGGTTATAGCAGTGAGGTTCCACCTCTTCCCATTCCGAACAGAGAAGTTAAGCTCACTAACGCCGATGGTACTGCGGTTTTCCCGTGGGAGAGTAGGTAGCCGCCTCTTCAAGGTCAGATCGTAAGGTCTGACCTTTTTTTATGCCCTTTTCCGCGTGGGGTAATTGCTCGCCTTGCGCCCAGGCTTGTCCCTTTCCCTATGCCTTCCTGTGCCTTATTCTTCCGTGTGGCGCGGGGTGTTCTGTTGGGATGCCTGGCACAGCCCTCCCATTGCGAAGGAGCCCCCGTTTGAGCGTGGTGTCTTTTTCGGATCTTCCGGGCGCTTGGGCTTCTGCTGCCCGCCCTTCCTGGTATGGCTGGCCGACGACGGAACCGGCTGACGGAAAAACGGGGGCTTCGGTGGCCGGGAACTTTTGAACCCTCGAATCCTCGAATCCGGGCACAATATGCAGGTGGTCATAGTTGCTTCTTGTCAGGGAGCGGACTCGATGCGGGGCTTCTTGTATCCTGTCCCCGCATTGCTGCTGCAGGAAAAACAAACTACGCTTAGCGGGGCGGCAACTGCGTCCGCAAAAAAAATCGGGAAGATCCGAAGACCTTCCCGAAAGGGCGACACGGCCGATCCGGGTACGAGGCGCGTTGTACCTGCGGATGCTGCCTTTTGCCCTTTGTTGTTCGAGGCGTTTTAATTCGGGATATTGTCAATCGCGGGGCTCTCCTTTTGCCGCCTTTTCAATTTGCATTTCCCCTGTCCAACCAGTCTTACCGGATTGGCCGACTATATCGAATTATAAGCCCCAGTATTCCGCCAACTCCCCTGGCGGATACTTTGGTATAAGCATGTTTTGGATGTATATGATATGAAATTTATTCATACACTCGGTTATTCATGCCAGTCGGTATAAAGTCCGCACCGTTTGCAGTGAAGCCGGTAAGTCCGGCGGTTTACCGCGCGGCCGCGAAGGGTCGCGTGGCGGCAACCCGGGCAGCGTAAGGTGTAGAGCAGACGTTCGTAGTGCCGGAAAAGAAAAAAGTTTATGCAGCTCAGGGCGATTGCCGCAAATCCGGTACCCGAATTTTCACCCGTGATTACCGGCAGCAGGCAACTTGCCAGGGTCAGGAAAAGAACGGTCAGCCCGAGCGTATGGATCGTTTGGTTGCGCAGGTGCCTCAGACGCCAGAGCGGCAGCGTGATGCACATGCCCGTTACGGCAGGTACGCAACTGATGCCGATCAGCAGGAGATAGTTGTTCATAACAATTATCAGGATGCCTGTCCCTCGGCATATTTAAGTGGGAGTTGTGGGGTGTGGAGATATAAAAAACGTGGGACAAAACTCTGATTTGCTCTCTGAGGCTCTGGAATAACCTGTGCAACCAAATACAGAATGAAGCCCACGTTGGAAACGTGAGCGTCAAACTTCATTCCTCGGTTGCTCTTAAAATTTTCCAGATTTTCAGAAAGCAAGGTACAAAGCTAACGCTTTTTATATGTATTTGCCGGCGCTTTTAGTGCGTGGACGGCATGAACAGTTCTTGTGGAAGGGTTAAAATACGCGCGTTAATTTCTCATAGGCTTTGGAATTTGGGATTGCACATACAAATATACGAAAAACATTTTCGAAGTTCCGGGGATAAAAAACAGAGGTATAAAAAAGTGTAAAGCAAAAGATAATCAAATAATTATACACTTTTCTTCAGTACCTTTGTTTTAGAAAAAAAGTAGAATAAGGTAATGTTAAACGAGGTTTCGGTTTCCAAATCGTTACCTCGTTTCTTTTGCTCTATTATTCATAGAAACGTGATTTTCAGTTTCTTGCATCTCTATTCATCTTGACATACGACTCTGCTGAAATTATTTTTGCAACCCTAAAAAGCAGAGTTTATGCGTAGCACGTTCAAGGTTCTGTTCTACCTTAAAAGGAACAAAGACAAAGATCAGAAAGTCGTCCCTGTCATGGGTCGCATCACGGTCAACGGCAGCATCGCGCAGTTCAGCGCGAAGCTCTCCGTCCCGGAAACGCTTTGGGAGGTCAGCGGTGGCCGCGCCAAAGGCCGTAGTCTCGAAGCGGATCGCATCAACCGTCATCTGGACAACATCCGCACCCAGATCGGCAAACACTATCAAGCAATTTGTGACCGGGAGTCATACGTTACGGCCGAAAAGGTCAAGAATGCCTATCTCGGCTTCGGCGAGAAATACCGGCTGCTTCTCGAAGCGTTCGAGAAATTCACCGGCGACCTCAAGAAACGTGTCGGCATCGACCGCTGCCACGGTACATGGAACCGCTACTATAAATCCATCGACCATCTGCGGACTTTCATGCGTAAGGAGTATAACGTGAGCGATATGCCCTTGGCAGAATTGGAACAGTCGTTCATCGAGCAATACCACGTCTACCTTAAATCCGATCTGGGGCTCAAGCCTACGACCGTCAGCGGTTATCTCAAATGCCTGAAATACGTTGTCAAAATCGCGTTCAACAACGGCTGGATGCCTCGCAACCCCTTTTCCCTCTATCAATATACGGCTCCGAATCCGGAACGTAGTTTTTTAACGGAAGATGAACTCCGGCGTATGATGACTACCGAGCTGCGGTATAAGCGTCAGGACTATAACCGCGATATGTTCCTGTTCTCCTGCTTCACGGGCATCTGCTATGCGGATATGGCCTCGCTGACCTATGACCGGATAGAGCAGGATGCGCAGGGCGAGTGGTGGATCAGCGGGAACCGCCAGAAGACCGAAACCAGATACGTTGTCAAACTTCTGCCGTATGCGTTGTTCATCCTGAACAAGTACCGGGGCCTGACCGGCGACGGACGTGTTTTTGCCATGTCTACACTCGATTCGATCGACGACAGCCTGAAAAACATCGCCCGGAAGTGCGGCATCGACAAACAACTCTCGTTCCATCTGGCAAGGCACACGTACGCCACGACGATCTGCCTGTCGAACGGCGTGAGTCTGGAGACGCTTTCGAAGATGCTGGGACATAAAAATATCACCACCACTCAAATCTATGCGAAAGTCACCCCGCCGATGATCGACCGTGAGGTTACCATGCTCCGGGAGAAACTGGCAACGAAATTCTCCGTGTAGACACTTTGCGATAAAGTATATAAATATATTATGTATTTACATACTTGTATAAACTCATCATTCGGTCATTGCATCTTTGCGGCGAAAACCTACTGCAACCCGATTATGGAACGACTCGATGAGATTTTGGAAATCGTCCGAGAGATCCGCGAGGATGTCTCCTTTATGAAACGCCACCGTAATATGCTTTGCGGGATGCCTATTCTGGAAGTCGACGAAGTATGCGACCTTTTGAAGATGAGCGATCGTCAACTGCGCCGTTATCGCACTTCGGGTCAGCTTGTCGGTTTCCATTTCGGTCGTCGTCTAATGTTTTCGACGGCTGAAATCAACCGCTTCATAGAGCGTGTTGAAATGGAACATAAGCAGAAAAAGTCTTTGAGAAAAGCTATCCATAATCTTTAACACATAATACTATGTCTGAAACAACAGAAAGATCTTATTATCTGGTGGAGTCCATGTATTTCGAGAAACTGCTCCGCACGCATTTCATGCTGACACAATCCACGCTGCTCTTCGAACACCTGTTGAGCCACAGTGACCGCCCGATGTTCCTCTCGGCCCGCAAGGTCTGCGAGGTGCTGGGTATGGATTGCCACCAACTCGAACAATGCCGTAAAAAGCGGATGATCCGCGCCCGTGCCGTCAACGGACAGATGTTCTACGATGCCTACGAGCTGATCGCGCTTACGGAACACTTCTACCGCCGGAAGTTGCGGAAGACCCTCTCCCGGATACCGCAGTTCGAGGTGCGCTGATCCGTTCGTGCTGAAAGGGACTGACTGCATCCGCAGCAGTCTCTTTTTGTTTTGAGACAGCGCGAATAATAATTAAAAATCCCTTTGTGAACGCCGGCCTCGGGGCAAGATAGCGCCGGACACGTTCCGGCGTCAAATTTTTGCGGCACGATCTCCACCCTTCGGGTCGTATCGCCCCTCAAAAATTTGCCTTGTCCGTGCCGTCGCTGAATATCCCGCCCCGAAGCCGGCTTCTCACTTTTCATAACGGGTATCTGCCGGCCTTATGTCAAACTAAAATCCATTTCGAATATGAAGAATCAGAAATTCGAGATTGCGGTGGCGGGTTACGACTACCGTTTCAAGACCTACGCCCGGGACGGCGTGGAGGCATCGGTAAAGGTGAAATGTTTCCTCGGACGACCCGATGCCGAGTGTACGATCCTTATTCCGACGTTGAACGACGACCTGCGGGAAACTGAATCCTGCCGCAGGCAGGCGGCCCGGCGATGAGAAAGTGGATCGATCAGTCGACCTTCGACGAGCTGCTGCTCGCCAATGCCGAGGATAACGTAGAGCGGGCTATTCAAAGCGCATCGGCCGTATTGGAAACAGTGCAGGAGTTCGTTCCGGAGGCAGCCTTGTTCTACCGTGTTACACATGCCGAGGACAGCCTGAAAAACTATTTCGAGGAGGCGTGCACCGGTTTCCGAAGAAACGGCATCCTGTTTCTCGTCCGCCAATATTTCTATCCAAAACCCTATTACGACCTCCGATTCGATTGGTCGTTCTTCCGATATGCGGACAACTACTCCTACGGCAAGGCTTTCGACAAACAAACCGCTCCGAACCGTATCGGGGTCTTCACCAAAAAGAAGATCGACGACTGGGTGGAATACCTCACGCAGGGTTTCCGGAATCTCGAACGGATCGATGCGGAGAACGAACGCAAAATGACCGGGTACCGCAACCGGTTGGAGGCTCTGTCCGATGTGGTTTGGGTTCATGACAAAAGTCACGGCCAGATCATTCGTAACGGCCTGACCTATACTTTCGATATCCGGCAGACGGATTACAGCGAAAAGATCTCTTTGGACTATCGGTGCCGCACGCTCGACGATTTCCTTGCACTCTCCGACAATAAATTCACACCTAAACCTTAAACGACTATGGAACGAAACATTATTATCGAAAATATCTGCACTGCGTGCCGCTGCGGCGAACGTCGCGCCGAGGAATATTTGACCGCGGAACTTCGCAACCTGCGGGAACTGCGGGATGCCGGGGCTCTGTGCTACGGCGATCTTGAAACGGCCTGTTCTGGGCTGGGACTGGACTTCGATTATACGGACTATTTCTGTCAGGCCTTGTCACTGAACTAACTCCGATTTACGATGAACAATCTTTGTTTCAACCGTTTCACACTGCGGACGGACGATGCGAAAACCCGCCGCAAAATCCTTCGCTGGCTGGCGCTCAATTACCGCTTGTACGAATACCTCCCCTCGGAGGCAGAGATCCGCGGACGGTTCATCTCGCGCAAACCCTTTCCCGCCGAGGCGTTCCGGCGTCAGATCGGGAAACTGCACGGCGACAGGACTCTGTTCCTGCGGATTGTCTCTACGGACTTATACTCGCTCTATGTGGAAGGTAACGTCTACCTGCTCGGAGCGTGGTACCGAATCTTTCTTTAATAACCTGCCGCCTGCTCCGCAACGAGCGGGCGGCGTCATTTCCATATCATGGCATACGAATCATCCATTCCTTTCGCGGATATCAGGGATTTCCGCGACGCTGAGATCAACGGCATCCCGGCTCTTTTCACCATATCTCGGCTCGATTCCGAAACCCTTCCCGCCGATTTTCACTCGTGCGAGGTTATGGGCGGCCGTGGCAGCGATTTTCAGTGGCTCGTTCCGCTGGCTTTGGCAAACTTCACCGGAACGTTCGTCTCCCGGCAGCCCCTGCTCCGGGAAGGACAGGCGTCCGCTGAAATACGCCGGTACGGCATCTATGACGCGACGACAGTCGACGAATGGTCTGAAAACAATAACTCTTAAACATTATGCGACGAAAATTCAAACTGAAGGTCTGTTATACCTTCCACGGGGCTTTTACCCTGCGTGCGGCTTCCGGCAAGGAAGCCGCACGTCTTGTTTCCGAACAATGCGGAACGGTTCTGAGTGCGATTCAAACGACTCTCGGCGAAGAATCCGAGGTAGACTGGCATTTCGACAAACATCCCCGGCTTGCAGTTCGGGAAGTAATCGCTCTTCCGGAGACCCTCGACGGGGAGAAGCTGCCGCGCGTGCAGGTCTTTCACCCCGGGCAGCGTGTCTTCCGGAGCGATCCCGACTATGAAATGTCCGGTTGTTGTGTCGTCTGTTCGGGTAATGACGACGTGGAGGAACCCTCTGACGATGACATCATCCGGATTTGTTCTTCGGCTTCGGAAGCCGAAGTTTTTCCGTGCGAACTACGTCCCGTATTCAAAAAACGTTAAAGACACATTCAAATGAAGATGCAGGAATCCGATTTCCGGCGTGCGCTGGAAATCATCACCCGGAACAACCGGATCACGGTGTCGTTCAACACACCGATCGCCGACAACTACTCCCAAGTCTATCCGCTTCTTATCCATGAGAGCAACGCTTCGGTACTGAAACAGCTCCATGAGGCGGGCTTCTCGATGAGCATGACGAAAAAAGGACTGGAAGTGTCGAAGTATTAACCTCAAATAATCGCGCAATGAAACGCTATGAATTTTATCGGAATCAAAAAATTACTGTCATAGATTGCCGGTATTTCAGTTTTGAAGCCGAGAATCTCGAAACGGCAGTCCAGAAGATCAAGGAGCTGTGTGCAGACGGTCAACTCGACGAACTGTCAAACGATCCGACCTATCAGGAAGATGTTGCTTATCAAATTCCCGGAACGGAATATCCACTGGATATAGAAAACAATAATGGAGATCCTACGGTTATGATTTACTCGGCCGCAGACGGAAACTGCATCATGGACAACCTTCCGAAGAGAAGTATCAAATGCTTGTCGATGCCTGCGAGGCGTGGTGGAACAGACAATTCGCAGAGGAGCAAATCCGAATCCGGAAAGAGTCTGCCCAATGAATACCCGGAACAAACCCGATCTGCATTGCGGACACCGACCTGATGTCCGCAGAAATACAATAACTCAAACCAAGAACATTTTAATGAACGAAACCATGAATTTACACGAATATTACCGTAACCATAAGGACGCGATCAACGCGTCGATTATGGATATTGCCTGCGATCTGGCCGTCGGACGGCTGCTGAACGCACACGGTGCACCTTTCGAAACATTCGTCGAAGCCGATGACCCCGACGATCCCGACGGCGGAACCCATTACAAGGAGGAATATCAAAAGGAATACGATACGTATTACGATAAGGAGTACGCCCGTGTCGCAAAGCTGATGAAATTCGACTATTGCCAAGAGGACGGAGTCGCGGCTTCGCCTGAAGATACGAACACCTAAACCATATACTTATATGATCGATATTCCTTTGTCCCTGCGCGTTCCGCCGCAGGGACGCTATAACCGCGGTATTTATACCTGTTATGAATGTGGTTTCGAACCGCCGCACTATAACGTAGTGCCCTGTATGCTGGGCCTTGCCGAGACCTCTGCCGGTACGATGGTCGTCTGGGAATGTCCCCGATGCGGTCAGAAATGGATGTTTCATTATCGGGCCCAAAATTCCCGTGAGGCTCACGATTACGCAGCCCAACTTCTCGCTTACCGCAATGGCGATCCCGATTGGCGTATGACGCTGAATCCCGACTGGATTGCGGCGCAGCGGCAGAAGAGTAACCCTAAAACCTGATCCAATGAAAATCTTTGAAAGAATCACAAAACGCTATGCGCTTCAGAATTACTATCTGCGGCGCAATTTCTACTGGCCGGATACGCTGCCGGAGATTCTCGATTATTGGCAGCAGCACAATGACCTGCCATTCCTCTACGGCGTCGATAACTGGCCCTATGACGTAATGTGCGAAAGGCAGCGCCGCAAGGGCGTCTATGCTTCGCAATACCTGATCCCCGACCGTACGGCGCGCCAGATGGCGGCACTGGCCGTGCGATATTTCGACAATGACAGCCGTGTCGTGGGCGCCGCGAACCTGAACCTGCTGTTGCAGCAGGCATTGAATCCTTCGGGGCCGAGCCTCGGCCGCGGAGGCTACACCTACCGACAGGGCGACCGCGTGATGCAGTTGCGCAACAACTATGCTAAGGAGGTGTTCAACGGCGATCTGGGTTATATCCGTGAGGTGGATACGGAGGACAGGATGCTGACGGTGGATTTCGACGGCAAGAAGGTCGAGTACGATGTCACGGAACTCGACGAACTGACGCTGGCCTACGCCACGACGATCCACAAGGCCCAAGGGTCGGAATATCCGATCGTGGTCATGCCGGTGCTGATGACCCATTATGTGATGCTCCAGCGCAACCTGATCTATACGGGTATCACCCGAACCAAAAAGATCTGCGTGCTGATCGGTGCTGCGAAAGCCTTGGCTTATGCCGTCCGCAACGTGTCCGTGCTGAAACGCAATACGAGCCTTCGGGAGCGGTTGAATCCCTCCCTGACGACCGACGGGAAACTCCGGGGCTGAATCTTCGACAGGGCTGCCGTCATTTCCTCCGCCGGTAAGGCCGAAACCGCCGGGACAAAAAAGGGTGTCCTTCGAAAGAACACCCTGCGTCATGCGATGAAAACGAGCTATTTGGCAGCTGCCGCAAGCGACGTTTTCCGGAATTCCTTGAGTTTCTTCTCAAGCTCCAGCGACACCTTACGGGCGCGCAGTCCCGCAGCTTTGTTGTTTTTTCCCGCCTGAAGCTCTGCGTCGGTCTTGAATGCCGCATACAGCTCGTCGATAGTCTTTACCAGTTCATTCATGGTCGTATGGAATTTAGTAGTTTAACACGATCCAAAAATAGATATTTTTTCACAAAAACAGCTTTGTGATGCTATTTTTTTCGGCCGGTTCCCTCGGTGCACGGCATTCCATTCCCGAAAGAATTTTTCTGCGAGGCTCCTTCGGGTTCTGCATGCCGGGTTCATATGCGGTATATGTCCGTGCTGCCGGCTTACAACTCCAGATTCCACTGCCGTCTGTGCTCCAAGAACGCTTCCCGGGTTCTGTCGTCGAATTCCGAGAGATCCTTCTCCGTAAGGATTCCGTTATAGAAAAGGCTGAATACCGTCAAAGCATAGCGGGAGCCGTTCAGACCGTCATACTGACGACTTATATCTTTGTCGAATGTCTGTATGCTCTTATATATTTCCAAATATTTCTCATGGCAGGACTGCGCTTTTTCATCCTGCAGGAGTCGTTTGAGTTTCGCCAGAAAGGTACAGCATTCACGCTCCAAGGCCCGGCTTATGAGTGTTCGGGCAATTTTCTTTTGGCTTTTATCCAATTCTACCATACAGCTTTCGGAGATTATGTTTTTCAGGACTCCAAAATAATTATTTTCGGTCTATTAAAATATACAAACCGAATATCGGCCCGCGGGAAAAATTGCTAAAACGGGCGGCGATATAAGAAACGCAAATTCTCGAGGATGAACCGCCGGAAGCTGAAAAACCGGGGCACGGCTTGCTGCTTTCGAAAAGAATCCGTATTTTTATCCTGTGCAAAATACCGCAAGCACAATTTTGTCAGCTCCGGATACTGTTGGGAAACGGTGTCCGGAGTGTTTATACCGTCATATGGGAATACCGAAAACTCCCTCCAAAGACACTTTTCATCTACCCGTACAGGCCGTTGTGTGAGATCACGACAGCTCTCTTCAAAACATAAAAAATTCCGTCGTGAACAACGGAACGCGTCAGCATATCGGTACATCGTAAATCTCCATCTTTAGGATTCTCCGAAAGAACAGAGCCGTCCGGAGCGATATTTATCGTATATGCATCGGGGCGACACGTATAAAAAACGAATTTCGAGCGCGAGACAGCCGGGCATTTTATTCCCCCGAAAACAGGACATACAACTTTCCCGTTTTCCGGACATTCCATGTTTTTACCCGGCCTTTGCGAGTCTTCTTGCCATATGGCTAAATAATGAGCCGGTGCAGGCGATAGACGTAATAGTCTACGGCATGTAGGCCGGCCACGAAACCTTTTCCGTGTACCCTTGCTGCGAGTCCTGCGACGCCCGAAATCCCGTATGTGACGCAACACATTGATAAAACCGTGGCACGCAAGCGCCCATGGGCTCCGTGCCGGAACATGGATACGGTCGAGCGTGTCTTTTTGGCCTCCGGCAAGACACTGGTGAAACTTAAATCGGAATAGATATATTCACATTGCCATTGCCTGGCAAGTAAATTCTCCTCCCCACGGTTTAGGAATGTTTCATCCATGAATTTCCGAGAGGTGCCCGGCATATTCTCCGACTCCTTGCAGAGCAGGCAGGCCATGAAAACCGTTAGCAGTATGAATACCGATTTACGCATTCCGATAAACTGAATCTATTACAAAATTAACAGTTCGTATGGAACCGGCAAATTTTCCGGAGATATATACCGGAAACGGAGATGAATCCGACCGAATGCAGGATATTGCCGGATGCTTCGATCCGATTATACCCAGAAATGACGGGTTTCAATATGACATCGAAGCTGCTGCTTCCGATGTTTGTCACGGCAAAGATAAATGGAAATTACCTATCCTGCCGGTTGCCCCGGGAAAGATAATCCCGGGCCGGTCGGCCGGGCCTCCCTCTCCGGCTCCGGGGCGGAAAAATCATCCTCGCCGGGGCTGCGGTATTTTTCCGTCCCTGCGCCTGCGCCGCGGGCTTATGACTCTTCCCGAGGCAACCGATCCGTTCGGGATATAAAGCCTCATAACATATTATTCATTGCTTGCGCGATAAAAACAATAAAATTCGTGCGAGCAGAAAACACGTGAGACACACGGTAAAAACTGTTACATGTTATGCAGACTGCGAAAGCAAATTCGAAATCGAAGCAGAGCGGTAAGACCGCAGTTCGGACGCCGGCCGTTTCCGAGGCCGTTGCGGCGCAAGCGCAAGACCCGGTTGCAGCCGGGAGTCCCGACATGAAACCCGCCGAACCGCAGGCAACGGATATCGGAGCTGTGAATCCTGTCGCAGAAACCAGTCCTGCCGAACAACCGGCAGTCCATCCCGAGACGGATGTCCGGCTGCTGGATCTGAACAAGATCGTCAATTCGACCTACAATCCCCGCAAGAACTTCCGTGAGGATACGCTGCTGGAACTTGCCGAGAGCATCAAACAGTCGGGCGTACTGCAGCCTATCTGCGTGCGTCCGAAGGACGAGGGCTTCGAGATCGTCTACGGCGAGCGCCGCTACTGGGCCGCGGCCATGGCGAATCTGAAATTCATCCCGGCCTTGGTACGGGATTTGTCGGACGCCGAGGCCGAGGATGCCGCCATCACGGAGAACCTGCAGCGCGAGGACGTGCGGCCGCGCGAGGAGGCCGCCGCCTACAAGCGGGCCCTGCAGTCGGGACGGCATACGATCGAGAGCCTCGTGGGCAAGTTCGGCAAGTCGGAAGCCTACATCCGCTCGCGACTGAAACTCTGCGAGCTGATCGATGCCCTGGCCGGGATGCTCGACAAGGAGGAGATTTCGGTGGGCGTCGCTACGGAGATCGCCAAATATCCGGCCGACATCCAGCAGGAGGTCTACGACGATCATTTCGCCGAGGGGTGCTACAACTCGTGGAAGACGGCGCGGATCAAGGAGATCGCCCGGCGTCTCTACGAGCGTTACATGACCAAGCTGGAAAGCTATAACTTCGATAAGACGGAGTGCCTTTCCTGCCAGCACAACACGGCCAATCAGGTGCTGTTCAAGGACGAATGTGCAGACGGCTGCGCAGGCTGCCAGAACCGCGAGTGCATGCTCCGCAAGAATGACGAGTACCTCGTACTGAAGGCCGTGAAACTCCTCAAGGACGATCCGCGTACGACGCTGGCGACGAACGGCGCGACGCCCGTCGCGGTGCTCGAAGCGCTCGAACAGGAGGGCTATCACGTCGAAGAGCTGGAATACAGCGTTTATCACTACGACAAAGGCCCTCAGATGCCCGACGCTCCGCAGGCCGAAGAGTTCGAATCGGAAGAGGAGTTCTCCGAGGCTCAGGAAGAGTACGAAGCCGAAATGGCGGCGTTTGCCGAAGAAACTCAGCGGTTGGAGTTCGACATCTCGGAAGGACGGGTGCGCAAATACGCCATCATCGGCAACCTCGATATCGAGTTCCGCTACGAAGAGATCGAGGACGAAGAGCGGGAAGTGACAATAAACGAGGGACAGTCCAATGAACGCAAAGTTTTTGTCTCCGTCGTCCCGCCATCGCCGCTGGAGGGACTGCTCCAACAGGAGCGTCGCTACCGGGAAATCTGCTACGAACATATCACGACCGATATGAAGCGTGTCTTCCTCGATGTGAAGGTTGCTAACAAGCCCTTGCAGAAAGAGGAGCAGCAGATGTTCTACTACGCCGTGATGCAGCGCGTAATGAGCGATTCGAAACTCCGTCAGTGCGGTTTCCGGCCCAAGGAGGGCTCTTACCTGACCGACGAGGAGCAGTTCGCCGCTGCGGGACGCATTACGGCCAAGCAGCAGGCGGCGCTGATCCGTGCGTTTCTGGTGGACTACTTCCGTTCGGCGGCTCCGGAGTACCGCTGTACGGACGAAACGCTCCTGACGGGAATGATGTGCCGCTTTGCAGATCTGAACTTTGCGGAACAGAGCCAAGCCGTTCAACAACAGTATCTGGAAACATACGAAAAGCGCAAAGCCCGGCTTCAGGAGCAGATTGACGCCTTGCAGGCGAAGGCCGAGGCCGAGGAGATGGCGGTCTCGATGCGGGAGGCTCCGGACTTCGAGCCCGAGGAACTCCCGGATCTGCTGCCGGACGAGATGCCCGACGCAGAGCCGTCGCCGGAGCCGTTGATTATTCCGATGGACCCGGATATCGAACCCGATACCCGGATGCCGGAGGAGATGAAAACGGCGGCATAACGGTAGCGCGAACGAAATGTCCAACCGACGGAGCAGGTCATGCCTGCTCCGTCTTTATATTACTATAACAATGAACAAGAATCTGATTGAAAAGATCGCTCCGCAGTTGACGGAGCTGATGATAAAGAAGATGGAAACGCTTACCGAAACGTGGCGCAAGCCGTGGATCGCCGATCTTGCGCACGGACTCCCGCGCAACCTGCGCGGCACGCCCTACCGGGGCGGGAATATCCTGATGCTGCTGTTCCTCTCGGAGATCGCAGGCTACCGTACGCCGCTCTTTATGACCTTCAAACAAGCCAAGGAAGAGGGGTTGAATATCCTCAAAGGCTCCGGTTCGTTTCCGGTCTTCTTCTGGAAACTCTATATCCGCCACAAAGAGACCCGTAAGAAGATTGAGTTGGCGGAATACTACCGCCTGCCGCAGGAGCAGCGGCGGCAATACGACGTGCTGCCCGTGATGCGCTATTACCCGGTCTTCAACATCGACCAGACGGATATGCAGGAGCGGCATCCGGAGCGATATTCCTCGCTTACGACACCGACCGAACAGAAAGACTACTCGGACGGTCTGACATGCGAGGTGCTCGATCGGATGCTGGCGGAGCAGTCGTGGCTCTGTCCCATCCTGCTCAGATCCGGCAACAGGGCGTCCTATTCGCCGACGCTCGACCGGATCGTCTGCCCCGAAAAACGGCAGTTTCCGGAGAGTGCGGCCTTTTGGACCACGCTTCTTCACGAGGTCACGCACAGTACGGGGCATGCGGAGCGTCTGAACCGTCCTTTTGGCGCTTGCTACAGAGATGCCGACTACATCCGCGAAGAGTTGGTCGCCGAACTTACGGCGGCTTTGTGCGGTGCGATGCTGGGCTTTGCCACGACGCCCCGCGAGGAGAGCGCCGCCTATATCAAGGACTGGCTGGCGGAGTTCCATAAAGAGCCGACCTACCTGTTCGACATCCTCACGGACGTGAACCGTGCCGCGCGGATGATCTCCGAACGGCTGGCCTGCGAACAGGAGCCGGAAACCCCGGGAGCGATTCCGGCCGAAGCGGCCTAAAACACGTAAAACAGATCGTTTAACCTGCGCTGCGGCCGAAAGGCCGCGGCGCTTTCATTATCAGCAATATGCAACAATCCAAAGCCGAAGATCGGTACAGCTGCGAAACGCTGCTGTCGATGAATACGCTTTACGACCATGAACACCACCTGACGCAGGCGGATGTAGATGCCGCCAATGCTTTGGTGCGTCATATCGAACGTACCCGCAACCCACGTGTCCCGCAGGTCGGCGACCGGGTGCGCTATACCACGCGCCACGGTGATTTCCACGGCAATGCCCTGATCGAGGCTGTCCGTGAAGATGGAACGCGCTCGATCTGCCTGTGCCCTTACGTGCCTTTCGTGTGGGCGACAGCCGGCGGCATCGGCTGCGCGGTCAGCGGCGGGCCTTTTACAGCCGTGATGCCGCAAGAGCTGAAGCCTTCCGGTGCTGTGCCGGGGGATTTCTGTGCTTGGGGACATTGCGGCGCCTGCGGCAACGGAGTCGTCCGGTTCTGCGCCGAGGTGCCGTTGTGGGAATACCGGGAACCGGAATCGCTTTACGGCGATTTCTCGACCGAGAAATGGCGCAAGATCAGCCTTTACAAGGATACGGAGTGCCGAAGCAGCGATCTTTACTGGGGCGATTGCATTTCGTTCCGGACAGAGGAGGAGTTCCAACGTTTTCTCTCCGATTACGAAGGAACCGTATTTGCGGCTCCCGGCCCGAAATCCGTCATCGTCTGGTGCTATCGGGATGAGCAGACCGCCGTATCGCAAGAGGGGTGGGATGTGCTCGATGCTCCCGTTACAGAGCGGCGCATCTACAACGCGCCCCAACCCGTAAAACTCGTCAAGGATCACGGGCGGCACACCACGGTCTGCTATTTCGTCAGACCGGAATTTTCTTATAAATAACTTGATTCTCTATGACTATTAAAAACAAAGAAACACTCGAAAAACTGCGCACTTATCAGATCGGTGTGATCCGCTCGGTCATCGCCAGCCGGCAAGGGCGCATGGGAACCTATCAGGCCGATGCGATAGACCGCGAGCGGCTGGCAGATACGGACGGCCTCGCCTACGAGGAGTATTATGAGTCGCCTCTTACAATCGAACACGACGGCCTTTGTCGCAATGTAATCTCCCTCGAATTTTGTGAGGACGGGCTGACGCCCGTCTGCCTGATGGACGGCGGGGATGGAGATGATTTCCCGCTTGCGCTTGAAAATCTCTCCTGCGATACCCTGCAAGGCATCGTCGAATGGCTGGAAGAATACGATTTCATCCCGTCCGCCGAAGCTGCGCCGCAGACGACAAGCGATCTTACGGAAGATTTTGTGGAACGCTGCCTGCCGGAATATCCTACGCGCTACGACGTTTTCCGGCTGGGTGAATTGCAGAACTTCCTCGATGGCCATGAATCCCCGGAATTCGGGCTGAACCGCGACGAAGCCGCCGCGGAGCGCGACCGTTTGCAGCTTCGGATCTATGCCGAGGCCATTACTGCCTTTATGAAAAGGCAGTCCACAGCGCTTCCGGGCAATGTGTCCCTGCGCGACTATGCCGAGGTGCTGGTCGATATCGCCTATGAAGCTGGGCGCAGGAAATTCCGGCCCTCGGACAACTCCCGCGATACGGCCGCGACGCTCATTGCCTGGGGCGACGAGTTCTCCCGGCAGCATGAGGATACGGACTGGACGGAGAAGGAGTTCCTCGACGAGATTTACAGGTTCACCGCTGAGAAGCTGCAAAGCGTTCCGAACAAGGACGATCCGAATGCGGAGTTCGACATCGCCTTTCTGAACCGTGCGGTACTCGAAAGACACGGATACGATACTGCGACGATTACAGACAGCGATCTGCAGGAGTTGGCCGGACGGATGGGCGATTATTATTGCGAGAGCAGCAAGTTCAGCGAAGATCTGCGTACGGCCTGCGGCGATTTCGGATTGAAGCTCCGGGACACGACCAATCCGAAATAACACGACACTTCACGTATTGTCAAATCAGGCCGCAGCCCTAAAGCTGCGGTCTTTTAATTGCATATCATTATGAGCTATCAGATTATAACACGTATCACTATTACCCCCGACCTGCGGGTGATGGTGCGCATGGCGGCGAACAACATCCGCCCGCTCGACTTCCGTTACGACGAGGTCGTATCCCTGACAGAAACGCTGCGCACGAAAGGCCGTCCGACGCTCGAACTGGAACTGCTGTCGCTTTTTTTCAAGGGCCTTTGGCAGGGCCGAACCCGCTATGACCGGGCTGTCGGTTACACGCTGCTGACCGACGGCATCGACAAATACGAGGCGTGGGAACGCTGCCGCGAGGACAAGGAGTACGAACGTGGCCTGCTGCTGCGCATGCGGGGCTTCCTGCACTATCGGCCCGTTCCGTGCCGCTGCCACCTCGAATATCAAAGAAGCCCTGTGCGGCGTATTTATGTCGGATACATCTCTTTTTCGCGGCAGAGGCGCCGCATCTTTCCGAGCGTCCTCGACGCGCAGGCCGCGCTGTTCGCAAAGGGCTGGAATCCCGACAAGTTCCAAATCGTCGAAGAAGAAACGAACCCTAAATCCGAAATACAATGAAAACCTATCGCATCAACAAGAACGCCGCGCGTCTCGCGCAGGGGACGGGCTTCGCTCCCGAATTGATCTATAACATCTCGCTTGTCCGGTTTCAGGGCCGTAACGGCCGCTGTATCGCGGCATGGACACCGGGGATGAAGCGCCCCCCCCGGTATGTCTACAAGGCCCACACCCCGGAAGAATACGACAAGGCTATGGAGCGTATCCGGCAGGAGGCCGAGCGCTTCCGGCGCCATGACGAAGCCGTAGCGCGGTCGAGTGAGGAGTTCCGACGTTCGCTGCGCGTCGGCGACATCCTCTACTCGTCGTGGGGCTGGGAGCAGACCAATATCGACTTCTATCAGGTCATAGCGATCCGCGGCAGCGCGGTAGACCTGCGGCAGCTCGACCAGCGAACTACCGAAGACGGCTATATGTGCGGAACGACCGTCCCGCTGCCCGATGTTTTCAAGGGCAAGACCCATACGCACCGTCTGTCGAAAAATTATATCCGCATCGACTCATACCGTACTGCGTGGAAATGGGACGGGCAGCCCCTGCGGTGCAGTTGGTATGCATAATATAATGCTATTGAGAATATCATTACGCGCTACCGCCTGCATAAAACGCAGTGCGACAAGCGCCGCAAGGAGATCGATCGGGAGATTGAACATCTGAAGCAAGAACGGGAGCGGTTGAATGATCCGCATTGGACGGAAGGGCTGCTTCGGCCGGTCATGGCGGAGATCGCCCGCCTGACTCCTGAGATCGACTGGGAGAACAACGACGGGTTCTATCCGACAGACCTGCGTGGTGCTATCACGGTTTTCGGCAGAACGAAGCGGGGAAGACCTGTCTGCATCACCTTTACCGAGTCCGGACACGACTTGCAGTTCGATTCGGGGCAGATACACAATTCTTTCTCATTGAAAGTGCTGAAGGATATTGGCGGAACGAACAACATTATGGAATCTGTCGGCGACGGAGAGCCGCTGCTGCGGTATATCCGACAGCGGATCGTCTTTCTGGAACAACACCCCGAAATGGGGAAATAAACAAAATTCTAAGATTTGATTATTATGAAAATCATGTGTCAGGAGCACTACGATAAGGTAGTGCAATACGCCGAGAGTATCGGCGACAAGACGCTCGAAGAGTGTCTGCAACGGCTCGAACGCTGGGAGCAAAATCCCCATCATCCGTGCCAGATCGAACTTTACAGGGACTTCGCGCCCTATTCGTTCCTCTTCAAGGAACGCTATCCCGACGGAAGTCTGGGCGTTGTCGGCGGATTGGTTTATCATGGATGTCCGGATCGGTCGTGCTGTTTTATCGACCGTCCCTTTCACGGCTGGGCGACCCACACCTGAAAAACCGGTTATTTATGCGTATGAAAATTTTGCGCTATGCTGCAGACAGGGACAATCGGTTCGGAGATGTCCGTACCACCGTATCCGACCTTCGTCGGGGAGTGTATATCCGATTTGTCCCGTGTCTGCTGCGACGAATGACGAGCGACAAGACACAACTCTTGAAGACGTGTGCCGGACAAAGCACGGAAATTGCATATCATCAGGATAATTCGTATATTTGGCTTCGCCGAAGATACTCCGCCTCGGTAAACTCAAAACAAGTTTTGGTTTACTCTCGGCTTATCCGTATCTTTGTAAAACGAAACGAACTCCGGCTCATGACCATATTCGATGACTATATCCGAAATAAAGGCTGCTGCAAGGTCTCAAAGACATTACTTTGGGACTATGACTTGACGCAGTTCGACTGGCAGCGTTCGCGTAAGGTCGTCGTGCAGCGCATCATAGAGCGGGGATGGCTCCGGGACTACTTCGCGGCGTTCGACCTCTACGGAGGCATCGAAGGCTTCCGGGAAATCATCAAAGAGGTTCCGACACTCTCGGCGCAGGATATGAATTTCGTATGTACGGCTTTCGGCCTTAAAAAAGAGGAATTGAGATGTTACACACGCAGACAGTTGCGCCGCAGACACTTGGGTTGTTGAAACAGTTGGAGACCGAGCCCCGGCTTGCGGCGTTCAATCTGGCCGGAGGTACGGCTTTGGCCTTATATCTGGGGCATCGTGTGAGTGTCGATCTGGATCTGTTCACTCCGGAGTCGTTCGACGCCGGGGAACTCGAAGCGTTTCTTTCGCAGCGATACGGATTCCAAACGGCCTTCAGGCGCCCCGACACGCTGAAAGGCATGATCGACGGCGTTAAGATCGACTGCATAGCTCACAAATATGCATATCTCCGGCAGCCCTATGCGGAATCCGGAATCCGTTTATACAGCATCGAGGATATCGTCGCCATGAAGCTGTCTGCGATAGCCGACGACGGTTCGCGGCTCAAAGATTTCGTGGATATCGCCTGTCTGTCCACCCGCATCCCGTTTTATGAGATGCTCAAATGCTACGAACGAAAATTTCCGCAGGCAAATGTCATCCGCCCGTTCAAGGCACTCACATATTTCGATGATATCGACTTCGGCGAGGATATCGTCATGCTGAATTTCGAATACGACTGGAAGCAGATCGCCCGACGACTGAAAGAGATGACAGTCCGCCAAGAGCATATTTTTTCGCAGTGGCCGTTAAAAGAACAGAAACTTCCCGTAGCGGAGGACAAGGATACGACCTCTATGAAACGGGGCCGGAAGAGATGAATCCGTATCCATGTTAAAAATGTCCGAACCCGGATTTTTATTTTCTAATATCACGATGCGCCGTTCTGCGGCAATACAATAAACCTGTTGGTATAATCATCGGATTGTCGATGGGCTTTTTTCAGTTCGGAAGTTTGTTTATCTTTGTCGGACAAAAACTTACAAAAATGACCAAAGCAGATATCGTAAAGCAACTCGCCCAGGAAACGGGCGTCGAAGCCGTGACCGTTTTAGCCGTCGTGGAAGGTTTCATGGAAGAGGTGCGAGCCGCACAGATCCGCAAGGAAAACGTTTTCCTCCGCGGTTTTGGTACGTTCCTGATTAAGCATCGCAAAGAAAAGACGGCGCGTAACATTACGAAGAATACGACGATCAAAATTCCGGCACACGACATTCCTGCATTTAAGCCTTCTCCCGCCTTCCAGCGGCTTTTGGAAAAGAAATGATTGCCACAACGCCCCGATTCGGATGTTCGAATCGGGGCGTTGCCGTTTTATCGCTGCCGGTGACCCGTCAGGCATTCAGGCGTGCATGGTCTGCGAGGAACTTCTCCAGCCCGCTGTCCGTCAGCGGATGTCTGAGCAGCCCTTCGATTGCCGCAAGGGGGCATGTCGCCACATCGGCCCCCGCATCGAGACACTGGATAATATGCTGCGTATGACGGATCGAAGCGGCCAGCACCTGCGTTTTGTAACCATAGGTGCGGTAGACCTTCACGATGTGGGCTACCAATGCCACGCCGTCTTCGGAAATGTCGTCGAGACGTCCCACGAACGGAGACACATAGGTCGCTCCGGCCTTTGCCGCCAACAGCGCCTGCCCCACGGAGAATACCAGCGTGCAGTTCGTCCGGATATTCTTCGCCGCGAAGTATTTTACGGCCCGTATTCCTGCGGCCGTGCAGGGCAGTTTCACGACGATGCGGGGATGCAGTGCCGCCAGCGCCTCACCCTCTCGCACCATTCCTTCGAAGTCGGTGGCTATGACCTCGGCGCTCACGTCCCCTTCGACGATGTTGCAGATTTCAACGTAATGACGGTTGCAGTTCTCCGTACCCCGGATGTTCTCTTTGGCCATCAGAGAAGGATTGGTCGTTACGCCGTCCAGAACGCCCAGTTCATGCGCCTTGCGAATCTGCTCCAAATTGGCTGTGTCGATGAAGAATTTCATGGTTCGATAGGTTTTAGGTTTCCATAAAGATACGAAAATTCCATATAGGTTATACCGGATAATATCCGATTTTACATTGCGGAAATTCTTTACGACGCTGTCAGTGTCTGGAAAAAGTCCGTCGGCGGCTGTACGACGGCATGCTGTCTTCCCGGATACCTCGGGCGGCGACATATCTCCGGTTCGGATTCACGAACCTTTGCGGGGATCGGAATTCTCGTTGCGATTTTCGGTTCTTCTCCCCGGGATACCGCATAGTCCTATACGCCGGACACATCCGTAGAAATCGGATGTTAGGACATTCGAACGTCCGGAATGTAGGCCGTGGGGATCGTTCCGTTTGCGGGCATCGTTTTTTTGCTTTACCTTTGCATCCCTGTAAGGAAAAGCCTTGTTTTTCCGGAAAATTCAGAGAGATAAAACTTTACCGAATCATGTATTGGACACTTGAACTGGCATCGAAACTCGAAGATGCCCCCTGGCCCGCAACGAAAGATGAACTCATCGACTATGCAGTACGTTCGGGTGCGCCGCTCGAAGTGCTCGAAAACCTGCAGGAGATAGAAGACGAGGGTGAAATCTACGAATCTATCGAAGACATCTGGCCCGACTACCCCTCCAAGGACGATTTCTTCTTCAACGAAGATGAATATTGAGTTTCCTCAAGCTGCATGAAAGACACCCCGGTACGGTCTGAAAACCGTACCGGGGTGTCTGATTGTTCGGAAACGAACAGCCTTTCAGAGCCGCAGCGTGCGGAACCACGTCTGAATATCCTCTTGCAAAGTGCTCCTGTAAGATCGCCGCACGGATTCGAAATATTCCCACTGCTGCATAAAAACTTCCGCATCGGGTTCGACCGCCTGTCTCTTTACAGGAGTTTCGCATCCAACAATTCCCCTGCGGGTATCTCCACCATCTGATGGCGGGCTCCGTTTTTCTCGACGATTTCCAGCAAAAGCACCTTGTCGTCGGGGATCGTAAGCTTGGGCAGCGCGAATACCGTCCGCTGACGCTGGTGCCCCCTTACAACTGCCGGATCGTTGCATACGCGCAGGATTTCGAGCGATGTCTGCTGTTGTGCCGTACGCTTGGCGAGTTTGCGATCCGCTACGATGAACCGCCGCGCATCCACCTCGAAGGAGATGTTCGTGTCGTTCGAGATGCAGGTGTGAATGTATATCACGTCATTGAACACGTAAATCCCCAACACTTCGACTTCAATGCCGTACTTCTTCGCACGAATGCCCTTCACGTCCGTACGGTTTTGGCGGTATATGTCGCTCAACATGCGTTTTACGGTTGCGGGCTTTTCGCGGCCTACTTCGCGCAGCAGCACCAGGCCCTCGGAAGCCGTCGGCTGCGGATCGTCTGCGGCAGCCGGTTTCTTCACACCTTCCGTCTGCGGTTCCTGCACTGTAAGATTGAGGGTCGAGACAACCGGGTTCTCGGCATAGTGGACATCGAACGTGAAAAATCCGCCGTCTTCGGTGATGACCGTCAGGTTTGTTTCTGCTGCGAAATTCCGCACGGCCGCCTTCACCCGCACGACGTTTTCGGCCCCGTCGGCCTTGCCTGCTATGATGTCCATCGAGCCGATGTCGATATACGTGACGGGCGACGGGAAGAGGATGTGTACAGTCTTGGTGAATCCCGCTTCGATCTTTCGGGGTTCGATCTGCTGCGGCTCGTCCTGCACGGCCTTCGCCGTAGCGTGTGCGGCCCAGATTGCGGAAACAATCAGGGTCAGATAAATAAGGTCTCTTTTCATGTGTGTTCTATTCTTTTGAAATCAATAATAGCTGATGGTTGGCTTTGAGGGTTATCTTCACCTCGCGGAGCTTCCCGGCGACATACTGCGACGAAGCCTGCAATCCTCCGCGCGCCAGCTCCGAAAGGACCTGCTGCCCGGCCGAACGGGTGACGTTTACGCTCGTGCCGGCTGTCTGCCCGACAGACGCCAGCGCCTCTTTGAGGGCCGTCCGCTCGCGGGAGTTCGGGACGTTGAGCCCCGGCTGTCCGTCGAAATCGTAAGCCACGGCTTCGACGGCGAAGATCCGCCCGCCGTATTCGACGGACGACACCGTGACTTGCAGCCGCATTCCGGAGATTGTCGCAAGACCGTATAGCGGCGTATTACGGGGGATGGTCACTCCGTCGATACGCACGGCTTCCAGCAGCCGCAACTGCACGGTGCTCCCGGCACGTATAACCTGCGTCTGAGCGACACAGGCCTTGACGCTTGGAATATCGGCATGCGCGACACCACCTGCCGCCGTGAGAAACCCGAGGTTGCGCTCGACGGTGAAATCCGCCCGAGGGTCGAGCGTCGAGGCTTCGACCTCACCCTCCCGAACGGGGCGCATGACCGACAGGCGCGAATCCTTCCGCTGCTTTGCCTGCTCAACAGCTTCTTCACCTACGGCCGTTCCGCCACCGAGATATTTCCGGGCGAGCTTGTACTGCTCCTCGGCCAGCTCCAGCGGATCGGGCTGTTGCCGTTCAGCGTCAAGCTGGGATTGCAGGGCTGCGACCTGCTCTTTCAGGGCTTCGACTTCGGTATTGCGCTGCGGAGCGGCGTAGAAGCCCTGCACCTGCCGCTGCATGGCCCGGTTGGCCTCGGAGGCCCGCAGTGCGGGGTTGTCCGCCGGTGCAGGCTCCTCGGCAGGTTTGAGCCCGTCGTCCAGCAGCGAGAACGAGTTGTCGCCGAGTGTCATCATGCGTCTCTGCTGCTGCTCCTCGCTGCGGAGCTGTTCCGCGGCTTTGCGTTTGTCGCTGACGGTGGCCTGCGCCTTGCCGTCCGGAACCGACGTGTTGATCCCCGCGGCCCCTTCTTGAGGCTTGACGGGCGCAGGTCGGAATATAAGCCACATCGCGACGAGGAATATACATCCGAGGATCGCCGCGAAGAGCAGCACCTTGCGCTTGCGCAGCCGTTCGAACTCCGCCGAGGGGTCGTTTCCCGGATTCTTGTTTTCTGTCATAACGTTTACGGTTTTGGATGTAATAATTCGGGATGCCCGATCTCCAGCTCCGGTACCATGTCCATAGCGAACAGGAGCCAAAGGTAAAGGAGCAGCAGCAGGACGAGCGCCGCGAGTACGATCCGCTCCCGGATGCGGGGTGCGAGCGCGTCATGCCGGCGTCGCAGCGACCGCCGCATCCAGCGGATGCGGCAGCGCAGGGAGTGCGGTTTAGCGGTCATAGGTCGCGAGGTCTTTGTTTTCGACGATGTTCAGCGCCTCGACCATGAAGCCCTGCGGGTTGTTGTCCGAGCGGGAAACGTTCACCAGACGGCACGTCGTGACGAGCGACCGCTCCGTGACGGTGCTTTCGCGCAGGATGCGCTGCCGGGCAAAGGTCGTAACCTCGTAGGGATAGCGGTCGAAATTGCAGCGGATGCTGTCCACTTTTACCATCTGTGAGACGTTTCCGGCGATCAGGCGGTTGAAGAATCCCTTTTCCTGCAAGACCTTGTAGTAGGACAAGGCACTTTTGTCGGCCATCTGCAAGGCGCGTCCGACATTGGACTCGATGGCCGCCTTGTCGGGCGAGAGGGTGAAGAAGAGCTCGTGGAAGCGCCGCACGTGTTCGCGGGCTTCGACGGGACGGTTCTGCGCGAGGTCCTGCGAGAGCGCCACCATCAGCGAGCGGCCGTTGTCCAGCACGTAGATCTTCTGCCGCTGCCGCTCGGCGAAGGAGTAGGACATCCAGACTGCCGCCACGGTTACGACGGCGCAGATTCCGGCGAAGACGAAAGCGTACATGCGCAGCTGCCGAAAGGATGTTTCGATGTTCGTTAAACACTTGAATTCCATAATAACGAGTCATTTTATTTTCGGAAAATAAGCCGGGCGCCGTTCATGATACCACGCCCCACGGCCTTACCGCCCGATAATGCCGCCGAGCCGGCGCCTTTTGCTCCGGCCCATGCTTTGCCGGCCGTCCATCCGGCTCCGGCGCTTACGAGCGAGGTCATCTTCGAGACGGTTTTGTTGTAGGCGGCGAATCCGTTTGCCTGCACGACCCACGAGGCGATCGAGGGGATACAGAGATATCCGCACACGGCCACGAGCATAAAGATCAGATTCAGGCTGTTCGACCAGTCCACATACCAGTTGTAGCCTCCGGCCATCAGGTCGACGTCGTGGCGCATCGAAAGGGTTTGCAGACGTGCGATGATCGCCGAGAAAAGGTCCGAGATCGGCAGCCACAGGTAAATCGAGACATACTTCGTGAGCCATTGCGTCAGGGTGGATTGAAAACCGTCGAACACGGAGATGGCGAAAGCGATCGGGCCGAGCAGCGAGAGGACGATCAGGTAAAAGGTCCTCAGCACGTCGAGGATAACGCTCGCCGCGGCGAAGAGCAGTTCGAGTACCCACGCCAGACATTTGAAGATGATCCCTTTGACCGACCATGAGGAACGCTGTTCATTCATACGATCGAGGGCCTGCTGCGTCTGGTCGTCGAGTCCCAGTTCATTCAGTTCGCGTTCCATCTCCTCGTCTTCGGCATAGTAGCTGTCCGGGGGCATCTGCTCGCGGCTTTCGAGTTCGAGCCGCTCACGCCGCTCCTGCCATTGTTCCATGTCGAGTGTTTGCCCGACCATCAGCGAATGCGTCGCCTTTACCAGGGGTGAAAGTATGCCGTTCAGGCTTCCCAACACGAGCGTCGGGAAGAACAGGATGCAGATGCCGATGGCGAAGGGCCGCATAAGGGGAAAGAGGTCGATCGGTTCGGCTTGGGCCATCGACTGCCAGACGCGGTAGGCGATGTGAAGCAGCGCCCCGATCCCTGCGATGGCCATTGCGACCTGCGACATCGGATAGCACAGCGCCATCATGTCGTCGTAAAGCACCCGGAGAATCGTATGCAGATTGTCCGTAAGGGAAAGCATGTGTACCATCGTCGGCTACCAGTAACGTTGTTCGTCGGTTCCGTACAATGAGAGCACACCCTCCATGTCCCGCTTCCGGGCGGCCCGCAGCAGGGATATGGAGATGTTCTTGCGCGTGTAGTAGCGCGCCAGGTCGCGGTGGCGCCGCAAAACGCCGTAGACACGCTGCACCACGTCGATACGGTCTTTGTCCGTCAGCGACATGTCCGTAGGATTCACGATATCCTGCAACTCTTTCAATTCCCCGGCCGACTCCTCGATGATTTTAGCGTAGCCTGCGGCGATGGCAGCCAACTCTGCGGGCGTGAAGTTCTCGTCGCCGACCATCCGACGATACCCGTCTACGTAGATGTCCGAGATTTCGCCGACCAGCAGGATGCACTGTTGCACCTTGCGGGCCGAGCGGACGAGGTTGCTGACGGATTTCAGGGCGTCGTAGTATTTGCGGCCCTGCTCATAAATCTTCACGGTTTCCTGAAAGCTCTGCAACATGGTCTGGCCGTTCTTGGCGGCTTCGACGACCTGCTTGGTGGAGTTGACGATGCCCTGCGCGAGGTTCGTAGGATCCGAGACGACCCACTGGGCGTATGTGCTGAGGCCCGTGCAGACGAGGCACAGACACAGCATAATGATTTTCTGCTTCATTGAATTGAATGTATTTTTTAGGATATTTTGCCCGAAGGCGGACATCATCGTTTTATCCGACGGCCCAGAGCCTGCGGCTCGGTACTTTCTTTCCGTACTGGGACGATCTCCTGACGCCGTACCCCGGAAGCATGTTTCTCCTGCTTGGCTTCTTTCTGCCGCAGGAAGTCGAACAGATTGTCCGCATAGGGCTGCCGCCCGGTTATACGTACGAGCCGTGCATCCAATTCCCGGAAGGCTTTTTCGACCTGCCGGAATTGCTTTTCGCGGGGATTATCCGGTTCGATACCGTATTTGTCGAGCAGCTGCCGGTTGGTGTAGGGGCTGTCGATCTTTTCCGGGAAGCGTGCGAACCATCCCAACGTCTGCAACTCGGCATCGAGTTTCTCGATGTAAGTTTGCCGCAGGGGAATTTCCGGATCGCTTTCCAATATCCTCTCGGCTTTCCGCACCATGCGGTTCTCGGCCTTCCATATCCACTCCCGGAGCTGCTGAACCTGTTGCGGCTCTTCCGGACATGCCGGGCCGTCCAGCCGCCCGCGCATCTCTTGCAACCGCTCCATGTCGGCGTCCCAGTCGTAGAGGCGTACGACGTAACAGGAGGGCATATAACGTCCGCTCGTTTCTGCCAGATGGCGCAGCTCGCGGAATGTCTCGGCGCGAAACTGCCGGTCTACGATATGCGCCGCTGCCTGCACCTCGTCTATCTTCGGCTGCCGGAGCCCGCTGTCGGGATGCTGCTCCAGATAGGCATCCAAAAGAAAGGTGTGCATGGCCAGCAGGCCGTGCAGGGAGTGGGCGGTGTCTGCCGGAACGTCCGCGAGGCGCCGTCCGATCTTTTTCGCAAGCGGCGTTCCGCGCAGGGCCTCCATCAGCTCCAGCATATCTTTTCCGGCCGCATCTTCGGGCGTCCTGAGAAAGCGGGATGTCGCTGTATTCATTGTCAGCCCGATTCCGGCAATGGTCAGATCCGATTTCCGGTGCCGTCGCACGAGATCCGTCATACTGCGTATATCCCGTTCCCGGAGCAGGTTTTCAGCATGACGGGCAATGAGCGTGCGTCGATGTTCCCTTTCCCAGTCCGGTTTGCGGCGGAATAACTGCGCGATCCTATCTTTCCATTCCATAACCGTCGGATTTGAGGACGTATAATTGTAGGCGGAGTCCGCCGAAGGGCTGCCCCTGCTTGCTGGGGCAGCCCGGAAATACCGAATGACGCTCCATTATTCGGCCGGTTCGTTGAAGTCGCACGCTTCGGCACTGATTGCGTCGTCTTCCTGCCGCCGGATGCAGTCCTCCGGAACGAAACGTCCGTAACAGCCGATGGTGAGTGTCTCGGTGGAAGCATCGTAGATCACGCGGTTACCGTCATCGGCCCCGAGCCAGAGGCGGTGACGGCGCAGTGAGATGATGCCGTCCTGTACGAGGCGTTTGTAGCAGAGCGCGTGGTCGAAAACGAGGATGCGCCACATGCCCTCGCCGATGCGGCGTATCGAGGCCGAGAGGTTGTTTTCCGCCGAGAGCCACGCTCCGCAGATACGGTCGGCGTCGAGTTGTTCCCGAAGGTCCGCCAAGGTGCGGATAACTTCGGTGCGGGTTCTGATCTCCTGCTGAAGGGCCGCTACGGCCGACGCAGGTGTCGGTTGGTTACTGTTCATTGTTTTTGAGTTTTGAGGTTCGTTTGAAAGCGTCGCCCGGCACGAGGAGCAGTGCATCGGCCGGGGGCGTGTAAAAGAGATCGACCCGGCATCCGCCGTAGGCCGTATAATAGACGCAATCCTTGTAGTATAGGAGGTGCGTTTCGGACGTGCTGCGGTGCGTGATGGTGATCCGGAATTTATCACCGCACGGCTCGATCACCAGCCGCGTATCGTCGAGCGTCGAATGCCATTCGCCGCACAAGGGACGGATTTTGCGGTATTCGTAATCGTAGAAGAGGCGGAAAGCTCCGAGCACGGCGGCCAATGTCAGCAGGATACCGGCGCATATCCAAAGCAACTGTTTCATAACAGGAAGAATTAAGATTCGGTGTTCGTTTTACGCTCGCGTGCCAGCTGGCGGATGGCGGCTTCGATGTCGCCGCCGAGCTTCTCGGCAAGCTCCATTACCTGCATCTTTTCCGACTCTTCGGTGGTGTAACACAGGTACTCTGCCGCACTCGTTTCAGTGGCATAGACCGCCGACTGCACGCCTCCGAGTCCGATCCAGACCTCTTTATAGCGGCGTTTAGGATCGTTCGAGAGGTTGATAGAGAGAATCTGCGCCCGCTCCTTGTCCGTCAGCCCCAGCAGACGTTGTATGCCGTCGAATTTCGAGAGGTATTTGCGCTGGTCCAAAAGGATTTTGCAGTCGGCGTTGTTGATGATCGACTCCTTGACGATGGGCGACGAGATGATGTCGTCCACCTCCTGCGTCACCACGACCGCCTCGCCGAAATACTTGCGAACGGTTTTAAACAAATACCTAATATATGCACTCATATTGGCCGAGGTGAGGGCCTTCCAGCACTCCTCGATGAGAATCATCTTGCGGACTCCTTTCAGCCGCCGCATCTTCGAAATGAAGGTCTCCATGATGATGAGCGTCACCACCGGCAGCAGCGTCCGGTTCGAGGAGATGTTGTCCAGCTCGAAGACGATGAAACGTTTGTCCAGCAAATCCAGCTGTTTGTCGGAGTTCAGCAGGTAGTCGTACTCGCCGCCCTTATAGTAAGGTTCCAGCACGTTCAGGAAGTTTTCGAGGTCGAAATCCTTCTCCCGCACGCGCTTCTGCTCCAGAAGCCGCCGGTAGTCGGTTTCGACGAACTCGTAAAAGGTATCGAACGAGGGGACGATGGAGCGGTCGGTGCGGAGCTTCGAGAGGTAGAGGTTCACGGCGTTCGAGAGCGCCACCTCCTCCGAGCGCGTCGGCTCCTCGGATTCGCGTTTCCAAAGGGTCAGCAGCAGCGTCTTGAGCGACTCGCGCTTCTCCACGTCGTACACTCCGTCCTCGACATAGAAGGGATTGAAGGCGATGGGCGCCTCCTCGGTGTAGGTGAAATACACCCCGTCGCGGCCCTTGGTCTTGGCGTGAATCAGCGAGCAGAGCCCTTGGTAGGAGTTGCCCGTGTCGACCAGCAGGATATGCGAACCCTGCTCCCAGTACTGACGAACCAGATGGTTCGTCAGATAACTCTTGCCCGAGCCCGACGGTCCGAGGATAAATTTATTCCGATTCGTGATGACGCCGCGCCTCATCGGAAGGTCCGAGATGTCCAGATGGAGGGGTATGCCCGACAGGCGGTCGGACATCTTGATTCCGAAGGGCGAGAGCGACGAGCGGTAGTTGGTCTCCTCGTTGAAAAGGCAGAGCGCCTGATCGAGGAAGGTGTAGAAACTCTCCTCGGCGGGGAAGTCGGCCTCGTTGCCGGGAATCGCCGCCCAGAACAGCACCGGCACGTCCACCGTGTTGTGATGCGGCGTGCATCCCATCAGCGCGAGCTGCGAGCCCACGTCGTTGCGGATGCGCTTCAACTCCGCTTCGCTCTCGGCCCATGCCATGACGTTGCAGTGACAGCGTACGGAGCGCAACCCCTGCGAGTGCGCCTCATTGAGGTACATTTCGATCCACTCCCGGTTGATGGCGTTCGAGCGCGAATAGGCCGCCAGCGAGTTCATGTTCCGGGCCGAGGCTTCGAGCCGCTTGAGCGTTTCGTCGTGGTCGTCGAGGAAGATCACCTGATTGTAGACATGGTTGCAAGAGAGCAGCAGCCCCACGGGCGCCGCGAAGGAAAGGCGGCAGTCCGAGCGGTCGGTCGAGAGGCGTTCGTAGCGGAAATCCGTCGCCACGCTCTGCGGCAGCATGTCCAGATCGGAGAGCGTGTGCATCGAGAGGTATTTGTCCCCGATACGCATCACGTCCGGGTCGAGACGGATATCCTCGTTGACGACCGGACGCTGTTCGTCCGAGAGGGCGAAGTAACGGGCCAGCAGCCCGGCGTCGTCCGCCGTGCCGACGATCTCCGTTTCCGTTAGCCGCTCGACGTGCACGAGGCCCGAATCGTTCAGGATGCGTTCCATCTGCTCCGCGGCTTCCAGAAAGCGCGTCACAGCGTCCGTGTCGCGCATTTCCCGCGGGACGATGAAACCCCGGCACAAAACGGACGAGGCGCTCGTCTGCCGCATCCGTTCGGGTGTGGTCTTCGTAACGAACAGGTAGCACGTGTGGTGCAGGTAGGGCCGCTCGTTGAAGTGGCGCTCGTAAGAGCGGGCGAGAAAGCTCCGCTCGGAGCCGTCCTCCGGCGCCGTGTATCGTTCTTCGATAAAGAAGTCTTGTTTGTGGACGACGGTGTAGTCCGGCAGCACCTTCAGGGCTTTGAGCCATGCGCCGTGCAGCGCTTCGTACTCCTCGCCCGTGAGGGTGAAGAGTTCGGGCAGCGAGACGCGGTAAGCCGCGGTGATGTCGGCGAACTTGGAGATGATGCAGTTGTTCTCGACGCGCAGCAAAGGGAATTTCGATTCCAAGGTCGAGGTTTTCAAGGTTCCGCGCATAGGATTACGGTTTTACGGTTCGAGGGATACGAATGCGTAGCAGCCGCCGGATGGCCCGACGATGGATGATGCGCCGCGGATGCCGGCGCGAGGCCATGAGCTTTTGAAGTCCGTAGGGGCCGAAACGGCGGCTCAGGTAGAAGGTGCCGCCCGTGACGGCAAGGCCGGCTGCGAGGGCGAAGAGGATGCAGAAGCCCTGCGGGACGCCGCTCATGTACATTCCGGCGAAGCAGACGAAGACGCCCAGAAGCCCTGCGACGAACAGCACGAGGTACTGCGCTGTGAGCCGTAGGCTAAGAACCCGGTGCCTTGCCGTATTTCTACGGTAGGTTTCCAAGAACTCGCCTCCGAACCGTGCTTGCACCTCTCGGCGCACACGGCTCTCCACTAACATATTCAGTCTATTATCCCGTGATGTATCTTGTTGTGACAGGGAATACATACAGCTAACGTCTTTCTCTGACGTCCAATCATTTGGATTTTCCATGGCTCTTTGCCTTTTAAGTCTTTGAGTCTTTTGACGTGGTGTATTTCAATGTTTTCCGTTGCGCCACACAATTCACACTTACCCGCTTTTAACCTTTGTATAAGGCTTGATACAGTGGTATTGAAAATCGTGTTGGCTACATAATCACAACTCGCGTCCATCGCGGTTGTTTTACGCTTAAAGCTCCCGTTGAAGAATACCCGCATCTTCTTTCCTCCTTTCTTGTCCTCATAGAAAACCGCAAAATCTTTGTGATGTCGATACTTTGCGATAATCTTTCGGGCTGTCGTACTGTACTTTCGTGCAAAAGTCTTATACAGACTGTATTGCATGATGTACTTGAAAGAATTCAGGTGTGAACTGTTATTTGCGATAGAAAAATAGTTTGCAAAACCTCGGATTTCTCTGTTATAGGCATCCAGTATTTCGAGGTCGTCCAGATGTAGCAACTTTGTCCGGCTTGTGGGTTTCCATTTCGCTTTACCCTCGAATTGATGAATTTCCATCGCCTCGTAGTAGAGAAGTTTATCCCGCATTGTGGACATTGGCACTTCCAACACTACCTTTTTGCCGTAAGCCTTAATAAGTACTCCCGATTTCTCGCCTCTTAACGTCTTATCCGTGAATGGTCGGACATAGATTTCATAGCCGAGGAATTTTGCCTTTCTATTGCCGTGCGTGATTAAGGTCTTTTCTTCGGAGAGCGTCAATTTCAGTTTCTCGCCGAGGAAATTCTTAATATCCTCTTTGATGGCCTCACAGTCCGATTTACTGCCAATCACTCCGATAATAAAATCATCGGCATACCTCACATACTTAATCCGTCTATATCCCTCGTCCATTTCATCGACAGAGGGTAAGTGCATCCTGTTTTTCTGATGTTGCTTAATCGCGTCAATCAGTTCCTTCCGAGTATCTTTATCCTTGGTTTGCTTCAGCTTTGTGCCGAGCCACCAAATTTTCCTGGAATACCGTTTGTACTCAAGGTTCATTGCCCGTCTGTCGCCTCTATCGAATTGACAGGCATACTCTTTCATGTACTTATCCAGCTTGTCGAGATAGATATTAGCCAGTATCGGGCTAATGATGCCACCTTGCGGTGTTCCGCTGTATGTTCTATGAAATGTCCAATCTTCGATGTAGCCAGCTTTCAAAAATTTCCACATTAGCCGGATAAAGCGGTCGTCTGCGATACGTTCTTTCAAGATTCCGATAAGTACATCATGGTTGATGTTATCGAAGAATCCTTCAATGTCGCCCTCGATAAACCACTTGGCCGCAGTAAAATTCTTCTGCACCTGTATCAGTGCGGTGTGGCAGCTGCGTTTGGGTCGGAAGCCGTGCGAGGTGTTCTCAAAACTACCTTCATAAATTGCTTCCAACAGCATTCGCAATACCTCCTGCACTAATTTGTCGTCGATAGACGGTATGCCGAGAGGTCGCATGTTCCCGTTTTTCTTCGGGATGTACGTCCTTCTTGCCGGTTTTGGTTGGTACGACTCATCTTTGAGCGCATCAATCAAATTTTCAATCCGTTTCAGGCTCATTCCGTCGATAGTTTTACCGTCGGAACCTTCCGTCATATTTCCCTGCCTACCTTGTATATTATGGTAGGCGAGGAGAAACATCTCCGAATTGAATAGAACCCTGTAGAGCCGTTCAAACTTGTAGCTCGAAACTTTGCTGTGCTCTGACAGACTGTTTAATACTCTCTCTGGATTTCTCATAATGTCTCACACATTATCCGTTAATTTGTATTAAAAATGTTAGCTGCCACCCTTCGCCATGTACGAGGCTTTCCCTCGCTCGGACTACTACGGTGGCTCCGTTGCCATACCGGATTTTCATAGGTCTGAAACCTAATAGCCTTTCGGCATTCCGGGTTAGGCAATCCACGTTTAATTCTTCGGCAACATAGCTTTGATAGATTGTCGGATACGACTTTCATCCGTTTCTGCTTATCGCAGTTGTGCTGTAACCTGTTCTGCACCCAACCCTCCAAGGTCGAATCGAGTGTGTTACAGTATGGCGTCTGTAGTTACCTTCCGCCACAGTTTCGAGTTGTGCCACTTGGACTATCGTTCAATCAATCCAGACTTTATCCTCGTATCTATCTTTCATCTCCTGATTCAGTCGCATACTTGGTAACTGTATGACTTATCAGTTTATCGGCAGGCTATACTCCCCGTCCGGTTTCCCTTTCGGATAAGCCGATCGATGATAGGCTATCGAACACTTGCCTAACGTCTTGCTATCGACGCATTTGCCAAAGAACCATTACGTGCGCGCCCTGAAACTCGACTTGACGGCCGACTCCCTTGTTCACTTGGTATTCCGCCATCGTTTAGAGGAAGAACGAACGTAAGACCGTACCGACGATCACCAGAAAGACGCATGAGAGAAACAGCGCCGTGGCGGATTTCGAAGCGTCCGGGTCACCCGACGAGAATTTCGAGTAGACGCGCACGCCGCCGACCAGTCCGAGGATTGCCGCGACGGCGAAGATCAGTTTCGTGAGCGGGTCGAAATAGGACGTTACCATGTTCGTGGCCTCGCTGATGCCGGCCATGCCGTTGCCCTGTGCAAAGCAGGCGAGTGCGGAGCACAGGGAGAAAATCATGAAAATTGCTCTTTTTTTCATCGTTCAAGTAGTTTGGTTAAGGGTGTGAAAAAGGCCGCAGCCTGCTTTGGGAGCATTCTGCGACCGGATACATCGTATTTCCTGCTGCGGAAAAGGCGTCAGCCGTATTCGTTATTCCATTTCATGTCGTAGGTCGTTTTTAATTAAGCATAGGCCCGGATGTCGAAGTTGGCGATGGCCTGCCGTTCCTCGGCCGTGGCATCGCCCATGACGGCGCTCTCTCCGAAGTCCAGCTCTCCGAGCATCGCATGAACCTCCGCGTCACGGAGTTCTGCTCTGGCGGGGAGAGCCGGAAGCGGGAATCGGGCGCCGGCGGGCGCTTCGGGCTCCGAGAGTTCGCCGTCTTCGCCGATCGAGGGCCGCACGACAAGGGTGTTCCACCCCTGCATCGCGGACTTCTCTTCCGAAGCCGGGGCAAATATAGCGTCTCCGCCTGCCGGGGCGGTGCCGATGTCCGCTCCAGTCCGCTCCAGTCCGCACCGATAGGATTTTGACACGAGAATTTCAGGAGTTTGACGGGGTGCAGTACCGGCATTCGGCGTGTGAGGGGCAGCGTTATGCCCGGTGTGTTTTTTCTTCGGGCCTTTCAGATTGTCGACGACATATGACGCGAGCCGCCCCCGGAAAAACAACTGATCCAAACATACGGCGCAGGCGGCAATAAGAATTATGCTGTTCATGGCAGAAAGAATTTAGACGATGTTATGGTAATTCTGTTCTTGATGTATGCAGTTGATCTCGTCGCGGAACATTTCGAGATGGTGCCGTAGGATATTATCTACATAAGATGTTGCGGTCAGTCGCTCGCCGCCGATTTTTTTCAGGACTTCAAGGATTTTCCGTTTCGTAGGGGCACTGACATAAAGCGAGGCGCGGAGGTCGTAATCCACCCGGACAAGAAATGTTTTTTTGTAGTCGGGCAATGTCATCGAATGTCGCCATCGTATGTCCGGTACGGGAACACGCTCCGGCTTCACATCCTGCTTTTCGGATACGACCGTTTCGGAAGGCGGAGAATCGGGATTTGAAGAATCTTCAGGTGCAGCGACAACGGATACAAGTTCAGTTGTCTGAGGTTGTTCCATCGAGGGCCATCCATCGCTATTTTCCGTTTGCACGGCAGGCATTGCACAATCGTCAGGTTGCTCCGAAAAGTGTCCGGCTTTATTATGACCTCGTCGCTTCCCGAGGTGCAGCAGCCCTAAGATTGACAAAACGATAATGCCTGTGCCAAGAGCGAGTAATGAAATGTCGAGGACACCGGACTCGGATAAAAAGCTGTAAAGCATAATTAGAAATTTTTAAGTCATTGTTAAACAAGTTTTTCAAAATTCCGCTTACGATCGAGCCGGTTTATATCGTCACGGAAAGTTTCGATGTGGTGCTGTAGAATATTATCCACATATGATGTCGCGGATAATCGTTCACCTCCGATTCTTTTAAGTATCTCCAGAATCTTACGCTTCGTCGATGCATTGACATAAAGTGTGGCTCGGATGCCGTATTCCACAGGAGTGAGAAACATTCGTTCATAATCGGACAAGGGTGGTGTTCTCCGACGGCGTGGCTCTTGTGCTGCGGGCACAGACGGGGTTTCATCCGGAATCTTTTCTGTGTCGATCTCCGGAACAGAGGGCGGTTCGGCGGGAATTGCGTCCGTAGCGGTTCCGGATGGGATCTGTTCCGGAATTACCCGTGTGACCTTTGTAGTGATAGGTAACTGCCCTGCGATCACCTGTTTTACAAGACTTTCGTCTACTTCGATTTTGGGTTTCTTGGCCATTGTTATCGGATTTTGAGGAGTGTAAGAATTTCTTCTGTGAGGATTTCGAGTTGCGCCTCACACGCAAAGGTTCGCGCCGGAGCCAGAAGTGTCGAGCGGCCGACTCCTGTATTGTCCGCAAGCAGCTCCTTGTTGAACTTCGAGCGGTAAGGAATGTGAGTTGTCATAAGCGACAACCCGAGCTTGCGGATAACGGCCTCGTATCGATCGTAAAGCGGCGTTCGTTCACGACGGTCTATCATCGTCCAGAAAAGATAGACGCTTTGTAAAGTAAGGGTCGGATCTTGGGCAAGGTTAGTGGTGAGACTCCGGGCAAAGGAGAGCGTACTTTCCATGACGACCTTGTCGGCTTTCATGGGCACAAAGACAGCGTCCAGCGACGCGAGCAGCCGAATGACACCTTCGGCATTGACCGTTCCCGGCAAGTCGTAGAGAATGATACGGGGATGGTAGCCGCTTTGCAGCAGCCGCTCGACTTCTTCGGGGGCTTCAGGCGGCATACATTTCAGCACAGGCCAGAGCTTGCGGCCCGTCGCTTTGAATTGACGTACCAGCAACAGCTTGTGGTAATCGTCATGCTCGATGAGCGACAGTTCCCGCTCACGTTGCGCCTGAACGGACCATTGGGGATAGTCGCAGTCTACGACCAGCACGTCATAGCCTAATGTGTAGTGCAGATGACTGGCGAGTAACATCGTAAATGTCGATTTCCCGATGCCCCCTTTTTGATTGCAGATCGAAATGCTTGCTTGTTTCATTGCTTGTGTGTTTAAATGGTTGTTTGGGTAACTATGCGTCTGTCAAATCATTTATATATACTACCTTATATTTGGACGAATAATTGGATGATTATTCGGTCTGCCGCCCTTTCGTTCCTTTGCGCAGATACTCGGTTAAAGATTCGGGTATCCGTCTGAACCGATACTTATTTTGCGATTCGCGTAGTTGCCCGAATAATCAATCCTGCCGCAATATACAACAGGGTAAAACGCTTCGGTTCCGATGTCCGCTCCAGTCCGCTCCAGTCCGCACCGATGGCTTTTTTTTGCCCCGAAACGGTTGTAATATTGCACTGGGAACAGACCCACCCCAGAAGCCGTAACGGAGGATTTTCAAAACTTCTCTCAAAGATTCTCCGGCGCGGATTTTTGTTGTCGCCAGACAACAGCGAGCTGTACCTTTGTATGCCGAAAAGTTTTTCGGCATACGAAAGGTGCTCGCTCTGCGAGGCTGGGTGGCGTTCCCGAGTCACGCCACTTAAACTACCAGACTGATGACAACCACGAAAAAGAGGATCGGACGCCCGACAACGACAGATCCCAGAGTCCACAGGTATAATTTCAAACTCACCACGGAAGAGAATATCCGCTTTAAGCAGATGCTTTGTAAGGCAGGATTGGAGCATAACCGCAGCCGGTTTATCGTCAAAAGAATCTTCAACGAGGAGTTCGTCGTCGTCAAACGCGACCCTTCGAAGGTGCAGTTCATCGCCCGGCTGAACGACTTTTATTTCCAATTTCAAAAGCTCGGGAACAACTATAACCAGATCGTAAAAGCCATCAACGCGCACTTTTCCAACGTTGCTATCCCGCATCAGATCGCTATGCTGGAGCAGCGAACCCGCGAACTGAAAGCCCTCAGTATCGAGATTCTCAACCTCGCAAAACAGGCTAAGGAGTGGTTGCGAATATAAGATCGGGCTCCTCGCCCGGTGGGGCTTTGCGCTATAACAAGGAGAAAGTGGATAAGGATGAAGCCGAAGTGCTCCTCTGGCAGAAGATGCTCGAACCATACGATAAATGCGGACGCCTTGACATTGACGCCTGCATGGAGAGCTTCATGCCGTATCTCGAAGCCAACCGCAGGACTACGAACACGGTTTTCCATGCCTCGCTGAACCCTTCACCGGAGGACAGGCTGACAGACGAACAGCTCCGGAAAATCGCCTGTGAGTACATGGAACGCATGGGTTACGGCGAACAGCCTTATATCGTTTTCAAGCACAAGGACATTTCCAGAGAGCATCTCCATATCGTGTCACTGCGTGTCGATGAGCAGGGCCGCAAACTCCCGCACGATTTCGAGGCCCGGCGCTCGATGGAGATTCTGCGTGACTTGGAGCGGAAATACGGTCTGCATCCGAGCGTCAAGGGACAGGGACTGACGGACAGGGAGGGCCTGCGGAAGGTGAATTATTCCGAGGGGAATGTCAAGCAACAGATTTCGTCCGTCGCCCGGTCGTGTCTGCGAAATTACAAATGCTCGTCGTATGGAGAATTCCGCACCCTGTTGGAGCTGCTCAATGTTTCGGTCGAGGAACGTACGGGAACCGTCGACGGACGGGACTATGCCGGAGTGATTTACGGTGCCATGACCGACGATGGCTACGGTATCGGCACGCCGTTCAAATCGAGCCGTATCGGAAAAGATGTCGGCTATAAGGCCCTTCAAAAGTATTATGAGCGGTCGAAGAGCGCGTTGAAGCAGGACGGGACACTCGACCGGCTGCGGCAAACAGTCAAAGACGCCATGAGCCCGGACAATACAAGGGAAGAGTTTCGGCAACTGTTGAAAGCGGACGGTATCGATGTCGTGTTCCGCATAAATCCCGTGGGAAGGATTTACGGTGCGACCTTCATCGACCACAACGCAGGCATCGTTGCCAACGGATCGGTGCTGGGAAAAGAGTTTTCGGCCAATGTTTTCAATGAATTGTATCCGGCTCCGAAAGAGACGCAACAGGTTGCAGAACGACAGGCGGAACAGAAACATGAAGTGCAAAACCATGCCGCCAATCCTATTTCTGGCATTGTCGATACGGTATTGGATTTGGCCGACACGCAGGCTTATGAAGAACAGCAACGCCAAATACAACATCGCAAAAAACGAAGATTTCGCAGATAATGTAATTGAGATTTCGCATGGTTGGGAGTATTCGTCTGAATTCAGGATTTTGAGCAATATCAAAATCGGTCTGCAACAACGGCAGACAGGACGAATGACAGTTTACTCTACACTTCAGAGCTAAGTCCGTTAAGATTAATGTCATTGCAACAAGTAGACAGCACAACTGCAGCCTTATCACAGCCTTGTTTCATGATAAAAAAATATTCAGATTCTCAACATATTGTGCCGCATTGAAATAAAACTGCATTTCCAAGAATAAGCCAAACTGAATTCGATAGCATTTGCAGAGTGATGTAAAAATCCTATATTTGTATTACGTATTTGGCACTCACACTTCAAAATCTACATTATGGGCGCACATATCAAGTTTAGCATGGAACATCGTTATTTTAGAGATTGGCTCGAAGTTGATGTAGATTGGAATTACCCCTTTCTTCCCCGAGTCGGAGAGTTTGTAAACGCTTGGATATGGATCGAGGCAGGTAAGTTTAGCCGTGCGGATATTGAGAAAATATTGAATCCGGATGGGCAGGAGAATCTGAACTCTGAATTCTATCGGGATTATACTTTGGATGATTGGTTATATGAGATCGGAATGGAATGTAACAAGGTATATGGTGTAAGCTATTATAGAGAAAAGAATGATCCGGCCAATATCTATGCAAGGGTGAGTTTGAGTGAACCTGGAACAGCTTTGTAAATTTGGAATTGCTTTTAGACCGTCACCTTTTCGGACATGTTTCATAGAAAATAAACCGGAACATTACGTTCCGGTTTATTGTAATTTTATTATCTACACCATTGTCAATATGGAGTCCGCAAGATTCATATTCTTAGAGACAAACATCACTTTCGAACCTGCATGTCAAAGAGTATCTTCGCTCCATCTTCGATTTCGGCGTATTCAATGAACGGTCGTTGGGAGACTTGGCCGTTGATTCGCATCTTTCCGACATACCTGTTTTCCGGAGAGTTCTCCGGGGCTTCGATTTCCACGGTCTTTCCGTTTTCGAGGCGGATGGTCGCTTTCTTGAACAGCGGCGATCCTGCTGCGTATTCGTCCGAGGCGGGACATACGGGATAGAATCCCAAGGCCGAGAATACATACCATGCCGATGTCTGCCCGTTGTCCTCGTCTCCGCAGTATCCGTCGGGCTTGGGCGAATAGAGCCGGTCCATCACCTCGCGGGCCCACCACTGTGCCTTGGCGGGTTGCCCGCAGTAGTCGTACAGATAAATCATGTGTTGCGCAGGCTGGTTTCCGTGGGCGTAGTTGCCCATGTCGGCCACCTGCATTTCAGTAATTTCGTGGATGCGGAACCCGTAGTAGCTGTCGTCGTAGACGGGCGGCACGACGAAGACCGAGTCGAGCATCCGCGTGAATCCTTTGCGTCCTCCCATCAGGTCGATCAGTCCCTCGACATCGTGGAACACCGACCATGTGTAGTGCCACGCGTTTCCCTCGGTGAAGGCGTCGCCCCACTTGTAGGGGCTGAAGGGCGTCTGGAACGTCCCGTCGGCATTGCGGCCCCGCATCAGGCGCGTTTCGGGATCGAACAGGTTTTTATAGTTCTGCGAAGCCTTTTCCAGCATCGCAGCGTCGTTCGTTTTTCCCAGTTTTTTCGCCACCTGCGCGATGCACCAGTCGTCGTAGGCGTATTCGAGCGTGCGTGCGACATTCTCGTTGATGCCCACATCGTAGGGGATGTATCCCAGTGTGTTGTAGTACTCGTGTCCGAGGCGCCCCGTGGAGCTCACCGTGGGGTGTACCTTCCGGCGTCCTGCGAGCATCGCCTCGTAGAGCGTCGCAATGTCTTCCTCGGGGGTGACACCTTTCAGGATGGCATCCGAAACGACCGACGCCGAGTTGTTTCCGACCATGCACCCACGGTGTCCGGGCGAAGCCCATTCGGGCAGAAATCCGCTCTCGCGGTAAGCGTTTGCCAGCCCGGCCTGAATTTCGGCATTGACCGACGGATAGACCAGATTGAGCAGCGGAAACAGACTGCGGAAGGTGTCCCAGAATCCCGTGTCGGTATACATGTATCCCGGCAGTACCTCACCGTTGTAGGGGCTGTAATGCAGGATATTGCCGTTCTTGTCGATCTCGTAGAACTTACGCGGGAACAAGGTCGAACGGTAGAGGCACGAATAGAACGTGCGGTACTGATCTACGGTTCCTCCCGCAACCTCGATGCGTCCGAGCACCTCGTCCCAGCGTGCTTGCGCCTTGGCCTTCACGGTTTCGAAATCATCTTTTCCCAGCTCCCCGAGGTTTTGTACGGCCTGCTCTTCGGAGATGAACGACGAGGCTACGCGTGCCATTACCTGCTCGCCGCGGTGGGTTACGAAACCTACCCGCACGAGGGCGTGTTCGCCGACTAACTGTTCGCCTTCGACCGGTTTCGCCCCGTCATAGATCTGGAAATCCCGGATCTTCCGGTCGAAGCGCACGATAAACCAGTTCTTGAAGTTGTCGGGCACACCTCCGCTGTTGCGCGTGGTGTATCCCACGACAGTCCGTTTGTCGTGCATGACCCTGATGTACGATCCGCGGTCGAAAGCGTCGATCACCACGCCCGACTCGTCCGATTCGGGGAACGTGAAACGCATGATCGCAGCCCGCTCGGTCGGGGCGATCTCGGCCTTGATGTCGTGGTCGGCGAGGTATACCGAATAATAGTAGGGGCGTGCCTCCTCCGACTGGTGCGAAAACCAGCTCTGACGGCTCTCTTCATCGACCTTGTCGCGTCCGCGTACAGGCATGATGGAGAACTGCCCGTAGTCGTTGATCCACGGCGAGGGCTGGTGCGTCTGCTTCAGACCTCACTAAAACCGTCTTACAGCATGTTGTAAGACGGTTTTTCTTTTATTTTCTTTTGTCATGCATTTATAATACCAGACAGTATTACATAGTTTTACTTTCCTTTTATTTTCTGATTCCGCTTTAATTCTTTTAGCGGATTCTGGTTGTATACTTGTTTGAGTTTATATAGATCCGTATTGGGTTCGATAATAGCTTGTCGATAATTGACGTAATATCCTATAATGTATCAATGTAAAGGTTTCCGGTAAGTATGATTTGCTAAAATCGTTTCTGTGAATAATATTCAATGTCATTTCCCATTCTTTGGGTGATACATTTTTTGCAATCACAAAAGGCTTTCCACCATGAATGTGTTGACGCATTGCATATTGAATCATTTCCTAAGATTTCAATAGTCATTTTCTTTCCTCCATTTTCAAGCCCAAGCCATTCGAAGAAATAGCGATAAATAATCATGGTTTCAGGTATCTCAAGGAGTTTATGGTACTCTTCGATATTTTCGCCAAAGGCTTTCCTGAAAAAAGATGTTCCCTTGCCTATTTTACCTTTTGTACTATTAAGAACAGCTTGAATAGCCCGAATATACTTGCGATTCCAATATTTGCCAATATAGTCCCGATTGTGAGAATAATCTTCACCCATATCCGTAGTGCGACGGATTGGGTGGCATTTCATAGGGAAAGAGTATATGCTCACATTTAACCTATCACACAATTCTTATATGGTTTAGCCCTAAATCCATACAGTTGGTTGGACTTTAGAAATTTGCACGGTTTATGATGGGATAAGGTAACGATCAGGCGACGGCTCTGTTTTCCGCATATTACGCCGATATTCACCACCTCAAATAACTGAAGTAAAGATAGTAAATAATCCGAGAAAGCAAATAAAAAACTTCGTTTTTTCGGGTTTCCAGGGCTATTTTTGCATCCCCGCGCCACAACGCCCTACCTCTCCGACACCTTGGCTGCGCTGGTCGCTACCGACACAGGGGCAGGGAATATAAGATACAAGGCACCCTATTAGGACCCTTAAAAAAAGGCAATAGTCTGAAAAATTGGGCTGTTGTATTTTTTATATATAATAGGACGAGGCAACGAAAAGGCAACGATTCCACTTGCTGCTGCTTGCGTTGGCGTTCACAATCTCAAATAACTAGCATAAAAATAATAAAATTATTGCACGAGAAAAAATATCACCTCGATATCCAATAACGAAATTACTACTTCATACCAATATTGTCGTACCTTTGAAACACGCCAGACGAAGCAGACATTGGGGATAATAATAAAAATCACGTCCGAACAAAACCGCAGAAGCGTTGTTAAGTTTTCCTTCATGCAACAGGTTGAATTTTTCGAGGATGGTCGGCAAATCCTCCCTTATGGTCGCTTCGGGCAAACGTCCGCATTTGATGCCCCCAGGTACCGCGCCCATGACGGCATGTTCGTCAAGGTCGGATATTTTAAGGTCGGAATTCGCCATAGCCTCCCAAGCTTATTTTCCTCCACGCTGCATCAGGTGCTGGTTGTATATTTCCTGCGGCATGGTGGATGTCATTTCCGTTTCCATACCTTTATAACTCATTATCCGTCATCATCCTTCTGCAACGCTTGGAACGAGCAAAACGACATACTTCTATCGGTTTTGAATCAATGCAGAAATAATCTTCGCCTCCATCTATTTCTGCGGCTATTCTTTCCCGGATTGTATTACATAGGGACAAAGTAATTTTACGTCTGTCATTGTATTGTCTGCGGAATATAAGATTGTGAATTTCAATACTATATTCCTGTAACTTTGCAAACAACAATGACTCACTGTCAATGCCAACAGCCTTTGATGTCATGTTCAATGCCTCTATTTCAAGGTCTGAGAACTACTCCTCTTCTTGACATATTCCCTGATTCATTGACCAAATTGCCGACTATTTGCTTGTATGGGTTAGGATTTTTTGCTAATATTGTGTTACTATATTTTCTATTGAAAAGTTTTAATTTGCTAAATATCAACAATATGCACAACTTTTTATACATAAATCTTTTTATCAATCTAATTCCGCCAACGGATTTTTAAATACCAAATATTTTATGAACGCACGTACACTTCTTATTCCACGTACACTTCTTATTCTTAGTCTGGTTGTCCTCTCCGGAGCGCCATGCGCATCTGCGCAGTCTTTCAAGGAAAGACTCAAGAACGCCGCAAAGAAGATAGAACAGAAAGTCAAACAGGAAGTAGCGCCCAAAAAACTTCCGGAAAAGTCCGGTAACACTTCAAGTCTCGACAGCGAACTCCAAAAGCGCCACGACGCCATGGTGGGGCCGGACAACAATAAGAACGCTGAAGACGAAGCTCCCACCGTCAGGTTGCCGGAGACCCACACTGCTCTTTTTGCGCCACTCGGATACCCTGTCGAGGCAACGTATGGGATCAAATCGGTAAAGCCGGTGATGCCGCCGAGAGAGGCATCCGATCAGGTGAACTGGAGTGAAAAACAGCCGAATGTCTATGAGCTCGACAACCAGAGCCTTGTAGCCGAGTTTCTGATGCTCGACGACTGCTTTGCCGACGGCTACATCAAAACCCTCACCCCGGCACATTGGAGATACGATGAGATCGTCAAGGGCGAACTTTGGGCTCGCGTGGGCGCATTGAACAAGATGGTCGAGCAATACAACGAAGCCAAAGAAGAATACGGCGCCGACACTTACCAGTGGGTCATCAACGGCATCCACAACAAAATCGCCTCCGTGCTTGACTCTCGCGAGTACAAAACCCTGATCCGCTCATCCCTCACTCCGCTCTTCACACTTAAAGACAAGTGGATCAGTGATGAGACCAAGGCATATTTCAATGCTCACGGAGGCTATGAGAACGCCCACAAAGCCAACTGGACCGTCTGGGATCCGCAGCCGAACAAAAAAAGCATCACGACATCAGCGTCCGGCCAGACCGGGAAAGTGATTGAGGAGGTCGGGGCAGGTGCTACGGTTGACATCGAGGGAGTCCTGTATGTCCTGCACAACTCCAACAACGGCGGCGCATCCCACGCATTCATCTCGGAAGTGGCGAAGACGGCCGTTGCCGGCAAGAACATCGTGATCCCGGACTATGTCACATACAACGGTAAAAAATATCCGGTGACGGAAATGCGTGGCAATATTTTCTCCGGCACCGCCATCAAGTCCGTGAAACTTCCGTCCACGTTGACGGAGATTTCCAATTCGGCATTCCGCGAGACTCCTATAACTGAAATAGTAATCCCGGCCTCGGTCAAGATAGTTCAGGGTTCGGCTTTCTACGGCTGCAAGAACCTCACGAAAGTAGTCTTCGAAAACGATGTCATGGATGAAGTCCACGGCTGTTTCCAGAAGTGCATAAATCTGAAAAACGTCAAGTTCCCACGCCGCGTCGGACTGATGAGTTACGATATGTTCGAGGGCTGCGTCAATCTCACAGAAGTGATGCTTCCGGAGAATCTGAGCGAAATTTATTCATCCATGTTCAGTGGCTGCAAGAACCTCAAGAATGTGGATATCCCGGCGAGCGTGACCAAGGTCGGCAACAGCGCATTCTCGGACAGCGGCATCACCTCGCTCGACCTCTCCAATGTCAAGGAATTCGAAGGGTTCTGCTTCTCCGGATGCAAAGCGCTCAAGACTGTCAAGCTGAACTCCAGCCTGAAGGAGAATTTCCTTATGGAGACCTATCAAGAATTCACGGAATGTCCGTTACTGGAAGTCAAGTACATAAACAACGAATATGTCTTCCCGGAAGGGTTCATCTTCGTAGACGGCAGCAAGTAGAGTCATGAAAAAGATATTATTTCTACTTTCAGTGGCGGCACTGCTGCTGCCTTTGGATAGTTCGGCCCAGAGCAAGCCGAAGATCAAGTCAGTGGATTTCACTATACAGGTTCCGACCCCGGGGATGTCGCTTTTCGATGCACGCGAGATGCAGTTCACATCTGCGAAGACCGAGTTCGGAGACCTTGCCGCCACGGGCGGCATCCAAGTCCAGGAGATTGACTGGATCGGGGATTTCCGCGAGGACGATGAAGGGGACATGTTCTTCAAGGACGGGTTCATATACAAGGCCCGGATCAAGTTCATGGTAGATCCTTCGGGCAAGTACGACACCGATTACATATTCAAGGACAACGACTACTACATCGACGGCAGCCGCATCAGCGCCACAGTCAACGGAGTGCAGGCCAAGGTCGAGCGCAGCGCTCCTTACTTCATCGACATTGAGGTATCCATGCCTGTTGGAGCCGGTGGAAAAGGCTCGATGCGTGATCTGGCACAGAGCAGCCCAACGGACTATGAGCTCAACAAGGACTCATACCGCGCATCGCAGAAAGCGTATTCAATCGCCGAGGCCGATGCTGCTTGCCCGGATGTGAGCCCGCTTGACGTGATAACCATCAATAATACGTATCACGCGGCGTTCCGTGCCATGCGCGAGTTCGGAGATGAGTTCATCGGGCATAAGAATATGCTTGTCACCAAGGTAATCGTAGATACCGATGACGAGCGCATATATGGAGATGTGGCATCGGACGTCAACAATACCATACAAGGCCCATTCAACATCAGGGAAGTCTGGCTCAGCGACAAAGTCGATGCGGTAAAGTTCATACGCGCCATATTCGCAGTAATGCAGGGTTATACACCGGAACACAGCGATATCTACTGCCCCGAGTTCAGTTACCTCTTCCATACCCAGCGTGCCACGCTCTTTATCCCGGAGACTGCTGTAGCCGATGTAAGGGCGATGTTCAGCCGTCCGACCTGGAGTTTCCGCACACTGTTCTCGCTGAAAACCTACTCCGGCGACGTGCACTCCGCACAGGGAGCCGGTGCGACGGCAGCCAAACCGTTCTGCACAAGCCACGTATTCACCGACAAGGTAGCTGCGGCAGACAAGGTTTTCAGGTACGGCACCTGTAGCAATTGGCCGGAATATTATTATTCCTGCAAAATCTGCGGAAAGTGCGAACACAATGACAAACACGTGTTCAGTATGAACAGGCCAACGTGGGAGGTCCGGGCTCATCAGTATGATCAGCCTGTTGCTGATGACCAGGCTTATGTCGGAGTCAACTCCGCCGGGCAGCATGTATGGTGGTACAGTTGCATCTGGTGCGGACACTCCGAAGGCTATGACCAGAGGCACATAACCAAAGCAGAATGGCAGGCAAGCGGCACAGAGGGAACATACGAGAGCTATAGGGACGCCATGGCCGACATGACAAAACAGTTCGAGGAGAGTGCCCTTCTGAAGACCACGGCACAGCCGGGGATGTTCATTCTCAAAAAAAAGTCGGACTCAAAGATGAGTCCTGCCTTCCAGAGTAGTGTGAACTTCGCCCTCAATGACAACCTCTTGGATGAAAGTGTCCTTGGCAATGATTATACACTTCCCCTGAATCACCGCCAGCTCAACTCGCTGGCCGAGCATCTCGTGAAAGAACTTACCGGCAGCGAGGCCACGGCGTCCTCCATTGGCCTGGACAAGGCTCTTGGCGGAAAAGCCCCGGCAGACGACTCCCCTGTCTCCCGCCAAGAGATGGCCGCCGTGATGTACCGTGCCCTTAGGTATATAGAAGAGTGCGGAGTATACTCATATACGGAGTTCGTTTCTGGGTTGGATAAATACTCCGATCACATCCGCATTGCCCCTTGGGCCAAGGAAGCCATGGCATTTATGGAGGCTCTCGGGCTTATGAACGCTTCTTCCGGCGGTACCCTCTTTCCAGAGAAGACCTGCTCCATCGAAGAAGCCATAGACCTGACCGAGAAGTGCACGCACGCCCACCAGCTCGGCTGGTATCAGGCAAGGTCGTGGGGCGAAGGTGACGGCAGATCCTATTTTGGCAATGTCTGTTATATACCTCACCAAGAAATGAGTACCAACCATACCTATGCCCCGGGTGAGAGGGTTTGGGTTACTGGACCGCGTTTGGGCGGGTCATCGAAATCCCTTCCGATTTTGGAGCCGTACACCGGCCAGATTCTGTATGTGGATGCCGAGTGGTTCCGTCCTGTGCGGAAGTTCGTCTATACATCGAAGCGCACAATCACAGGACCTATCATCTTCCAGGATTATTTTGATGGTGTTTCCACCAAGACTTTCTAAAACGAAGAAAGCGGCTAAAAAGGCAATAGACAGATGAATATCCGACGCCAAGGCGTACACGCGCAAATTCCTGACAGGATCTGCAAACTGCCGGGCAGATAAACGTAAAGCGGATAAAAATGCGCTGCTACTCTCGTAAAAGTAAACACAAAGAGGTGAGAGAAGATAGAATATTGTACTTTTGATAGGTGGTTCTCCTCGACTGTTCGAGGAGAACCATTTTTTTGAGTTTCCTCTCCCGCTGGTCGTACAGCGTTTCGGGATACGGTCGTACAGGACGGTAAGCCTCGTTTTTGCTGGTTCCGTCTAGCCGGGCTCGGTGATGACGCTGCCGGAGAGTTCCGATTCTGCGACCGTTGCGATGAGTACTTCCGTTTTTTCACTGCCTCTGCGGGTAGCTTCTTTCACCGCTCCGGGTAGATCTTTTGCCAGCCGCTTGCCCATGGCAGCCCTCTTCCACTGTTCCCTATGAGTTTCCATTATCGCCACGAGTATTGTATCTTTTTCGGCAAGAAAGCGACGCAGAGTGTCTATTTCGCCGCCAGGTATGATTGTAGAGTACCGTTGTCCGAGTACGCCGAGCATACTGTCCGTTCTCATGCGATGCGTATGGTATTTGTCCCTTTCCGCATCACTCCATCCTGCCGCAGCCTCGCCTTGCAGGGCAAGCCCGGTGACGTGGCGATGGGCGATGTGTATGTCCTCGTACATCCTCCACAGCCGTGCCACGCTGCCTTCCACTTCCCGCATCTGCCGCCGCTCATATATCAAAATGGCGATCATACTGCCTATGACCGCCACTAAGATGATATATCCGAAAATGATTTTATGCTGCAATGGCATTCGTTTCTTTTCCATACGTATCACTTCTTATCCTTTAAAAAAGCAAATTCTCACCACGGCAGACCTTGCAAGCTCGACCTGCAACAAAACTCAACAATATCTTTCTATTCTTCTTATCCCAACAGAAAGAAGAGCATACAACACTTCCTCCTTTCTTTATCCGAATACTGTCCTAACAGCTTTTGGAAACAGTCGTCAGTACACCGGTTCCTCAGAAAGCAAGGACGGGACGCACACCGACGCTGCTGCCGTCCTTACGGTCCCAGTAACAGCCCACGCGACCATTGGATTGCACGTACCAGTACCGTGCGAAGAATTCCGAGTACTCCGAAGACGACCAAAACCACCTACCGCTTCTAAAATTATCCTTGCTGTCTGTGGCAATTTTCTCCATCCATGCGTTTAAAGCAGCGGGAACATCGCCTTGACCTGACCAACCGAAATCATCGTCTTGCGATGAGGCTTGTTCATCCGGCTTTGCCAAAGCCGTACAACCGCCCAAATTTTGCAGGATGTCCCACCACTGACCTGATGCAGGAAGATACCAGCCGGTAGTAGTCGTGGGAACCGGGCAGGTCGTGTTGTAGCCGTCGGCGGCCTTGAAGGCGGGATAACGGTCGAAGTTTCCGCGATTGGCGCGGATATGCTCGCAATTGCCGTAACCACTGATGTCGCTGTAGTTCCGGGCTTTCGTCTCGCATTTCGCCAGATCCTCGTCTGTACCAAATAGTCCCCACGATTGGAATGTCGTAGCATTCTTCACAGCCATGACAAGACCGTGGACATTGCCGCCCAACTTATTTTTTTCTGCCTGACCGATACGCTTCGGGTCGGTTTGGAAAACTATGCCTACCACATTGACTGTCCGTACTTCGTCTGCTTCGGCATAATTCGGCATCAGGTTGCCATCGGCGAGGAAGAAATCACCGACCTGCAAAATGTAGTTCCTTATGGTTTCCACTGCGCCGTCCACCTTGTATCTCTTGTATTCCCCTTTGATAGGGTGTGGTGCGGACGTGTTGATGGTAAACTCCCTGTCCCCATCGTCATAACTTCCCCAGATAGCAGGCATGGACGGGGGCACCAAGTAGCGGTATGTACCATCGGCCATGCGCAGCGGCTCGGCAGCACTTGTGAACGTGGCGGCAGAAGGCACGGTGTAGTCGGGAATCCGGGCATCGGTAAACTTATATACGGTCTTCGGCATCTCGATAACGACCAAGGGTAATTCGTGAGCCATGACGAAATCGAGCCGAAGTTTACCATTTTCCAATGTGGGTGTGCAAGAAGCTGTCATCAGGTCGGAAGCGGTGTAATCCGCATACGAACTTTGGTCGACCTCCACCGGCCAGCGATTAACAAGCGGATAGAAGAAGGGTAATTGGGGTTTCGTAATTGCGAGTTCTAACAGATTGCTTATGACCGTGTCGTCCAAGTCCGCTTTATAGGGGTAGTAGAGGTAGTATTCCTCGTCCGACAGCCCTCCCTCAAGTGTCGTACCGGCCTCGGGCTTCCAAACGAGGCTTCCCGTGGCGGCATCCCTCTCTGCGGTGAGTTTCACGTTGGAATAAATCATCTTCTTATCCGAGTATAAGCCGCGGATCATGAAAAGTCCGCAGGCATCGCCCTCGGTGAACTCGGTGGTGTAGCCGTTCTCCACGGCACGGGTGATTTTACCGTCCACAGCCGATGTATTGTATCCCCCGTCGGTAACGGAGATGGTGAGTTGCCGCGCCTTGTCTTGTGCGGCAGGGAACTCTTCTTGCGTGCAGGAGGCGGCAAGCAGCAGGAGCAATGCGGCTTGCAAGAGGTGGTATATGTTTTGTATCTTCATATTTTTAATGGATTAAACAGATTAGAAAGCAAGGACGGGACGAACATAGAGCTGGAAATTAACATTACCCCATCGGCAGCTTATCCATCCATCATCAGAATTTGCTACCCAATACCGCATTGTGTTGCCCTTGAACTTCGAAGACGACCAAAACTGATGGTAATAGGAGAATTTGTCCCAACCGTCGATACCCCACATCCATTTATTCAAAGCGTCGGGAACATTTCCTTGGTTCGACCAGAAGAATTCATTGATGTCTGACGAGGTTTGCTGATATCCATCCGCCAAAGCCGGACAACCGCCCAGATTCTGCAGTATGTCCCACCACTGGCCAGAGGAAGGAAGATACCAGCCGGTCGTGGTCGTGGGGACAGGGCAAGTCGTGTTGTAACCATCAACAGCCTGTAATGCGGGATACTTGTCGAAGTTGCCCTCTAAACTACGGATAGATTCACAATTGCCGTATCCGCTGATGTCAGAATAATTATTGGATTTGGATACGCAGTCATTCAGAAAATCCAAGTACCTCGATTCGTTGCTCCATATGACTTTCTCTGCTGCGTTTGCGTTTTTAACGGCCATAACCAGTCCATGCGCCTTGTTTTCACCGCCCAACTTCTCCTTTTCCTTTTTACCGATACGGCTCTTGTCCGTCTGAAAAACAATGCCGACGACTGTCTTGCCACGTAAAGGGACGGGTTTATAATAGTCTATATGCATGCTGCCGTCAGCATAGATTTTGCGCAATCCGCCGTCGCTCCACGTACCGTCGGAGTAGAAGTAGTCACCGATTTTAAGTTCATCCGCCGTGAATCTTTGCTTTACCCTTTTGGAGGTGACGTTCTCCTCGCCATTTGCAACCCACGTGCCACTGGTCACCGACTGCACATCAATGCCGTTGGCTTTCACGGTGATGGTGTAGGCATACCGCTTGCCACCGAAAAACCCAAATTTGCCGGCAGCTTCTGTTTCGGGAGTGTAGGTAAAGTCATTGCTGCCTATGCTGATTCGGATGAGCGGCTTGCCCGTCATATCCTGCGGCGGCACTAACGCCTCGTATTTCTTCGTTGCGGCATCGTAATAGGGCTTTATCTCGCCGTCCGATTGGTCACCCGGTGATACCAAGCCGGCGGTTGAGTGCGTTAGCGGGTCTCCGAAAATGGTGACGGTCGCACCCTCCAACTCCTCTTCCGTAATGCCTTCGCCAGCTTTGAGAATTACTTCGATTTTCGCCATGCGGTGGATGAAACGGAGATTTATGGCTTGGTCATAACGCCCTATGGCACTGGCGTACAGGACATCGAAAGCGGCGTACCCGCCACTTTGGTCGGAAATATCCGTTTCCGGTTCTATGTCCGGGGTCCATGCACTGACGCGGGCTTCATCGGTGTTCTTCCAATAGAAGGCATTATCGGCATCCTTCGGGCTTGCATTGCCCGATGCGTCCATCACGTATGTTTTGTTACCAAACACGCCTTCCAGTGACACTCTAATCTCCTCGCCGCCCGTCCACGCATCCTTACCTCCGGCGCGGGTCTGCGGCTGCGCCACCTCCGCCGTCAGTTGCAGCGGGTACTTGCCGTCGGGCAGGGGCGCGGTGCTTTCATCCTCACTGCTACAGGAAGCGAGCACCCCACAGATGAGCATCATAACCGGCAACCAGCCGCCGATGCGCGGCCACGGCCTTCTCGCTATGTTCCTTATTATTTTCATATTGTCTTTATTTATTTCGTTTTGTGCCACTGCCCGTTGCGACGCGGGCTGCCGCACCATTTATTATATATGGCGTGCCTCCGTCTTACGCCTGATGCACGGCAGTGGCTTTCAGACACACTACATTTTTGCATCACCCGCGTGGCTACCACCGTCGTTCCAGTTTTCGATGGTGCTTCCGCTAAGGGTCAGCCCCGTCTTCTTCACCGTGATGGTGTAGGTATAAGAATAACCGGCCTCCAACGCGGGTTTGATCATGTCCTTGTTGGAGTAGCTCTGGTATTCCCCGTCATCGGGAGATATCTCAAGCACCAAAGCGTTGGCGAGTGTCTGCGGGAGCAGGATCATGGTGAAAGTCATCACGCCCGTGGCGGCGTCAAAGGTTGCCACGCACTTGTCCGTGGCCGTCTTCGGGGCACCGGTGCACTGGCGTAACATCCAGTCGCTCACAACGCTGCCCGCGGTCGCGGCGGTACCGGTCTTCACATCGAACGTTCCCTCGTGAACCAGGCCGCCCAGCTTGTAGTCGGCGAATTCCAGCACGGCAGTGTCGTCGAAACCGTCGGTGTTCGACACCTGCACCTTGAGGATAAGACGGGCCATCTTGTGCTTGAAGGAGCAGTCGCTGCCGCCCGCGGCGGTGTTGTCCGTGAAGCTGACGGTCGGGCTGTCTTTATCGGCCTTGGCTCCCGTGGCATGGATGTAGTCCACCTTCTCCTGTTCCGTGGTCGTGGGCTGGTTGCTTGTATTTACCGTAATCTTCCCGTCTGTACCAGGCAGGGTGGAGGCGTTTGCGCCCGATGCGTAAGGCGCGTAGGCGGCAAAAGTAAACTCGAGGAAAGCGTCCTCGAAGAAGATGCCGCCACCCGCCGTCATCGGGGTGAAGTCCGCGTTGGTGCCGGTGCTCGTGGTCGCGTATCCCACGTTCTTGTACTTGCCGCCCATGGTCGTGGTCGTGCCAGGGGCATCCACCACCATCACGCCGATTCGGTCGGCGTTCCACCCGTTGTCCACAGCACGGGTCTTCGGCCCGCTCACGCCTGCCGTGATTCGTGCTTCCTCCGGATTGTTCTGTACCTCGTTCTCTTGTGTACACGCAGCCAATAGCGTTGCCGCTGCTGCAATAATGAAAAACCTCATGTTCATTGTCATAATCTTGTTTTTTTGATTAAAATATTTATCGTCAGTTAGCATCCCCATTGCCGCTTTCTACCTCGTTCCAGCCCGTGATGGTTGCGCCCGTTACCCCGGCCTCTACGGGCAAAAGCAGATTACCCGTGAGTTTAACCGGTTTGGTGCCGTTATTGAAGTCCCTTATGGCCTCGGTAAGGTCGCTCACTACCCGCTGCGTGTCACCGTTGTTGAAAGTGATGTCCACCGTCAGCGTATGCGTTTCCGTCGGGACGATGCCGAGCAGTCGGAAAAAGATTGTGAACTTGTTGTCGTCCTGCCTGAAAGCGTTTGTTACTTGTGCCGCTACACTCCGGTCGCCTGTTGCCATATCCGCTGCCGAAGCCACGCCGGAGAGCGTTGCCGTAGCCGACTGTACACGGCTGTAGTCGCCTTCCGTGGCGGTCAGTTCGATGTCGAGCCTGCGCACGTATTGTCTCATCGGGGCGGTGACGTGCAGGGTGTCGTCCGCCACGACGCTGATGTCCTGGTGCGAGGCGAAGAGGTAGCCGGGGTGCGGCTCTATTGCACCCGTCAGATCCACCGGATTCACCGTTGCCTTGTTTCCGTCGATACTAACCCCCTTCGGGGAGTTGTACACCGTCAGACCGTAGCCACCGGGCGCGAGCAGCGCGTCGAACACGTTGGTCGCCGCGCTCACGTTCTGTTCCCTCCCGCCGATGCGCAGTGTGTATGCCTGCGGTATGTCCGCCTCGGTGCTCTTTCCGCTCCAGTCCGTGGTTACGACCACCGCCCCACGGTCGGGGTGCGGCGTGTCATAGAGGTCGTCCTTCACGCACGAGGTCAGTATGGTCACCGCACCTATTAGATATAATAAGGCATAAGCCTTTCCGTATGCTCCCATATATTCCTTTATCTGTCGTATGATTGTCGTTGTATTCATTGTTCCTCCTTTCCGCTAAAAGATGTTCCACACCAGGGTGACACCCGCCGAGACGGGGCCCCACCAGTTCTTTGTTTCGCTGCCGCGCCTTACCCTCACGCCGTTGATGACCACATACTTGTCATAGTCGGCATGGATATAGCCCAACCCTAAGGAGAAGTCCATCGAGAGGGCATTGTTCAATTTCAGTTGGTAGCCTCCGGTGATGCCTCCACCCGTAAGGTCTCCCTGTTTACCTGTCGCGGAGAGCTTATAATTGAACTGCCCGGTCTTGAACATTACCCCAAGGTAGCCACGCTTCTCCTTACCTATATAATGGCGGAATTCGGGAGCCACTTCCCAAAGGGCGTATCTTCTGTCCTTTTCATTCCACGACCACGAAGTCCACGATCCGTTCACGGATATTCCCCATGACGGGTTGATGCGCCACTCGATGCCGAGGTCGGGCGTGAACGTCGCCCAACGCAGCAGGTTGGCACGCAGTGATAATCCCAAAGTTGTGGATGATGCCGGCAGTACGGATTCAGGCTGATTTTCCTGTCCGAAGGATGCCTTTGTCTCCTCTGCGTCTTGGATTGTTTCTGTAGCCTTGTCGTTTTCACGGAGTGACTGTTCCTTTTCTTCCTCGTAACCGGGATGTGTATCCTCCACAATAGCCGGCACTTTCTCTTTCGGCAGTATGATACGCACCGTCACGAAGTCGCCATCCGAGGCATGGTTACGGGTGATGAAGTTGTTTTCACGCAGTCCTTTCCGGGTAATCAACTCTGATTTCACACGGTTGGAACGTATCTTCGCAATGGCAAGGCTTGCCCGTTCCGACTTGCCGGAATTACAGTATCCGTCCACGTAAAGAGGCAGCCGTCCCTCCACTATGTCCGGTTTGTTACTTTCGATGCACTCTAGAAGGCGCGTAAGTTCTTGACCATTACCGTTCCATGGCACATAGAACATGTCCTTCTGCGGCACGAAGCGGAAGGTGTAAACTGTGTCTGTTTTCTGCTGCGCAAAAGCCGGAAAAGCTGCCGATGCCAGCCACGAAAACAAAATGAAGAATAGGATTCTTTTGCTCATTTTTTATATGCTTTTTAAATTTCCAATCCAGACTTGACATACAAAATAAGCGAAAAGATTTAAATTCAGCCCGATTCTTGCCTATAAAAAATGTCTCAATTGTCAGAATCGCACATCTTTGTGATTTAGAACGTTTTGGGTTTTGTCGTTCAGGCTATTTTTTGTCGCTTGGGCTATTTTCCCCATCCACACACACCGTATTATTCTGCCTCTGTTTTCTTCCATTTAACAGGGGTACAGCCTGCATTTTCCTTGAACAGCCTTATAAAATGGCTTGGTGACAAAAAACCGGATTTCTCGGAGATGTCGGCTATCGTCAACCTCGGATATCGCGCAAGCAGACGTTTCGCATATTCTATACGAAGTCCGGTAATCCAATCGCGGAACGACATGTCATACGTAGTTTTGATGTACCCGGACAGGTAGGTGCGGTTGGTATGAAGCACATCTGAAAGCTCCTTTATGGTAAGGCCGGGCCGGATATAACCGTCCGCATCGATCCAACCTTTGATTTTTTTCGCTATTTCGGCATGGAAAAAGGGGTATCCTGCCTCTGTGCCTGTTCCCGGTTTGTGTGTGTCACACAGGTCTTCCTCTTCAGAAGTCATGCCATCCTCCATCGCGTTTTCCACCTGTTCGTAAAACAGCAGATAGTTCAGATAGCAAAGGAAGAGATAAATGTAGAACGGTACCGATGACAGAATCCAGATATAGATGTATTCATCAGGCAGGAAAGTAAGCAGTCCGCATCCCACACCGAATATGATAGCCCAGTAGGTGAAAATGGAGAGCCATTTGATATAGGCACCGATATCGTCCGCACGGGTGTCATCGAAAATGCGGATGACCCTGTGATAGGCCCGGAGAAGCCTACGGGTCAGGAACAGCCCATAGATAACCAACCATGCGGCCAAGGCAAACATCGCCGTTGTCTGTAAACCACCTTTGGGTAACAACAGCAGAACGATGCCGGAAAGGATGGAAAACAGTATCCATAGACAGATATGTGTCCGTAACCTACGTTTGGTGATATAAAAGCGGTCAAGCAGAGTGGTGAGGGCCGAACTGAACAGCCAGTAGCACAAAAAATAGGTGGACAGGTTCATCAGGATGGCGGCATCGGTATTCTTGAACCTGATTCCAAAAAAGAAATGTACCGAATAGTTGGCTGCAAGTAACAGTATGGCTACCCCCATAATTCGCCGGGAACGCAGATAATTATTGAAAATGGCTTTTCCCGGGGTTGAAGCCAGCAAAAAATAAAAGCCGAAGAACGACATCAACGGTAGCGCAATGCAAAGTGAATAACTGTATATAGATGGTTCCATTTTTTATGCCTAACTATTTTATTGCAAAATTAGCAAAAATACTGAAAATATGGCGGATTTGCCGTGACGATTTACTTTCAACACCCTATTTCCCTTGCCACTATGGCATATTGATGAAAAAAGGCAGGAAAAGGGATGATATATCCCTAATCCTGCCACACATATCCGCACACTTGTTCACATTTTTATTCCTTTCGGTTTGCATACGAATCCCGCCCGTCCGATAACGATATGATCGGCAATGAAATTCCCAGACGGACTTCGGTCATTCGCCGGGCTGCGTATCTGCGGAGCATCTTCGGTTGGTTGTGACGGTACGTTCCGTACACCTTCCGTATCCGGCTTGACCTCCTGCCCGTCATTCTCCTTTTCGGCGACTTCGGGCACGGGCGGCGCAAGCTCCAACTGTATCTTGCGGTCGAGCGCGGCAAGTTCGGACTTCAACTGTTTCAGTTCATCTTCTTTTTTCCATACCTTGCCCGCTATTTTCTGCAACTGCGGAATATCCCTCTCCAATGCCTCGTTTTTCGCCTTGTACTGGTCAATGGTGGAGGGTATCTTCTCCAGTGCGTTCAGGAAGTTGCGTGCGGCGGCCACCGGGTCAGCCATCGCCAGATGCCCGTTGTTGTAGGTGTACTTGTAGTTCCCCTCCACCACGAAGCGGTTGTCGGTAAACTCCAGCCCCTCTTTGAGCATCCTCTCGCTGACCACCTTTATCGGGAAACCGTAAAGTTCTCCGACAGGATTGTACAGTCCGCCCGTCGTGGCGTTCTTGGCTATCTCCTGCAAACGCTTTCTGATAACCTTCTCATCCGAAGAAGAAACGCCGTCCTCCTTGACCGCATTCAGGCGGTTGCCCTCCTTGTCGGTCTTGACGACGGAAAGGAAACGGTTCCAGTCCTCCGTCATGGCATTGATGACCGCCGTGTTGTTGCGAAGTTCCCCCGTCTTGGCTTCCAATTTGAACTCCGAATCGCGCTTGCCCTTGCCCCACGACTTGCGTTCCCCTTCGAGCGATGCGATTTTCTTCTCCAATTTCGCCTTGTCGAGCAGGTCGGTGTTGCCGGAGAGCAACGCCATGTACTCCGAGAAGTTCATGCCCGACTTCTCGTCCATAGCCCCCTCGTCGATGGTACGCGCTCCCAACGCGCCGGACTTCAACTGCGAGATGAACGTCTGCTTGCAGTGCAGCAGGTTGAACTTGTAGCTGTCAAGCGACTTCTCCACGGCATAGATGATGACGTCCACGTTGTTACCGGCAAAATGCTTGGCAATCTCGTTGCCCGCCCTGACTCCCCGTCCATCCTCCTTGTTTGCAGCTGACAACCGGCGATAACTGTAAAGAGCAACTCCTTCCACGCTATTGGTTCAAGTGTGGAATTAAGGTAACAGGCTCTGACAAAGCCCACAAGTATAAATAAGCAACAGCCCACGCCTGTTTGAGACGTAAGGATATCAGCTTATTCTCTACTTGTTTTGAATTGTCAGATTCGTTACCTGAGAATAAAGCCAAACACTTTCCCGTGTTATGTATGTCTGCATTGCCTGCAACAGGCAGTACAAGATAAAGATAACAAAAATATCGAAACATAATACTAACTAAGTGTCCCCTTTTCGGGCTGTTGCATATTATTTGTCCATATTGCGATGCAATGCTTTTTCATATATTTCCGCGACTCTGCGGCGTAATGAAGCGGGTTTTATAACGGTTAACGAAGTGCTTCTGGAGAGTAACTCTATCACGAAATCGTTTGTAATTCGAAGCCGGACGCTTATTCTGAATTCATTTTCCGTATCGGTAAGGATGGTTTGCGAATGATGCAGCGGAACCGATTTCAGGAAACGACCGTCGAGAGCACTGTATGAAAGGACTATATCCTCTACCGGAATGTCCTCCTGATTCCAAATGCCGAAACAGTCTTTGAACAGATTGGCGATGTCGATGGTTTCGTCTCTTTCAAAAGTATCTGCAAGTATCTGAAAGTTGGAAATACGCTCTACGCCGAATAGTTTTAGTTATTATTGCTGCTGCCGGGTGGCGCCGTGCAGAATGTTGCATTGCTGGCTTTGGCAGCATGGCTGGTGATTTACGGGCTTGTGCTGGCCCGCAGGGTCATTGTCGCATACCGCAGAGCCGTCAGGATTTTCGATGACACGCATGCAGATGATATAGGGGCATATATAGAATGGCTGTCCACCTTTACCTATTGGACTGTTATCTTCGGTGTCGGATGCGGATTGCTGACATTCCTGCCTAACAAATATGTTTTTATTTGGATTTTGTCGTCAATACCGTTCTACAGCTATCTTTTCTACAGCTATCAGAACTACCTGCTGTTCTATGAACAGGTGGAAAATGCGTTTGAGCAGGATATACAATCTGAACAAGAACTTCTGACAAATTCGGGAACTGAACCCGAAATGGTTTCAGAAGAGGAAGTTCCAGTGTCCTATACAGAAATTATAGAGAAGGTGGACAACTGGATAAAGACAGACGGCTATGTCCAGCAGGGACTTACCATAAAAGAACTGTCCGAAATACTTCATACGAACCGTACCTATCTTTCCGCTTATATCAAGACTACGTATAAAATGACATTCCGCGAATGGATAACCGGTCTCCGGTTGGAGTATGCGAAAAACATACTGAAGGAGCATCCGGAAATCAATATACAGAAGCTGGCTGAGTCTTCCGGTTTTCTTTCCCGCAGTAACTTTATCAAATCATTTACCGAGAAGGAAGGATGTACGCCTGCCAAGTGGAAAAAAGCAAATCTGGAATAATTTGTGTGGTAAAAAGCCGATGAAAAAGGTCTCAGAAGCCCATTTTCAAAAAGTGCTAATTCGACAAAAAAGTGCTCAAACGACAATTTGAAAAGTGCTCAAACGACAATTTTTATAAAACGCTGTATTTCAACAGAAAAAGTTTTTGTAATATTTTGGGCGCTGAATGGCATTTATTACCTTTGGAGAAGACAAAGATAATAAATTCAAGTTTATATGAGCAGAAAAATCACTTTTCTCACCCTGTTTCTGTGGCTGATGACGGTAACTTTTCCTGTCATTGCGCAGCAGAAAGCAGACACGACCTACACCTTCCGGTTCGTTCCGCAGAAGGACATGTTCTACGTGCCTTGGAATGGCAATGACACGGAACTTGCCCGTCTGTTGGAATGTATCGAAAACAACAAAACCACAATTCTTGACGGCAAGCTGCCGCTATTGGTTGACGGCTACTGTAATTCACTGGGCAGTGAAGCCGAGAACCTTGCCACGGCGAAGATCCGTGCCAACCGTGTGAAATCCGAACTGATTATTCGTGCGGAAATAAAAGAGGAGAATTTCATTACCCGCAACCATGCGACTGAGGGTGATTTTGTCACCGTGCGCCTGACGGTACCGGTAAAGGGAACTGCCGCGACGGATGCGGAAGCACGACGCAAGGCGGAAACCGAACGACTGGAAGCCGAGAAGCGTGCCGAACAGGAACGGCTTGCCGAAGAGCAGCGCAAGGCGGAAGAAGCCCGACTTGCCGCTGAAAAGGCAGAAGCCGAGAAAGCCGCTCAACAAAATACACTTGCCGACACGCCGTCGGAAACCAAAATCACAACTGATTATCATCTCTCCCTGCGTGCCAACCTGCTGCGCTGGGCTACCCTAACACCAGATTTAGGACTTGAATGGCGCATCTGCCCGTCATGGGGCATTGCCGTAAACGGCTCGTGGACTTCTTGGAGTTGGAATGATAAAGACCGCCGCTATGCACTCTGGGAAGTGGCTCCGGAAGTGCGTTACTATATGGGTGAGAAGAAAGCCTGGTATCTGGGCGCGCTGTTCAAGGCCGGACAGTTCAACTACAAGCTCTCCGAAACAGGCAAGCAGGGCGACCTGATGGGTGGCGGCATCACCGCCGGCTACCAGCTGCGGCTGAACAAGGCACTGGCTCTTGATTTCAACCTCGGTTTGGGCTACCTGAATGCCGATTTCGAAAAATATGAAGTCATCGACGGTGTACGTGTACGCCGCGGCAACGAGACAAAAGATTGGTGGGGCCCCATCAATGCCGGTGTGACATTGGTATGGAAGTTATTCTAACACGGAGGAATAGAATATGAAAGCAAGACAATATATAAATATGATGGGAATGGCAGCCGCCGTGCTGCTCTCTTCCTGCGTGAAGGACACGCTCTATGACACGCCGCACCCCGACTACGGGAAGATTGCGGTGACAGCCGACTGGTCGGCCCGCGGTGAAGGTATCGACATCCCTGCCACATGGACGGTCACCATGGGCGACTATACGGGTACGGAGACTTCCGCCACCCATGCCCCCGACCATCTGTTTGCTCCGGGCAGCTACACCCTTGCGGTGTGGAACCCGGCTGAAGGAATCACGGTAAATGGTACCACCGCCACCATTGCCGCAGCCACGGGAAACCGGGCAGGCACGGATGCCTTTGTGAACAATGCCCCTGGATGGTTCTTCACCTATACGAAACAGGTGACCATCGAGAAAGACAAGGACTATCCGCTGACCGCCGCAATGAAGCAGCAGGTACGCGAACTGACGCTTGTCGTCGAACCTACGGGTGATGCCGCTGGACGCATCACGGAGATTGTTGCCCATCTGACGGGTGCAGCCGGAACACTCGACTTCGCTACCGATACCTACGGAGCCGCTTCAAACGTCGTGCTGCCCTTCACCAAGATAACCGAAGGTGACGATGCCGGCAAGTGGAAAGCCACGGTGCGGTTGCTGGGTGTGACTGGTACGGAACAACTGCTGACGGCTGAAATCCGCTATGCCGACGGCAACCCGACCCCCACCACGCTAAAAAGCGACCTCACAGAAGCTCTCAAGGAGTTCAACACCAGAAAGGGCGCATCGCTGACCCTCGGCGGAACGCTGGTTGAGACTCCCGAAGGCATGGAAGTGGACGGAGCCGAAATCAACGGCTGGGAAGAAGTGAAAGGTGATGATGTAAATGCCGATTTGTAACTAATAAAATTATAGATATAATGAAGACAAGATTTTTTGCACTTGCGACGCTGGCCCTCGCACTGGCAGCCTGCAACAACGACAACGAGAACCTGAACGGTGCCCCCGTGGCCGCCCAGTTTACCGCCAACATCGCCCCCGCCACCCGCGCCAGCGGAACCACCTGGGACAACGGCGACCGTATCGGCATCACCGACATCGGCAACGACACCCAGTACGGCAACGTGCCTTTCATCTTGAAAAACGGGAAATTTGAGGCAGAAGGAAAGGTTATCTATATCGAAGATACAAAGACCCATACTTTCCGCGCCTACTATCCGTACAACGCGGCGGGAGGCATCCTCGCAGCCACGACCGATGCCACGGCGCAGCAGAACAAGCCTGCCATCGACTTCCTCTTTGCTTCAGGAGCCACGGGAGACAAAAACAACCCGGTAGTAAGCTTTACCGACAAAACCGCCAAAGGCGGTGAAGACAACTCCTTCCACCACCGCATGAGCCGGATAACCCTTACCTTCGAGGCGGGCGACGGCGTGGATTTCAGCGTGGTCAAGCCTGAACGTTACACGCTGGACGGATTGTTACTCACCGGTACGTTCAACACGGCCGACGGTATTGCCACCGCAGACAACGGAGTACAGACCGGAGAACTGGCCATGAATCTGGCAGACGGCAATCTCACGTCATCGATCATCCTCTTCCCGCAGACAGTTGCATCCCTGCCGTTGGTTGTGAATTACAAAGGTCAGGAATATCATGCCACACTCACCATGCCCGAAGGCGCACTGCTGGCGGGCAACAACTATACCTATACCGTCAAGGTACGCAACAAAGTCCTTGAAGTCAGCGAAGCCACCATTGCAAAGTGGAACGATATAGACGGTGGAGATGTGGGTGCTGACCTGTAGGATTTTAATAATTAATCGATTAGAATAAAGAATTATGAGACATAGATTATTTATCCCCGCAGCCACCGCACTGCTGTTCGCCCTCGCCGCCTGCACGCAGGACGAACTTGCTGACGATAACCGTCTGCCCGAAGGTGAATACCCCGTCGTCATCCGTGCCACCGGACTGTCCGTAGAAGCAACGCCGCTGGCAGCCCCTTCCACTCGTGCCGCTGTGGACGGCGATTGGCAGGGCGTCACTTCCGTGGCACTCAAGATGGGCGATGCGGTAAAGGAATACACCGTAACGGCTTCTACCGATTTCAAGAGTGCCACGCTTTCACGCGAGAACGATCCGTACTACTGGACCAGCCGCGACCCGATTACCGTATCGGCATGGTGGCCCTTCAACAATGCCGACATCACACAGATGCCTGCCGTGAAGGTGGCCGAAGACCAAAGCAAACTGGCTGACTTCCAAAACAGCGACTTCATCTCTGCTGAGAACCGGAAGGTGGAATTTAACAACCCGACTCTTGAATTTACCCACCGCACGGCACGCGTGACAATCGAACTGAAGCCCGGCACGGGATTCACGAGCGTGGACGGTGCCACGGTGAGCCTCGTGAGCCTGTCCGCCGATAACGGTAACCCGACCGCCATCAAGACCTACAACGCAAGCGGCAACACCTACGAGGCACTGACCGCCCCGCAGACCGTTGCGGCAGGCAAGCCGTTCATCCGGGTGGAACTCGGCAGCGGCACCTTCTACTTCCGTCCACAGAACAACGTCGTATTAGAAGCGGGCAACCGCTATAAATATACCGTTAAGGTGAACGCCACTGGCTTGACATTAGAGGGTTGCACCATCGGTGATTGGGCTGACGGCGGCGGCGAGAGTGGTGCAGCCGAGTTGGGCTACATCTACGATAGCAACACCAATACCTACACGGTCTATAACGCCGACGGCCTGCTGGCATGGAACGAAGCCGCACAAAAAGACAGATCGATAAATTGCACCCTCACCGCCGACATCGACCTCACGGGCAAAGACTGGTCACCGATAGGCACAAACTTTTATAACTCATACACCGGCACCTTCGACGGCGGGGGCCATACCATCATGGGGCTGACCGTTACGACAAATGACCAATATGTGGGTCTGTTCGGCAGGCTCGGTAAAGCTGGCACGGTGAAGAACGTGGTGATGGATGGCATACAGATAACATGCAATCACAGGTTGGGCTATGCCGGCGGCGTGGCAGGATTTAGCTGGGGAGGCACCATTGAAAACTGCTCGGTGTCGGGCAGCGTCAGCGGCACGATATGCGCCGGCGGTGTGGTGGGTATTCAATGGGAGGCTTCCATCACCGGATGCAGCTCCTCCGCCACAGTGAAGGGAATGGTCCAGGTCGGCGGCGTGGCAGGTGAGACGAATTCGGGTGCCACCATGGCCGCTTGCTATGCCACAGGCAACGTGACCATAGAAATAGACCCCATAAATAATATCCTTGGCGGCGGTCTGGTGGGATTCAACGCAGGAAGCAGCGTCCTTGCCTGCTATGCCACGGGCAACGTAACCAGTACGGGTAGTGGCACTGGCAATGTGCATATCGGCGGCTTTTTGGGAGATAACTACACCACCGTGACCGCCGGCTATTGGAAGAACAATCATGAACAAGGCATCGGCTATAATAAGGAAGGCATCGTCCCCGAAGCCACGAAGGTGGACGGCACTGGCGTTACCTGGCAGAACGCCGTTGATGCCATGAACACCGCCTTGCAGAACGCAGGCTCAGAGTGGCGTTACGAACTTAACGGAGCATTGCCCACCTTGAGGAAGCAGTAAACCGTCGGGCGGAAAAAGTTCTGCCCGCAACGGAAAGAACCAGAGTAATAAAACAACAGATATTATGAGGATAAGATTTTTTGCACTTGCAGCGCTCGCCCTCTCACTCGCCGCCTGCACGCAGGACGAAGCGGGCTTTCTGCCGGAAGGGGCGGAAGGCACACCCATCGTCTTCACCGCCACGGGGCTGAATCCCGCCGCGAAAGCCATCGCCGGCACCCGTGCCCCCGCGGATGGCAATTGGGAGGGTGTGCAGAGCGTGGCAGTGCTGATGGACGGCATGGTGAAGACGTACGACGTGACGCCCTCCACCGCCGACCCCACCAGCGCCACGCTGACCTCCACCGACCCGTACTACTGGACCAACCACAACGACATCACCGTCACAGCGTGGTGGCCCTACACCGAGGGCGAGACAACCCCTTCTGCTGTGAAGGTAAAAGCCAACCAAAGTGCCCGGAAAGACTTCGAGGGCAGCGACCTCATCGTAGCCGACGGACAGACGGTGACCTATGGTAGCCCCACGCTCCGCTTCACCCACCGCACGGCGCGGGTGACCGTCGTTCTGACGGACTACACCGAGGGGCTGGCATCCGTGCAGCTGACGGGTCTCTCCACCGAGAATGACAATCCAGATAAAATCACCCCGTATGACAAGGGCAGCAACACCTACATCGCCCTCGTAGCCCCGCAAAGTGTGGCAGCTGGCAGGACCTTCATTACGTGCACCTTCACTAACGGCAAAACCTTCGTTTATAAGATGAAGAATGCTACCGACTGGCAGGCGGGCGGTGAATATACCTACACCGTCTCCCTCGCTGCGGCAAAAGACCTGGGCTATACCATAGAGAGCGACGGCAGCTACACCGTGACCTCCGCCGATGGCCTGATGAATGTAGCCGAATTAGTGAACGGAGGTAAGACCGACATTAACATTACCCTCGACAAAAACATTGATCTGACGGGCAAAGGCTGGACGCCGATAGGCACAAGCTTCGATAACTCATACAAAGGCACTTTCGACGGCGGCGGCCATACCATCACGGGGTTGACCGTTACGACAAATGACCAATTTGTGGGTCTGTTCGGCTATCTCAATAGAGCTGGTATGGTGAAGAACGTGGTGATGGAAGGCATACAGATAACAAGCAATCACATGTTTGGCTGTACTGGCGGCGTGGTAGGATATAGCTGGGGCACCATTGAAAACTGCTCGGTGTCGGGCAGCGTCAGCGGCACGGTGTACGTCGGCGGTGTGGTGGGGGCTCAATGGGGCGGTTCCATCACCGGATGCAGTTCCTCGGCCACAGTGAAGGGAACGGTCGATGTCGGCGGCGTGGCAGGTCAGACGAATTCGAATGCCACCATGACCGCTTGCTATGCCACGGGCAACGTGACCTTAGAAATAGCCCCCATAAATAATATCGATGTCGGCGGTGCGGTGGGATTCAACGGAGGAAGCCGCATCCTTGCCAGCTATGCCACGGGCAACGTAACCAGTACAGGTAGTAGCACCGTCAATGTGTATATCGGCGGCTTTTGTGGATATAACTCCACCACCGTGACCGCCTGCTACTGGAAGAATAATAAGGAACAAGGCATCGGCTACAATAAGGTAGGCACCGACACCGAAGTCACGAAGGTAGACGGCACTGACGTTACCTGGCAGAAAGCCGTCGATGCCATGAACACCGCCTTGCAGAACGCAGGTTCAGAGTGGCGTTACGAACTCACCGGAGCATTGCCCACCTTGAGGAAGCAGTAAACGTCGGGCGGAAAAAGTTCCGCCCGCAACGGAAAGAACCGAAGTATAACCCCAATAAAGAAAGGAGGACGTGATGGAACACACGGAGAATCCACCATATAGGTTTTGACATCAAGGCATTGTCAATAATAATATAGACTCCAGTGAAAGCATACAACTTTTCTTCTATGAGATGGAAATCGCCGAAAATAGCGTCGCAATAATAACAGCCGTGCGATAGGTAGCTATCGGCAACCGTCCGGCTATACCGTTTTTTTACCAGGCCGACCTTGAGTTGTCGCCCCTCTTCCGTCTGTAAGAAATCTTGTACCGCGGCATAGACCCCAGGATGCTTGTCTATATCATGATCGTCCCACGAAGACCGCTCCACATCGAAATCGCAGTTGCAGACGCTCTTCAGACTTGGCTCTACCGTATAGCAGTATTGCAGCGTCCCGCACTTCCAGCATTTCATTTCAAAAAAGATGATAGTAACCTTCTGCTTGGGCGCTGATCTGATATGCTCGCAAAATTTCAACTTACGCGCCAGTAAATTACTTATCAATGCTTTTAACGGCATTTGAACTTTCCCTACTTGGGCAAGTATGTTTGAATTTTCGTCCTTGAATATTTTGAACGCAGGAGTCTCTTTGTCTGCAACTAAAGTTTTGTCATAATCCGACATTTCTTTGGGGGCTATGCGGAAAAACCAGCAACCTCTTACGTTCGATGCCTTATACCGTTCCTGCCGGAGGCGGGTTTCTTCATAAGTCTGCCGGCTCCATTGAACCTCGAAAGCAATCCTTTTACCTCCCTGTACAGCCAAAACATCCGCCCTCCAATCCGCTTCGGAAAATTCGGGGATGGCATCCCATCCTTGCTCCCGACATGCCTCCATGATAGCGACTTTCGCTTTGAGATGCTCTGCAGACTCGGGTTTCCAATCACATGGATTTGCAGATTTCAGATGAACGAAATGCTTCAGGCCTTTGCTGCTCGTTCTCAAAAAGCCCTCTTGTCCGCAACACGGCAGTATCAAGACGGTTTTTTTGGCCTTAAGACGGGCTTTCAAAGCACTCCATTCTTCGTCATTAAGATCGATGGAAACAATTTCTTTGTCTTCTATATAAGCACGTAAAGGCATTGTAGAAATGTATAAGGATTGTTAATGATCTCGGATATATTACATCAATCCAAATATAGCGAATCCGAACGAAACGAGCAAGTTTTGCGGAGTGAATCATCGTCGTCTTAATATTGAATCACCATATATCTTACGCCGACCCGTCCAGCAAAATAGCCGCCGTAAGCGACACGTCAAGGCAATGCCTTGTCTTTGTCGCTTACGGCGGCTATTCGGCTCTTGCTGTCCGGGCGTTCCGGGCAGTCTGAAATTTTATTCTCTATGACACTGCTCACAAAACAGATCATCTCGAAATTCGAGAAACATCCTATCCACTCACAGGATGGGAAAGGAATGGATGCCGAAGTCCTCGTCAAGTATTTCAACCCCTGCGGCTCGGGCACATGGCTCATCACCGAAGCCGAACGCGAAGGCGACGACTGGCGCCTGTTCGGTTATTGTCATATCCACGAATGGGAGTGGGGCTGCCTGATGCTCTCCGAGCTGGCATCCCTTCGTCTGCCGTTCGGACTGATCATCGAACGCGACATTTACACGGCCAGGAAATACGTCCGGGATTTTCTGCCGCAGGATGAATGACGGCAAAGGCCTCGGAATTTTACTGCCCCTTGCCGACAACAGAATCATTACACAAAAAGAACTATAAATATGGCCACATTCGAAGAAAAAGCCGAACGGTTGAAGAAAGAGTTGGAGGAAGCTACAAACGACGACCAACGTCGAAATCTGTCCCGCGAATACGAACTTACCTTGCGTCTGCTGCGCATCATCCGCGGAGAGGTCTTTACGCTCGACGACATCAATAAATGCCGCATGGAGATCATGCGACTATATCCCGGATACGATCGTCCCATAACGGCCGAATCGGGAATCCTGCTGGCTGCGGAGGCAATCCGCAAGTCCTTCGGAAAGAAATACTATCTTCCGCTTTACAAATATCCGATCCTCATTGATTTCGGGACACCGGATGGGCAGATATGCGTGATCCATCCGAGCAACTATATCAGTTATACGTCCAAAAAAGGAGGGGAAGAGTGATTTGATCTTCCCCTTATACAGGCTACATCAGCGCTGCGCTTTCATATAATGCTGTTCCAGCAGTTTATAAAGCGAGGACTGTGGATAAAGAATCTTTCCACCAAGAGTAGTATAAGGGATTTGGCGGTTGTCCCGGTAATTCTGCAAGGAGCGTTTCGAGATGCTGAAGATGCTGCAAATCTCCTCACTGGTCAGGTACAGTTCATTTCCGATGGTCGGGCGGTGCGTGTCGATCAGAATATCGACAGCCCGGATGGCTTTGACGATGTCGCGGTACAGTTCCTTGAACGCGGCGCTGTCGCGGGTGATGATCTCTTCGGGCATGCTACAGGCTTTTTATCAGATTCTTTTCCAGGAGATGCCGGATGTCGTCGTCCCGGAACAGTACTTTATTCCCTAATGCTGTATAAGGGATAATGCCGGCGGAGCGGTAGTATTGCAAGGCCCGCTTGGTGATGCTCAAGGCCTTGCAGACCTCCTCGGCCGTAAGCCACCGGACAGTTGTCGGTTGGGCGGAGAGGGAATGGAGCGCAGACACTCGCTCCAGAAGACGTTGAAGGTGCGCCTGCAACTCTTTATAGGCGCTCGTTTCCATAAGGACGCAATCCATAATGCTGAGGGTTTAGGTGATTTCTGCGTTAAGGATGTGCAAGATAATCCAAGCCTTCAGAAAACGATCCCCATGTCCGCTCCAGACCGATCCAGTCCGCTCAAAGGAAAAAATGATCGGCGGTGACGCTGATGTACGCCATAAATCGGAAAATAGAGAGATAAAAATTCTATTTGCTTTTTTATCAGATATTCACTATATTTGTATAGAGTTGTTTGACAGGATGAACCTCGATGTAAGTTTATTCAAGACTTGCGTTTCTAAATCATTACCTCATAAAAAAACAACGCCGTAACTTATTAGGTTACAGCATTGTTTTGTAAATCCTCGGAAACCATCCGGGATTAGCGGATGTTTTTCGTAGCTAATATCACTTATATGCCCGGGTATCCCTGTGACGGGCGGGTTTCCCCCCCCCGGGTATTTAAAATCCCCGGGATGGAGGGCTTTGTATTCTTCCAGCGAGAGGGAACTGCGTTCCTGTGACCGGCGCAGTTTGTCGCCTATGACGTGGGCGGCGGCGCGGAGCGTGCGTCTCAGTTCCGTCACGAATCCGCGGGGAGGGAAGAGTGTGCAGACCATTTCACGATCCCATTTCCTGAGGAAGAACTTGCTGTAATATTCGTCCGTGGGATTTATCAGGAAGTCTATGCCGTCTTTCCACTCGTAGCGCACGTGCATCAGTTCCCCTTCGGTGAAGGGAAGCAGTTTGTAGGGGAGCGACTGGTAGGGCAGGTAGTTCAGGAACAGTTCTCCGTAATCGTTGGCATAGTTGCCGGGTACGCGCTGTTTGTCGTAGAGAACCAGTTTGTCGCCGATGTTGAGCACAACCCACCGGTGCGATTTTTTTGGGAAAAGCCATTCTCCGAGCAGGCTCGGGGTTTCGATATAGCCGGCTTTACCGACCCGCGTTACTTCGCGCAGGAACTGTGCCGGGTCGTCGCTGTGTTCGAGCACCTGGTTGCAGATTACGTAGTCGAATTCCTTGTCTGCAAAAGGCAGGGCTTCGGCCGCTGCATTGACCAGCTGCTGGTGGGGGAATATACGCAGGCCGCCGCAGCGGTGGGTGTCGTCGCCGAGGAACTTCTCCACGAGTACGTCCGCTCGGAACGTAGGACGATTGCCGGGCCCAACTTCGAGTACCCGGTCGTGTCTTTTAATATGCAGGTCTTGTCTGCTCTTAGGTGTGCTTACTTTCATTGGCTGTCATAAATATAGAGATTTATTATCATTTATCACGAAACATCCGCTTTATTTCTTTCCACTCTCCGTCGTTGGGCGCAGGCTCGATGCCCAGCAGCCTGCACAGGATGAGGTACATGTTCTGGTTCTGGAACGAGCCCTGCCGGTAGCCCTTGCGGAACGCGGGCCCCGAGGCGTAGAAGACCATGTGCATGTCGCGATCCCGGTTGTCGAAGCCGTGCGTGCCGCGTTTGCGTACGGGGCGTGCTTCGGCCGCGTAGTCGAGCGTCCATCCGGTCTCGGGGATGACGATGATGTTCGTCAGGCGGGTGGGGTGGGTGCCGTAATGAAAACGCCGGGGCATCTGCTCGCGCCGCCATGCCTTCATGTGCCCCGTCCTGCGGAGTATCCTAAGCGCCGTGTCGGCGTACTCCTCTTTCACCTCCAGCCCGAACGGGGTGCCCGGCACGGTGCGTATGACCTGCGTAGTGTCGAGCAGCGGCATGAGGTTGATGTAGCGCTCCGGCGAAAGCGCGGCCATGCCATGGTCGGCCGTGACGATGAAATTGATACGCTCGAAGACGGGCGAACGCCGGATCTCACGGAAAAAATAACGGAGGACGGAGTCGATGTGTTCGGCCTGGGCGACTGCCTGGGGCGACTCGGGGCCGTAGGTGTGCATCGTGGCGTCGGGTTCCTCGAAATACCACATCACCAGCTCCGGGATCTCGGCTTCGGGGCGCGTCATGGCGTCGATCACCCAGTCGGCGCGTTCGTAGTAGGTCGGTTTCGACGAATAGGGAGTCCAGACGGTCGCCTGGCGTCCGTCGATCGGGACTTCGCTGCCCGGCCACATGAAGATGTTGGCCGTGAGGCCCTGTCTTTCCGCCGTGTTCCAGATCGGTTCGCCGCTCCAGAACCCCGGCAGGCGGACATCCTCCGCGTCGAACACGGAGAGCTTGCGCCCGGCCTTCCGGTCGTAGAAATTGTTGTTCACGACCCCGTGGTGGTCGGGATGCAGTCCCGTGGCCATGGCGTAATGGCTCGGGAAGGTGTTGGAGGGGTAGACCGGATATATTTCGGCATAGGTTCCCGCCCGGGCGAGCGAGTCGAGTGTCGGCGTATGGCTGCGGCCGGCCAGATCCCAGCGGAAGGCGTCCATCGAAAGGATTACGACGTATTGTTTTCCGTCGGGTGTTGCGCTGACATGGGCCTTGCGGGACGCGGCGCAGCCTGTCAGGAGGATGAGCAGCAGGAAAAACGTATATTTTTTCATGTGCGGGCGTTTTTGTTTGAGTAAAGATACAAAAAAAGCGCCCACTATTGCAGTGGGCGCCTCGCGGATGTGAAAAAAATTACTTTTTCATGTAACCTTTCACATAGTGGTGGTGCGGGCCGAAACGCTCGAAGGCGGCACGGTCGAGTTCCTCCTGTGCCGACGGGTCGGCTACGGAGATGATCAGGCGGGCGCGCTCCTGCAGCGTCTTGCCGTAGAGGTCTACCGCCCCGTGCTCGGTTACGAACCAGTGGATGTGGTTGCGCGTCGTGACGACGCCTGCGCCGGGCGACAGTACGGGGGCGATCTTCGAGATGCCCTTGTTGGTCACCGAAGGCATGGCGATGATGGCCTTGCCACCCTTCGACAGCGATGCGCCGTATACGAAGTCGATCTGGCCGCCGACGCCCGAATAGAACTTCGTGCCCAGCGAGTCGGCGCATACCTGGCCGGTAATGTCGACCTGCAGCGCCGAATTGATGGCCGTCACGCGGTCGTTTTTCGAAATGATATAGGGGTCGTTCGTGTAGCCCACGTCCATCATCAGCACGGCGGGGTTGTCGTCGATGAAGTCGTAGACGCGCTGCGAACCCATCAGGAACGTCGATACCATCTTACCCTTGTCGATGTTCTTGGCTTCGCCGTTGATGACGCCGCTCTCCACGAGCGGGAGTACGCCGTCGGCGAACATTTCGGTGTGGATACCCAGGTTCTTGTGGTTGCCCAGCTGCGCCAGTACGGCGTTCGGGATGGCGCCGATGCCCATCTGGAGCGTCGCACCGTCCTCGATCAGGGCGGCGCAGTGTTTGCCGATGGCTTCTTCGGTGGCGTTCGGCTGCGTGAAGTGCGCCTCCATCAGCGGTTTGTCATCCTGTACGAAGATGTCGATCTTCGACGAGTGGATCATGGCCTGCCCGAATGCGCGGGGGACATATTTATTTACGACGGCGATCACGTGCTCGGCGGTCTCCACGGCGGCCAGCGTTGCGTCGACCGACGTGCCGAGCGATACGAAGCCGTGCTTGTCGGGCGTCGACACTTGGATCATCGCCACATTGCAGGGTACTGCGCCGCAGCGGTAGAGGCGCTGCGTCTCGCTCAGGAAAATCGGAATATAGTCGGCATAGCCGCTCTGGGTGACTTTGCGGACGTTGCCGCCCACGAAGAACGAATCGAGCTGGAATACGCCTTCGAACTTCTCGTCGGCATAGGGTGCCGGGCCTTCGGTGTGCAGGTGGTGGATGTGGACATCCTTCAGTTCGCCGGCCTCGCCGCGTGCGCACATGGCGTTGATCAGGCATTGGGGGGCTGAAGCCACGGAGCTCAGGTGGATGTGGTCGCCCGATTTGATAACCTTGACGGCCTCTTCGGCGGTCGTAAATTTGATCTGGGTAGTCATTTTTACTTTAAGTTTGTATTTTGGTTTTGGTTAGCGTTTCCTTTCGCCGATTTTTCGCGGACAAAGTTCCTGATGGCCTTGTCCGTGTAAGTCCAGAAAATCGGTACGTTACGCATCGTGATGATGTTCAGCGTATTCAGGGCAAGGCCCATGCTGATGTCCACGCGATCGAGCGTGTCGATACCCGGGGCAATGTTGTAGAACATGACGACGACGTGTTCGGGGTGTCCTCCGCGCATCGTGTAGACCCGGCCGTAGTGGTCGGACGAAGGATAGGCCGCGCCTTTGGCAAAGGCGGCCGTGCCGTTGCGCTCGCCGCCCATATAGAGGCGGAACCCCCCGTAGAGGGGTGTGATGTCGAAACGCAGCATCACGTTGCCCGTGATGTTGTCCCCGGCGCAGATGACGTTCGAAATGCAGAAGTCGTTTACGAACGAGGGGGTGCTGATCTCCGAGGGCTGGTGCCCGCGAGCGAATTTCTCGATGGCTTCATTGCGCAGGGATTCGAAATGCCGCGCTTCCCGGCGGAGTTTCTTTTTCTGGGCTTTTTGCAGCGCCTTCTGTTCCTTTGCGGTGGTACCCTCCCCGGGTTGCATGGCCGATGCCGCTCCGCACAGCGTGCAGAGCGACAACAGCAAAACGGTCAGACGTTTCAGCATGGCGTTGCTATTTGCGTTTCACCTCGACCTGTTCGTATCCCTCGACGATGTCGCCGACACGGATATCGTTGAACGATTCGATGTTCAGGCCGCAGTCCTGGCCGGCCGTAACCTCCTTGACGTCGTCCTTGAAGCGCTTGAGCGAACCCAGCTTGCCGGTGTAGATCACGATACCGTCGCGGATGACGCGGATCGGGGTGTTGCGCTGGAGCTTGCCTTCGCGGACGATACAGCCGGCCACGGTGCCGACCTTCGATATCTTGAAGATCTCCAGTACCTCGACCGAAGCGACGATCTCCTCCTTCATCACGGGCTCGAGCATGCCCTCGATGGCATCCTTGATGTCGTTGATCGCGTCGTAGATGATCGAGTAGAGGCGGATTTCGATCTCCTCCTTCTCGGCCAGCTTGCGCGCCGAGGCCGACGGGCGTACCTGGAAGCCGACGATGATGGCGTTCGAAGCGGCGGCCAGCAGCACGTCCGACTCCGAGATCTGTCCCACGGCGGCGTGGATGACGTTGACCTGCACGGTCTCCTTCGAGAGCTTGATGAGCGAGCCCGACATGGCCTCGATCGAGCCGTCCACGTCGCCCTTGACGATGATGTTGAGCTCCTTGAACGATCCGATGGCGATACGGCGGCCGATTTCGTCGAGCGTCACGTGCTTCTGGGTCATGATGCCCTGCATGCGCTGCAACTGCTCGCGTTTGTTGGCGATTTCGCGTGCCGAGCGGTCGTCCTCCATCACGTTGAACGTATCGCCGGCCTGCGGTGCGCCGTTCAGTCCCAGCACCTGTACCGGCGTCGAGGGGCCGGCGGAATCGACCTTCTTGCCGTTCTCGTTGAACATGGCCTTCACGCGGCCCGTGTAGGTGCCCGACAGGATCACGTCGCCCACGTGGAGCGTACCGCTCTGCACGAGGATCGTCGAGACGTACCCGCGGCCCTTGTCGAGCGTCGATTCGATGACCGTGCCCTGCGCCTTCTTGTTGGGGTTGGCCTTCAGGTCGAGCATCTCGGCTTCGAGCAGCACCTTTTCGAGCAGTTTGTCGAGGTTAAGGCCCTTCTTGGCCGAAACCTCCTGATCCTGGTATTTACCGCCCCACGACTCCACCAGATAGTTCATCTGCGAGAGCTGCTCCTTGATGTGGTCGGGGTTGGCGTTGGGCTTGTCGATCTTGTTGATGGCGAAGACCATCGGCACGCCTGCGGCCTGCGCATGGTTGATGGCCTCGATCGTCTGCGGCATGACGCTGTCGTCGGCCGCCACGATGATGATCGCGACGTCCGTTACGGCGGCACCGCGGGCACGCATGGCCGTGAAGGCTTCGTGGCCCGGCGTATCGAGGAACGTGATCTTCTGGCCGTTGAGCTCGACACTGTACGCACCGATGTGCTGCGTGATACCCCCGGCCTCGCCTTCGATGACGTTGGTTTTGCGGATGTTGTCCAGCAGCGAGGTCTTACCGTGGTCGACGTGTCCCATGACCGTGACGATCGGCGGACGGGGCACGAGGTCTTCCTCCTTGTCTTCGCCCTCGTCGTTGATGGCCTCCTGGATCTCGACCGAGACGAATTCGACCTTGTAGCCGAACTCCTCGGCGACCACGACGAGCGCTTCGGCGTCGAGGCGCTGGTTGATGGAGACCATCAGTCCCAGGTTCATGCAGGCCGTGATGACCTGCGTGGGCGACACGTTCATCATCGTCGCCAACTCGCTCACGGTCACGAACTCCGTGACTTTGAGGGTCGAGCGTTCCTGTTCCTCGCGTTCGAACTCTTCGTTCATACGCTCGGCAACGGCGTCGCGTTTATCCTTGCGGTATTTGGCACTCTTGCTTTTGGCACCCTTGGCCGTCAGGCGTGCCAGGGTGTCCTTTACCTGCTTCGAAACCTCCTCGTCGCTCACTTCGGGGCGTACGATCGGCTTGGGTGCGGCCTTGCCTTTGTTTTTGTTGCGACGGCCTTCGCCCGGTTTGGGCTGGTTCTGGGCACCGGGACGGTTTTGCCCGCCCTGTCCGGGACGGTTCTGGCCGCCCTGGCCCCCTTGTCCACCCTGCTTGTTGCCGCCGCCCTGCGCATTGCCCTTCGGGGCTTTGCTGACGTCGACCTTTTCCTTTTGCAGGCGCTTGCGCTTGTGCTTGCCGCCGGCCACGAATCCCGACACGTCCATCGTGCCGAGTACCTGCGGCCCGGTAAGGGTCACGGTCTCCGGACGGAAGATGTTGTCTTTGGGAGCGGCCGGTTCCGGCGCGGGTGCCGGGGTTTCTGCGGGCTTGGCGTCCGGTTGCCCGGGAGCCTGCGCTGCGGGTGCCGGCGTGGCCGGTGCGGCGGGTTTCGCAGGTTCAGCGGGCGCAGCCTGGGCAGCCTGAGCAGCAGGCGCCGCATGCACTGGCGTTGCGGGTGCGGCGGGGCTTGCCGGTGTGGCAGGGGCTGCCTGCGACGGCCGGGCTTCCGGGGCCGCAGGCATGGCCGGTGCGGGCTGTGCGGCAGCCTTGGGCGCCTGGGCAGGTGCCGGTGCTGCGGGGGCCGCAGGATGCTGTGCGGCGGGTTTTTCCGCTTCCGCCTTCGGGGCGGGTGCCGGCGCAGCCTTGGGTTTGGGCGACAGGTCGATCTTGCCGAGGAACTTCGGCTGCTGGATTTCGTCCTTGACGCTGATTACGTTGCTTTTGATGACCACCTCTTTTTCCTCCTCGCGCTCCTGCTTCTTAGCCTCTTCGAGGGTGATGGTCGTCTGCTTCAGGGAGATGCGCTCGCGGATCGACTCGCGTGCATTGCCTGCGGCGCGGTTCGCCCCGAACTCCTTCTCCAGAACGGCATAGGTCTCCGCGTCGACCAGCGTATTGGGCGACCCGTCGCTCTTGATGCCCTTCTTCTGCAGGAAGTCCGTGATGGTATTCAGTCCCACCTTGAACTCCTTTGCAACCTGAATGAGCCTTAATTTTCTTTCGTTACCCATATCTTGTGTTTTCCTTTCTTGCTTATGTTACTCTTCAAATTCGGCCTTCAGGATTTCGACGACCTTCTGTGCCTGTTCCAGCTCCAGGTCGGCACGCGCGGCGATCTCCTCTACGGGCAGCTCCAGCACGCTCTTGGCCGTGTCGCAGCCGACGTTCTTCAGGGCGTCGATGATCCATCCGTCGATCTCGTCGGCGAATTCGGTGAGGGCCACGTCCTCTTCTTCGACCTCGCGGTATACGTCGATGTCATACCCCGTGAGCATCTTCGAGAGGCGGATGTTCAGGCCGCCCTTGCCGATGGCCAGCGACACCTGGTCGGGCTTGAGGTAGACCGAAGCGGTCATCTTCTCCTCGTCGATGGTGATGCTCGAAATCTTGGCGGGGTTCAGCGCGCGCTGGATCATCAGCGACGGGTTGGCCGTGTAGTTCACCACGTCGATGTTCTCGTTGCGCAGCTCCTTGACGATCGAGTAGATGCGCGAACCCTTCATGCCGACGCATGCGCCTACCGGGTCGATGCGCTCGTCGTAGGACTCCACGGCGACTTTGGCGCGTTCGCCCGGGATGCGGACGATCTTCTTGATGGTGATCAGCCCGTCGAAGATCTCGGGAACCTCCTGTTCGAAGAGGCGTTCGAGGAACTGGTTGGCCGTGCGCGAAAGGATGATACGCGGCTGGTTATTGTTCATCTCGACCGACTTGACGATAGCCTTGATGGTGTCCCCCTTGCGGTAGAAGTCGTTGGGAATCTGCTCCGCCTTGGGCAGGATCAGCTCGTTCTCCTCGTCGTCGAGGATCAGCACCTCCTTTTTCCACACCTGGTAAACTTCGCCGGTGACAATCTCGCCGACCTTCTCCGAATATTTCTCGTAGAGGCTGGCCTTCTCCAGGTCGAGGATGCGCGATGCCAGGTTCTGGCGCAGCGACAACACGGCGCGGCGGCCGAACGAGGCGAGTTTGATCTCGTCGGCATATTCGTCGCCGATCTCGTAGGTCGGGTCGATGGCCTTGACCTCCGACACGGCGATCTGCGTATTGGGATTCTCGACGGCGCCGTCCTCGACGACGGTGCGGTTACGCCAGATTTCCAGGTCGCCCTTCTCGGGGTTGATGATGACGTCGAAATTCTCGTCCGTCTCGTACTGTTTCTGCAGTGCGTGGCGGAAAACGTCCTCCAGCACACCGATCATCGTGCTCTTGTCGATGTTCTTCAGCTCTTTGAACTCGGCAAAGTTGCTGATAAGATTGAGATTGTCCATTGTGTCGTTTATCTTGTTTTCAGTTTATGCTTGTTTTTGCCTGCGGCTCCCCGCAGTTTGTCCGGGGTTGTCCGGCGCGAGTGTCTATTTGAAATCCAGCCACTCCCGCGCGGACTTGATTTCGCCGAACCCGTAGCGGCGCGTCACCGTCACCAGTTGCTTGCGTTTCTTGCCTTCGACGGCCTGCTTCTCCTCGTAGGAGAGGGTGATGCCCTGGTCATCGGCCGCGTCGAGTTTCGCCAGCACCTTGATGCCCGAGGTGAGCAGCACCTCGACCGTGTTGCCGACCAGCTTGTGGTACTGGCGCAGGCTTTTGAGCTCCGACCCGATGCCGGCCGAAGCCACCGTCAGCGAGAAATCCTCCTCGTCGCGATCCAATTCCTCCTCGATCGAGCGGCTGAGCCTGACGCAGGCGTCGATGGCCACCGAGGTGTCGCTGTCGATGAGCAGCTCGATGTCGTTGCCGGGCGTGCAGGTGCATCCCACGACGAACATGTCCGTCCCCTGCAGGTTGCGCTCCGCCGCCTCGATTATCTTTTTTGTGTCGATCATAGCTGAATACCGGTCGTGAATATGTATAAAATAAGGGGACTCCCCGTCCCCTTACCACTTGCTTTGTCTTTCGACATTGCAAATATAGTGAAAATTTCTAATATACCAATATTTATACGGAAATTTTACTCCTCTTTCGATACGCTTTCGTAGGGCTTGATGATGCCGCGCTTCGATTCGCGGATGAACCTCACCAGCTCGTCGCGCTCCTTGCTTTGGGGGACCTGCTTCTCGACCTCCTCGCACCCCGACATGTAGTTCAGGCCGCTCTGGAAGAGGATGCGGCAGGCGTCGTGGATCTCGCCGATGCGCTCGGGGGTGAAGCCGCGGCGCGAGAGTCCGATCTTGTTGATGCCCGCGAAGCGCATCGTGTCGTTGCGTACGATGACGAACGGAGGGGCGTCCTGCCCCAGCAGCGCCCCGCCCTGGATCATGGCGTGGTCGCCGATGCGCGTCCACTGGTGTATGGCGGCATGGCCGCCGATCACCACCCAGTCGCCGATCTCGACCTCGCCGGCCAGCGACACGCGGTTGGCGATGACGCAGTTGCTGCCGACCACGTCGTCGTGGGCGATGTGGACGTAGGCCATGAGCAGGTTGTGGTCGCCCACGACCGTCTTGCCGCGCGATGCCGTGCCGCGGCTGATGGTCACATACTCGCGGATGTCGTTGTAGTCGCCGATCTCGGCCGTCGTGACCTCGCCTGCGAATTTCAGATCCTGCGGCAGGCAGGAGACGGAGGCTGCGGTATGTATCCTGCATCCTTTGCCGATGCGCGCCCCGTCGTGGATCACGGCGCCGGGCCCGATCCAGCAGTCGTCGCCGATCACGACGTCGCCGGCGATATAGGCGAACGGTTCCACCGTAACATTGTTCCCGATTTTGGCGTCGGGATGGATGTATGCCAGATTGCTGATCATCGCTTACTTGTTGTTTTTGTTTTTAACGACCTGGGCCATCAGGACGGCTTCGCATGCGAGGGTTTCGCCTACGAAGGCCTTCGCCTCCACGACGGCCACGCCGCGGCGGATAGGCTCCATGAGGTGGATTTCGAACTGGAGCGTGTCTCCGGGGACGACCTTGCGCTTGAATTTCACGCCGTCGATCTTCATGAAATAGGTCGAGTAGTTCTCCGGATCGGGCACGTCGCCCAGCACCAGGATGCCGCTGCACTGCGCCATCGCTTCGACGATCAGCACGCCCGGCATGACGGGCTCTTCGGGGAAATGCCCCACGAAGAAGGGTTCGTTCATCGTGACGTTCTTGATACCGGCCACGTCCGTCGCGTCGCGGTGGAAGATGCGGTCTACCAGCAGGAACGGCGGGCGGTGGGGCAGCATGTGGCGGATGTCGTTGATGTCGTGGAGCGGCGGCTTGCGGCAGTCGTACTGGAAACGGGGTTTCTCGCCGGCTTTGCGGATAGTGTGCTTGAGTTGCTTCATGAACTCGGTGTTGGCGAAATGCCCGGGGCGGGTGGCCCAGACGCGGCCCTTGATGCGGACGCCCAGCAGTGCGAAGTCGCCCAGCAGGTCGAGCAGCTTGTGGCGCGCCAGTTCGTTGTTGCAGCGCAGTTCGAGGTTATTGAGGTAGCCCGCCTTGATCTCGATGTCGGGCTTGTCGAAGATCTTTTTCAGGTGCTCCAGCTGGTCGGCCGGGACGGGGTTTTCGACCACGACGATGGCGTTGTCCAGGTCGCCGCCCTTGATGAGGTTCATCTTGATGAGCGGCTCCAGTTCGTGCAGGAAGACGAATGTGCGGCAGGGCGAGATTTTCTCGGCATAGTTGTCGCCCGGGTTGAAGGTGGCGTACTGGTTGCCGATGACCTTCGAGTTGTAGTCCACGTGTACCGAGACGGAAAACTCGTCGTCGGGGTAGAGGATGATGGCCACGCCCTTCTCGGGGATCGTATAGACCATCTTTTCGGTCACGTGGTAGAATTTGCGTTCGGCGTCCTGGTCGGCGACGCCCGCTTCGGTGATGGCCTTGGCATAGGCGCAGGCCGAACCGTCCATGATGGGGGTCTCGGGGGCGTCGATGTCGATGACGGCGTTGTCCACGCCCAGCGTCCAGAGCGCCGACATGATGTGTTCGATGGTGCTTACGCGGTGGCCGCCCGATTCGATGGTCGTGCCGCGCGAAGTGTCTACGACGTAGTCGCAGAGTGCGGGGATTATGGGTTGCCCTTCGATGTCGGTGCGGCGGAATACGATCCCCGTGTCGACTTCGGCGGGATTGACGGTCATGGTTACCTTGACGCCCGTATGGAGGCCCTTGCCGGAGAATGAGATCGGGGCCTTCAGCGTTTGTTGTTTTGTTGACATAAGCAGTGTTTCCGATTATTTACGCGCAAAGATAAAAATTTTTTCTTAATAAAAAGTACGTATGCGGTTATTATAAAAAGTAAGGGTTTATAGCGACATCGCCGCGGGCGGGGGTGGATATTTCGGAAAAAAACAGTATTTTTGTGCGGAAAAAACAGGAAACACGCCATGCCGACGCCGGAACCGGAAAAACGAGTCAAACGCCCCCGCCTGCGCCTGCCTTTCGAGAAACGGAAGCAGGATGCCGGTTCGTGGACGTACGACCACCGCATCGGGTTGTGCGTGACACTCATCGCCTACCTGGTGCTGATGATCGCCTTCGTTTCGTCGAAGATCGTCGTCGGCCGCAAGCCCCATACCCAGGGGATGTATATCGACCTGCAGACGCTGGCCGAGCTGGAACAGGAGCGCGACAGGCTGGAACGGCTGGCGCGCGAACGGCAGGAGAAAGACCCGATCGACTGGCGGAGCATCCAGAACCAGGTTTCGAACGAAAACGCGCTGAACGAAAAGCTCAGGGACGACCGCGGTACCAATGCCGCGGCGCTCAACGATGCCGCAGCTGCGGCCGAGGAGCGCATGCGTGCCAACCGCGAGGCTTACGAACAGGGGCTCGCCGAGGAGCGCGCCATCCGCCAGCGCCGCGGCGCCGGGGAGGATTCCGAGCACCAGGATCGCAAGGTCAAGGGGCGCGTCACGGTTTCCTTTTCGCTGACCGACCCGGTGCGGACGTCCCGCTACTTGGCCGTCCCGGCCTACAAATGCGAAGGCGGCGGCGAAGTGGTGGTCGAGATTACGGTCAACCGTGCGGGCGACGTGACGAACGCCCGGGTGGTTGAAGGCGGGGACGAGTGCATGCGCTCTTCGGCGCTCGGTTCGGCCCGCAGGTCGCGTTTCAACATCGACGATTCCGCCCCGGCACGCCAGCAAGGGACGATTACGTATATTTTTATCCCCCAATAAGTTCTTTTTGCCCCGCAGAGGCGTGATGTTTGCCGGATTTTTTTTATCTTTGTTGCCGATCGAAATTCAGGCATGCGTAAAATCGCGATCATACTGTCGGGCTTGCTGTGTTGCCTGTTCTACGAAACGGGCGGCAGGGGGATTCCTGCGTCCGTTGCGGAGCATGCCGCCGTCACGATTTCGGTCGACCGCGCTTCCCATGACCAATGGCGTTGCGAGCGCGAGTACAATGCCGACCTGAATTTGTCCCGCGTGGCGGGGGAAGTATCTCCTGCCCCGGTCGTGCCCGTTTCCCAACGCGGCGGATCCGAAACCGGCCAGAACGCCGACCGTTTTGCGGCGAACCGGTTCGAGGCGGGTGTCGTGAAAGTAACCTCGGAATTCAAATCTTCTGACCTGTCCGTCGGCCTGCATGCCGTAGACTACTACGTCTACCGCCTGCGCCGGCTCATTATTTAGCGTGTTGTATTTTACCGGTTTACAAAGGAAATACAAACGATTAATAATGAAAAAGATATGGATAGGAATAAAATTTGCGAGGCGATGTACGCCTTGCCCGGGGGCGTTGTGGTAAAACGCCGTAAGTCCCAGTTGCGCGCTGCCGTGCTGTTCATCGCCGGCGTTGCGTTGGTGGTAGTGAACAATATGTACGGGGCGGAGCTCACGAACAACATGCGTTCGGCGATCGTTTTCATCGGCGGGCTGCTGATCCTCTCGGGGATGGTCATGGCTGCGATCCAGCTCTTCGGCTCGGGGGGCGTGCCCTTCCACAAGGACAAGCATTGCTACCTCGTTTTCGAGGAGCTCTACTTCGACCGGGGCGTCCGTGCCGATGTGGTGCAGTCGGTGGAGGACGGCGCCGTAGACCGGCTGCTGGGGCTGGCACGCGCGAATGTCCCGGCGCTCACGGTGGCCCTCTACCGTACGCCCGACAACAGTTTTGCAGCCATGCAGGCGTTCGAGTACGCCGACCTGGAGTACAAGCCGCTGACCAGGCTGAACATAGTAGATAAAGCATAACGTAACATAAACGGAGAAGAATGATAGACATCAGTGGTGAAAATGTAGTATTGGTAGGCGCATTGCTGCTCTTCGTGGCGGTGATGGCCGGTAAGGTCGCGTATCGTTTCGGGGCCCCCGCGCTGTTGCTGTTCCTCGGGGTGGGCATGTTGTTCGGTTTGAATTTCATCTCGTACCGTTCGGTCGAGATGACCCAGTTCGTGGGTATGATCGCCTTGTGTATTATCCTCTTCACGGGCGGTATGGACACGAAGTTCTCGGAGATAAAACCCATCATCGGCCCGGGCGTCGTACTGGCTACGGTCGGTGTGGTCATGACGGCGTTCGTGCTGGCCGGTTTCGTGTGGCTGGTGGCTCCGTGGCTGGGGATCGAAATACCGTTCGCGCTGGCGCTGCTGCTGGCCTCCACGATGTCCTCGACCGACTCGGCGTCGGTTTTCTCCATCCTGCGAAGCAAGAAACAGGGGCTCAAGCAAAACCTGCGCCCGCTGCTGGAGCTGGAGAGCGGTTCGAACGACCCGATGGCATACATGATGACCATCCTGCTCATCAGCGTCGTGTCGAATACCTCGTCCGGCGTCGGCCTGGGTATGAGCGTAGTCTTTTTCGTGGTGCAGATGGTCGTGGGCGCCCTGTCCGGGTACCTGATCGGGCGGCTGGCCGTATGGACGATCAACCGCATCAAACTGGCCAACCATTCGCTCTACTCGGTACTCCTGCTGGCATTCATCTTCTTCTCGTTCGCCTTCACCGACCTGATCAAGGGCAACGGCTACCTGGCCGTCTACCTTTCGGGTCTGGTTATCGGCAACCATAAACTCGAACAGAAACGGCCGCTGACCGTCTTCTTCGACGGGTTCACGTGGCTCATGCAGATCGTGATGTTCCTCACGCTGGGCCTGTTCGTGAACAGCAACGAACTGCTCGAACCCCGGGTGCTGATCCTCGGCGGGCTGGTCGGGGCGTTCATGATCCTTGTGGCGCGTCCGCTGACGGTCTTCACCTGCCTGCTCCCGTTCCGCAAGTTTACGACCAAGGCGCGGCTTTACGTGTCGTGGGTCGGGTTGCGCGGCGCCGTGCCTATCCTCTTCGCCATCTATCCGCTGATGGCGCATGTGGAGAATGCCGGGCTGCTGTTCAACGTGGTTTTCCTGGGGACGATCATTTCGCTGCTGGTGCAGGGCACTACGGTGAGCGGCATGGCCAACCTTCTGGGGCTGGCCTATGAGGAGCGCGAGTCGGCCTTCAGCGTCGACATGCACCAGGACATGAAGTCGGCGCTTACGGAGGTCGAGGTCAACGAGACGATGCTCGAAAGCGGGCATACGCTCAAGGACATCACCCTCCCCGAGAATACGCTGGTGATGATGGTCTGCCGCGACGGCGAGTATTTCGTGCCGCAGGGTAAGACGGAACTCAAGCTGGGCGACAAGCTGCTGGTCATTTCCGACCGCAGCGAGGAGCTGGCAACCACCTATAAGGACATGGGCATCGACGATGTCATGAAGTTAGGGTAGGCTTCCCGCGGAGGAGGTTCCCTGTTCCGTCGGGAATTCAGGATCCGTTCCGCAAATCCCTTCCAGAGGGACAGATATGTCCGGTATCCGGTGACTTGGAGCCTGCCGGACACAGGCAGATCCCGGCGATTCGCTCGCCGGGATTTTGTTTCGCTTTGCCGGACGAAAAGCCGGACGGCGATTTGCACCGTCCGGGATTTTTTCCTATATTCGATGTGCCGTATCGGAGGGTGCCCCGATCTCCGTATCTCTATGAAAACCGAACGAATGAAAATAGGGCTGTTTGCCGCACAGCTCGTCTTGCCCGCTGTGCCGGGCCTTTATGTCATCCTGTTCCGTCCCGGGGTGTCGCTGCTTACGCCCCGGATGCTTATTCCCTCCATGCTGTGCATCAACCTGCTGGCTATCCTCTTAGGGTGGCGCAGGCTTGGGTGGTCGCGCAACGAACGGCTCGATGCAGCCATGCTGCTGGTGATGTTCGCCCTGTTTCCCTGGCTGGAATACCGGGTGCTGCCCGTCGGGGCGTTCGAGGGGAATTTGTGGGCGCAGGTCGGGTGTTACTGCGCGGGACAGGCGATCGGGTATGTCTCGGTCGTGCTGGCGCCCGACTGGTTGGGAAGGCTCAGACAGCGGCGTTATGAAGAGCGGGTCTTGTCGGGGCGGGAAAAGTTCCGATCCCGCAAGGAGGTGCTGGAACAGCGGGCCGAAGCGCAGGAGGCGCAGCGCAGGGCGAAAGAGTTGCGCAGGGCAAAGAAATAAAAACATCCCGGACATATGATGTGCGGGATGTTTGTTTTTCGGGCGTGTGCCCAAGCCTTTTCCCACGGCTGGCAGTCTGCCTGCCCATCAGCCCATCGGTTCATCGGTCTGCCAGTCCGCCGACTCATCAGTCCTTCTGTCTGCCAGCCCGTCAGCTCATCGGTCTGCCAGTCCGCCGACTCATTTGCCCGTCAGCCCGTCAGTCCGCCGCTTCGCCCGCAGGGTGCCCGGAATTGCAGCCCGCTGCCGTTTTACAGGGAGCGCCGGATGTTGAGCATCCAGGGGTTCTCGATGTTGCGGATGCCTTTCTGGGAGATCAGCTGCGCCAGCGTCAGCCCCATCTGGCGGAAGTCGGTCGAGAGGGTGGTGATCCCGCCCGCGAGGATCTCCTTGAGCGGCGTGTCGTTGTACGAAATGATGCCGAATTCGCGGCCGGGCATCATCTGCTGCCGCTCGGCCTGTTTGAGCAGCGTCACCAGGTCGCGGTCGCTGACGAGGATGAACAGGTCGCCTTCGCGGATTTCGCGGTCGCGGATCGAGGCGAGGTATTCGTGCCCGAACCCGTGTTCCGCACAGAAGCGCACCAGTCCGTCGTAGCGCTCCTGCGGCTCCTTTTTTTCGTGCTGCACCATCAGCAGCCGTTCGTATTTGCGGATATGCCGCAGCCCGTGGCAGAGCGCCTCGTAGGTGTCCTTTTCGAAGTTTTGCGCCACGGACGAATACCTGCCCAGCAGTTCGGGGTGGAAGTGGTCGAGCAGGAACACCCGCCCCGAGAGGCTTTCGAGCAGCGGCCCGATGCCGGTGAACTTGCCCGGCATGATGATATAGGTGGTGTATTTGCCGTTGGCGTCGGTTACCAGCGCGTCGAAGACCCTGCGGTTGTAGTTGTGGAAATAGAGGTCTACGCTTACGCCTTTGCCGACGTGCTCCATGAACGAGTTGTAGAGGTCTTCCTTGAATTCGTTGAATTCGTTGAAGAGCAGGAAAATATTCTGTTCCGAGGGGATTCGCGCCGAGGCGATGTAGTAGCCCACGCCGGGCGTCGAGGCGATGATGCCGCGCGATTTGAGTTCGCTCAGCCCGGCGAATACCGTGTCGCGCGAGAGGTGGTAATTCTCGCGGAATTCGTTGATCGAGGGTATCCAGTCCCCCTTCTGGAGCTTCCCTTCGGCGATGCCGTCGATGACGAAGTTGACGACCTGTTTGTATTTCGATTCGTTGTTTTTCATGGCTTTGCACACGCAATGTCGTGCAAATATACGTAAAATCGGGTAATATCGGTACGAACCGGTACGAAAAATAAAAAAAAATCATACCAGTTCGTACCAGTATGACGAAATTTTATTTATATTTGCCCAAAAGATCGTACAGCGCAATGGAGAAAGGGATCGTTTTCAGCATCGAGGAGTTCGCCATACACGACGGGCCGGGTATCCGCACCACCGTTTTCCTGAAAGGGTGCCCGCTTCGCTGTGCCTGGTGCCACAATCCCGAGGGCATTTCCCCCGAGCCGCAGTATATGGATCGCCGCGACGGCCGCACGATGTGCGGGTACGCGATCTGCTCGGGGGAGCTGGCCGGCAAACTGCTGCGCAACAAGGCGGTATATGCCATGAACCGCGGCGGTGTGACGCTCACGGGCGGCGAGCCGCTTCTGCAGGCCGCATTTGCGGCAGAGGTGCTTGCCGCGTTGCAGGCCGCGGGGGTGCATACGGCCGTCGAGACGAGCGGCTATGCCGCGCCGGATGTTTTCCGCCGGGTGGCGGGGCACGCCGATCTGGTGCTGTTCGACGTGAAACACGCCGACCCGGTGCAGCACCGCCGCTGGACGGGGGTGGACAATGCCCCCATCCTGCGCAATCTGGCATGGCTGTGCACTTCGGGTCGGCCGTTCGTCGTCCGCATCCCGCTGATTCCCGGGGTGAACGATACGCGGGTGAACATGTTGCAGACCTGCCTGCTGATTAAGGATGCCCCGGGGCTGGAGCGGGTCGAGATCCTGCGCTACCACAAGACCGCCGGGGCGAAGTATGCCATGATCGGCCGGACGTATGCCCCCGGTTTCGATACCGGGGCGGAGCCCCGTGTCCACGACGTTTTCAGCGACTACAATCTTAAAACACTCATACAATGAATCCCAGAATCGAAAACCTGCGCGGCTATATCCTCCGCAAAGAGCACCATGTCCTGCGCCGTACCCCGGCCCGGCTCGGGCTGGACAACCTCAATATCGGGTTTGCAGCGGCCGGAATGCCGCCCGTGAGGCGCTCGGCGGAGATGCTCGCCGCCCTGATGCGTGCCGAAGAGCCCGTGATCCTGCCGGGCGAGAAGATCGTATTCACCCGCACCGTTACCGAAGTGCCCGAAATCTTCACCCCGCAGGAGTGGGACGGGATCAAGGCGTCGCACTACATCCACGAGCGCGGGACGGTCTGCAACATATCGCCCGACTACGAAACCACCATCCGCCTCGGGCTCGATGCCCGGAAGGCCGAAATCGCTTCCCGCCTGGCGGACGATTCGCTCGACCAGGAACAGCGTATCTTCCTGGGGGCGGTGGCGCTCTGCATCGAGGCCGTGCAGGAGCTTACGGGGCGTTACGCCGCCCATGCCCGCGAGGCGGGGCAGGCGGATACGGCCCAAGTGCTCGAGGCCGTGCGTACGCGCGGCGCCCGGTCGCTGCGCGAGGCGCTGCAACTGCTGCGCATCCTCCATTTCGCGATCTGGGAGGCCGGCAATTACCACAATACGCTGGGGCGTTTCGACCAGTACATGTATCCCTATTTCCGCCATGACATCGACAGCGGCGTGCTGACCGAGGAGGAGGCGTTCGACCTGGTGGAAGAGTTCTTCCTCGCATGCAACAAGGACAGCGACCTCTATCCCGGTATGCAGCAGGGCGACAACGGCCAGAGCATGGTGCTGGGCGGCCGCGCCGCAAACGGCGACTACCTTTTCAACCGCCTCTCGGAGATGTGCCTGCGGGCCAGCTGCGAACTGGAGCTGATCGACCCCAAGATCAACATCCGCGTCGACGCGGATACGCCCGACGAAATCTTCTTCCTGGGGTCGCAGCTCACCCGCAAGGGGCTGGGATTCCCGCAGTACAGCAACGACGACGTGATCGTCCCGGGGCTCATGAAGAAAGGGTACTCGGAGCAGGACGCCCGCAATTATGTCGTGGCCGCCTGCTGGGAGTTCATCATCCCCAACCATGCGATGGACATCCCCAACATCGACGCCGTGTCGCTCATCGGCTGCGTGCGCGAGGTGTTGCCCGAACTGGAGCAATGCCCCGATTATGCGGCCTTCTACGGCCGTGTAGAGCGGAAGATCGCCGAAAAGGCCGACGCCATCTGCCGCAAGCACCGCAACCTCTACATCGCCCCCGCACCGATGATGTCGCTGTTGATGGACGGCACCATAGAACGGGCGCAGGACATTTCGCTCGGCTCGCGCTACAACAACTACGGCCTGCACGGCACGGGCATTGCCACGGCGGCCGACTCGCTGGCGGCGCTGCGCAAATTCTACTTCGAGGAGCGCCGTTTCGATGCCCCGACGCTGCTCTCGGCGCTGGAGGACGACTTCCGCGGCGCACCCGAATTACAACGCCTGCTGCGGCGGGAGGCTCCCAAGATGGGGCAGGACGACGACTATGCCGATTCCATCGGGCGCGACCTGCTCGCATCGTTCGCACGTGCGCTCGAAGGGCGCCGCAACGAGCGGGGCGGCATCTACCGCGCCGGCACCGGTACGGCCATGTACTATGTTTTTCATGCCGCAGGCCTCGGTGCCACGCCCGACGGCCGTAGTGCCGGGGAGATGATCCCCGCCAACTATTCGCCGAGCCTGTTCATCGACCAGCGCGGGCCCGTATCGGTCATCAAATCCTTCACCAAACCGCGTCTGGAGGATGTGGTCAACGGCGGGCCGCTGACCCTCGAGTTCGACCAGTCGGTCTTCAACAACGAGGAGAGCGTCCGCAAACTGGGAATGCTCGTCAAGACCTACATCGCCCTGGGCGGCCACCAGTTGCAGCTCAATACCGTCAGCCGCGAAAAGCTGCTCGACGCCAAGGTGCATCCCGAGCGGCACCGCAACCTGATCGTGCGCGTCTGGGGCTGGAGCGGCTATTTCGTCGAACTGGACGAATGTTACCAGAACCATGTGATCAACCGGATCGAATTCGGCCTCTGAACCGGCGTGAACCGAAACTGAAAACCAACTAATCCGACCTGATATGAAAACATCCGTTAAAGGCTTCATGTTTTATGTCGCCTTCGTCGCTTCGCTCGGCGGCCTTTTGTTCGGCTTCGACACGGCCGTGATCTCCGGTGCCGAAAAGGCGATCCAGGGGATCTATGCGCTCTCGGACTTCGCGCACGGCTTCACGATCGCCACGGCGCTTATCGGCACCATCGTCGGCGCCCTGGTCTGCGGCGGCCCAGCCGAACGCTACGGGCGCCTGCGCTCGCTGAAAGTGATCGCGTGGCTCTACCTGATCTCGGCCGTGGGCAGTGCCGTGATCGTCAACTGGTATTCGTTCATGTTCTTCCGCTTCCTGGGCGGGCTGGCCGTCGGCGCCTCGTCGGTCGTGGGGCCGATGTATATCGCCGAGATCTCCCCGTCGCACTGGCGCGGGCGTTTCGTGGCCTTCTTCCAGTTCAACATCGTGCTGGGCATCGTCATCGCCTACCTGACCAATTACTGGATCGTGGGGATTCCCCACGACTGGCAGTGGATGCTGGGCATCGAGGCCGTCCCGGCACTGGCCTTCGGCCTGTTGCTGATGACCGTGCCCGAAAGCCCCCGCTGGCTGCTTATCCGCAGCCGTGACGCCGAGGCGCGCCGTGTACTCGAACGCACCACGCGCGAGAATGTCGAAGCCGAAATGGCCGAGATCCGCGCCTCGCTCGCCGGGGCGGGCGATACGGGCGAGCGGCTTTTCCGGAAAAAATATTTCATCCCCATCCTGCTGGCGTTCCTCATCTCGACGTTCAACCAGCTCACGGGGATCAACGCCATCCTCTACTATGCGCCGCGCCTGTTCGAGATGTCGGGCGTCTTCCGCGAGGGGGCGATGATGCAGTCGATCATGATCGGCATCACCAACCTCACGTTCACCATGCTGGGCATGTTCCTCATCGACAAGGTGGGGCGGAAGAAGCTCATCGGCGTAGGTGCCGTGGGGATGTTCGTCTCGTTGGTGCTCGTGGCGCGCGGGTTCTGGCTCGAACGCTTCGAAGGTTACTACATGCTTGTCTGCCTGATGGGCTACATCGCCTTTTTCGCCGTGTCGCTGGGCGCTACGATCTGGGTGGTCATTTCCGAGGTCTTTCCCAATTCGGTGCGTGCCAAGGGGCAGGTGCTGGGCAGCATGACCCACTGGGTGTGGTCGGCGCTGCTGTCGTGGTTCTTCCCCGTCTTCCTTTCGGTCGGCGGCACCTATATCTTCGGATTTTTCGCGCTTATTGCCCTCGGCAGCCTTATCTTTGCGATAAAGCTCCCCGAGACCAAGGACAAATCGCTCGAACAGATACAGAAAGAACTGGTAAAATAAAAACCCGGACATATGAACCGTTTCCTGAAAAAAATTCCCCTTGCGGCCTTGTGTGCCGCCATGGCCGCCGCCTGTGCGGGCGGCGCAACGGACGCCACGATCACGGTCGATGCGTCGAAAGTCGAGGGCAGCGTCACCCCCTGGCTTTACGGGGCCTGCATCGAAGACGTCAACCACGAGATTTACGGAGGCCTTTACGACCAGCGGATCTTCGGCGAGAGTTTCGAGGAGCCCGTGCCCAACCCCCTTTTCGATGACTGCTCGGCCTACGAAGGGGAGTGGCAGGTTGTCGGCGACGAGCTGCTCTGTGCCGCTCATGCGGGCGCCAAGCTGGTCTATGACCCGCTGGAGATGGCTGCGGGCGAGGTCGAGACCGAACTGAAATTCACCCGCGGCGGCGGTGGCGACAATGCCGGCCTGCTGGCCGGGGTTTCGGAGCCGGGCAACGGCGCCGACAATTTCCACGGCTACGAGATAAGCCTTGCGGCCGACGGCCGTAAGGTCGTGCTGGGCAAGCATAAGAACAATTTCACGCCGATCGCCGATGCTGCCGTGTCGTGCGACCCCGCACAATGGAACAGGCTGGGATTCAAGACCGACGGCCGCACGTTGCAGGTTTTCCTGAACGGGGCTTGCGTGCTCCGTGCCGAGGACGACGATCCCGTGCTGGCCAGGGGCAGGGTCGCCCTGCGTACGTGGAATTCCGAGGCACGGTTCCGCAACGTGAAGGTTACGGCCGACGGTGCGTCGCGCAAACTCGTGTTCCGCACGACGCCGGCCGTGCAGGTCAGCCGGCAGTGGGACGCCTTTTCGACGGGCGGTGCCGTGGCTGCCTACCGCCACGAGGCGGGGGACGCCTATAACGGCGCATGCTCGCAGAGCGTGGAATTCGTCTCCGGGACGGGAACCGTCGGCATCGCCAATGCCGGACTGAACCGCTGGGGCATTGCCGTGCGCAAGGGGCAGACGTTCGAAGGGCGCCTCTACCTGCGCGGGTCGGGCGATGTGGTCGTGGCGTTGCAGAGTGCCGACGGCACGAAGGAATATGCCTCGCAGCGTATCACGGGCATCGGTGCGGCCTGGAAGAAATTTCCGTTCGAACTGACTGCCGCCGCAGCGGACGGGGATGCCCGCTTCGCCCTCTACCTCGACCGCCCCGGCAGGGTGCAGGCCGATCAGGTGACGCTGATGTCCACGGGCGAAGACCGCTTCCGCAGCCTGCCGCTGCGGGGTGACATCGGGCAGGCGATGGTCGACCAGGGGCTGACCTTCCTGCGTTACGGCGGTACGATGATCAACATTTCCGGTTACCGCTTCAAGAAGATGATCGGCGACCGTGACAAGCGGCCGCCCTACCACGGGCACTGGTACCGCTGGTCGACCAACGGCTTCGGCATCGAGGATTTCCTGCAATTCTGCGAGAAGGCGGGCTTCACGGCGGCCTTTGCGGTCAATATCGAAGAGACGCCCCAGGATATGGCCGACATGATCGAGTACCTGAACGGCCCGGTGACGTCGGAGTGGGGGCGCCGGCGTGCCGAGAACGGCCACCCCGAGCCTTACGGCGTGAAATATATCGGCATCGGCAACGAGGAGGTGCTCTTCAACGGCGACCGTGCCGACGAATACGACCACTATGTCGAGCGCTTCAACCTGCTGCACGACGCCATCAAGGGTAAAGACCCGTCGGTGAAACTGATCTCCACGGCGTGGTGGCGTGCCGATTCGCCGAGCATGGAACGGACGTTCCGTGCCCTGGACGGCAAAGCCGACTATTGGGACTACCATCCGTGGGCCGACCAGCTCGCCAGCGGCCGGGAGGTCGAGGCCGAACTGCGCCGTATGCGCGAGCTGTTCCTCAGGTGGAACCCCTCCACCACGATGAAATGCGCCATCTTCGAGGAGAACGGCAACCGCCACGACATGCAGCGCGTGCTGGGACACGTCACGCTTCAGAACGCCGTGCGCCGCATGGGCGACTTCGTGCTGACCTCCTGCGCGGCCAATGCCCTGCAACCCTACCGGCAAAACGACAACGGCTGGGATCAGGGGCAGGTTTTCTTCACCCCGTCCCAGGTGTGGGGGATGCCCCCCTATTATGCGCAGCAGATGGCTGCGGCACACCACCGTCCCCTGACGGTCGGCTGCGGGGTCGAGGGCGCCGACGGGGTGCTCGACGTGACGGCAACCCGCAGCCGCGAGGCGGGGAGCGTCGTGCTCCATATCGCCAATACGGGTGCCGAGCCGCTGCGTGTGGGCCTGCGTGTGGACGGGATGGGGAAGGTTTCCCAAGCCCGCATGGTTTCGCTCTCGGGCGACCTCGACGCGGTGAACACCCCCGAAGAGCCGCGCCGCATCGCCCCCGTCGGGCGGGAACTGCCGGCCCGGGCTGCGCAGACTGTCGACATAGCGCCCTATTCCTATACGATCGTGGTGCTGGATGAATAACCCTGAAAAACCGAAGACTATGAATCTGAAAAGAACCATGCTGGCGGCGCTCGTGGCCGCCGTGCTGATCCCCGGCGGGCTTTGGGCGCGCGGGAAAACGGGCAATGCCCGAATCAAGGTCGACATCGAACGCCAAAAGGGCGAAATCGACCGGAATATCTACGGCAACTTCGTCGAGCACCTCGGCCGCTGCATCTACGGCGGGCTTTACGAGCCCGGATCGCCCCTTTCGGACGAGAAGGGCTACCGCCGGGACGTGCTCGAAGCGACGCGGGCGCTTCGCACATCGCTGGTGCGCTGGCCGGGCGGCAACTTCGTCTCGGGCTACCACTGGGAGGACGGCATCGGCCCGCAGGCCGGGCGCCCGACGCGCATCGACCTGGCATGGGGCTTCCGCGAGAGCAACGCGTTCGGCACCGATGAGTTCGTCGAGTGGTGCCGCCGTGCCGACACCGAGCCCTATTTCTGCGTGAACCTCGGCACGGGGACGATGGACGAAGCCCGCAACTGGGTCGAGTACTGCAATGTCGAGAAAGGCACCTACTGGTCCGACCTGCGCCGCCGTAACGGCTACGAGAAACCCCACAAGGTGAAATACTGGGCCCTGGGCAACGAGATGGACGGCCAGTGGCAGATGGGGCACAAGAACGCCGAGGATTACGGCAAGTTCGCCCTCGAGACGGCCAAACTGATGAAGTGGATCGACCGGGACATCAAACTTGTCGTGGCCGGGTCGAGCGACTACAACGGCAACTGGATCGACTGGAACCGTACCGTGCTGGAGTACCTGAAGAATCACGCCGACTACATCGCCCTGCACAACTACGTCGAGAACCGGAGCAACGATTATTACAAGTTCATGGCCACGACGCGCTTCGCCGAGAAGGCTATCCGCATCACCGAGGGGCTGATCGCCGAGGCGATGACCAAGGCCGAACGCAAGGATCCGATCTACATCGCCTTCGACGAGTACAACGTATGGTACCGCGCCAAGGGCGAGGAGGGCAACGAGGAGGTCTACAACCTCGAAGATGCGCTGGTGGTATCGACTTTCCTCAACATCTTCGTCCGCAACGCCCATGTGGTCAAGATGGCCAACATGGCGCAGCTGGTCAACGTCATCGCCCCGATCTTCTCCACCAAGGATGGTTCGTGGTACCAGACGATCTTCTACCCGTTGCAGCTCTTCGCCACGCATTGCCACGGCACGTCTCTCGACACCTTCGTCGACTGCGACACCTATGCGCTGGGCAGGGAGCGGATCCCTTACCTCGACGTATCGGCGGCCTATGACAACGAGGCCGGCGAAGTGATCGTGAACGTCACCAACCGCCACCGGGAGCAGGCCATCACGACCGACATCCTCTGCCAGACAGGACGTTTCGACGGCAAGGCGACGGTATACGAGGTCAACGGCCCCGACATCAAGGCCGAGAACTCGATGACCCGTCAGGCCGTGAAAACCGTGACCAAAGAGGCGCAGGCGCGGGGCGACCGGTTCACCTATGCCTTCCCGGCGCACTCGTTCACGCTGATCCGCATCCCCGTCGTAACCGACTGACAGCACCCTGCCCGGCGGCAGGCGCCGTCGGCCCCGGGCGGGGGCTCCCGAACCCGAATAAAATGAAACAGAACTTATTAATCGTATTTTTTATGGCAGGAATGCTTTCCGGATGCGGCTCCGCGCGGCATTCGCAGGTCTCGCGTGCCGCCTTCCGCTCCACGGTGGACGGCAAGGCGACCGACCTTTACACGTTGAGGAATGCCCGCGGGCTGGAGATGACGGTGACCAATTTCGGCGGCCGCGTCGTCGAATTATGGGTGCCCGACCGCGACGGCAATTTCGCGGACATCGTGCTGGGGCACGACAATCTCGGCGCTTACGTCGATCAAACCGGAGAGCGGTTCCTCGGCGCCACCATCGGCCGTTACGGCAATCGTATCGCCGCAGGGCGCTTTACGCTCGACGGGAAGGAGTATACGCTGCCCCTGAACGACGGCCCCAACAGCCTGCACGGCGGTGCCAAGGGCTTCGACATGGTTGTGTGGGATGTCGTCGAGGTGACGCCGCAGAAGATCGTATTGGCCTGCCTCTCGCCCGACGGCGATCAGGGATACCCCGGGAACCTGAAGGTTACGATGACCTACGAGCTGACCGACGACAATAGCTTCGTCGTCACACACGAGGCCACGACCGACCGCCGTACGGTCGTCAACCTCACGCACCACTCGTTCTTCAACCTGCACGGGGCGGGCGGGCCGCCGATCAACGACCATGAACTGATGATCGCAGCCGATTTCTTCACGCCCGTCGATTCGACGCTCATCCCCACCGGCCGCCTGATGCCCGTCGAAGGCACGCCTATGGATTTCCGCCGTCCGGCACCGATCGGGTCGCGCCTCGATGCCGATTTCGAACAGCTCCGCCACGGCCACGGCTACGACCACAATTGGGTGCTGTCGCGCAGGAGCGCCCATGACCTGGAGCTGGCGGCTACGGTCTATGAACCCGCTGCGGGGCGTTATATGGAGGTTTGGACGACCGAACCGGGCATTCAGTTCTACGGCGGTAATTTCTTCGACGGCTCCCTGGTCGGCAAGGGCGGCAAATCCTACGGCCGCCGCGCTTCGCTGGCGCTCGAGACCCAGCACTTCCCCGACAGCCCCAACCATCCCGGCTTCCCCTCGACGGTGCTCGGCCCCGGCCAGCGCTACCACCATGTCTGTGTCTACAAGTTCAGTACCCGGTAGGTATATCCCGATCGCTGAAACACCCGGGTTCGTCTTGCGGGCCCGGGTGGCTTTTTACATGGACGAGCAGGTTGCCGTCTAAATGGTAGACATATTTGTACAGTCTGTCGCCGTGTACCGCTCGAAGCTCCGCATGTTCCCGTTCAGGCCGTGATTCAGGTCGCGTTCGACCCGGGCGGGTATAATAGAACCGCTCCGGAGGCTGTGAAAGTATCCGGAGCTGTTAAGTATACGGACTGACCGGAAAATATTTTTCTGCGAGCGGGTCTATCGAGTTGAACCGTGCGTTCATACCCTGCAATCTGGCCTGCGAGTCGTATAGGTCGACGCAGAACCTGGACAGGAATTCTTTTCCGTTGTATCGGAACGTGTTACCGTCCGACGTTGCCAAAGAACTGTTTTTATGCTGCATGCCGTATGGCATGTAGTCGTATTCAGCAGTAACGACCCCGTTCTGGTTTACGATCGCCCTCACGCTCCCCAGATGGTCGTTCAGGAAATAGCGGGTATCGTATTCTTCACCCAGTCAGCCAATGCGTCCCATGGCAAAGGGAGCGCTCTCGAATGCGGGCTTTGCCGAGTCTAAGCTGTAACGGACGCTTCCGATATACAAGTATCCGTTACCCCGGACGTCAGTCGAGGCGACCTTCTCGCCATTCCAAAGATAACAATAATTTGCTAAAAACAGTTTTCCCGCCTGCGAATGCAGCTCCGCAGGTGCGATTTTTTGCGGCAGGTTGAGGAAATCGTATGAGATTTTCAGTTGATTCTGACCGTCATATACCAGATTTCCCATCGCGTCGTATTCGAAGGGATTGTCTGCCTCCTCAATGCCGAAGGCTACCTTTCCCTCCGAGTCTTTTGTGCCGGGATAGTGTTTTACACGGACGAGTTGGTTGCCGTCGAGGAGGTATTTATACTTGAGAATTTCATCGCCGTTGTAGCGTTCGAAACTCCGTATGTTCCCGTTCAGGTCGTATTCCATCCTGCGCTCGGTAAAGGTGTTGTCCCTGAGCGGGGAAAATCCGGGAAAATTTTCGGACGGTTCGCGTTTATACAACTCGGCATCGGTCAGGCGCCCCAGCATGTCGTACGAATAAGCATAGGTGTTATCCCCCATGACGTCACGTCCCCGGTTCCAGGATATTTCCGCGATATTTCCCGAATACAGGGGTTTGGCGGCCTGCGGTTTGAAATAATTGAGTTGTTCGGTGAAGATAATATTGTGAATCCAGAGCGTATCCCCGGTTTGCAGGTTTACCGATGGGGCTTTGATTCTGTGCGTGATTCCCGAGAGCCAGCCCTGGATGTTGTATTTGTGTTCGGTCTCCAAGCCGTTTCCGGCGGTTTTTGTTTGCAGGCGTCCCAACTCGTCGTATGCGGACGCAACGTCGGCGCAGACCTTGCCGTTTATGGAAACTACCTCGCGCAGTTGTCTGCCCCGCCCGTCGTAGGTGTAGGCATAACGGAGATTCAGAGGTTCGCCTTCGGAAATATTATGTTGCTCGTCGCGGATCAGGATATTTCCCGAATAGTCGTATTTGTAGCTGATGCGCAAACCGTAACCGAGCGGGGTGGTTTCGACCGACTGGATTACCCGGTTGCGGGCATCGTAGTAGAATGTCCGGCGTGCGGACAGGGGGGCTTTCCTGGCCGGGGAGAATACGGATTTGTCGAATGTTTCGAAAATCTCCTCATGCGTTTTCAGCCCGCGGACGTTTGTACTGCGGATGGTTTCGTCGGTCACCTCGGCGACGGGAAGGAACGCATGTGTGCCGAATGCCGGAGAATCCAGCCGGTATTCGTCGTAAATATAACGCTCGGTATCGTGCGGTTCGGTGACGCCGAAAGCGAGGTTTGTGACGGCCGGATCATATGTTACGGGGCGGTAAGGCTCTTCGGGGTTGACCGGGAGGAGCGGGTCTTCGGGATCGACAGGGAGTACCGGATCTATGGGAACAGGGTCGGGGGTGACTGGGTCTGGCGGGCCTTCAGGATCCGAAGGGGTTGAAAACCTATGAGAAACTCGCCGTGCTGGGTGACGATGCCGGGGAACCCCGGTATGTGGAGCGCACTTATTTCTACGATTATAAAAAGAGGCTCATGCAGGTCGTCGAACGTAATCCCGAAGGCGGGATTTCCCGTACGTCCTACGATTACGATCTTGTGGGAAATGTCGTGCGCTACAAAGAACTTCGCCAGCCTTATGCCGGTGCCGATGAAGATATGGTGACTGCCTCATATGTCTATGACAACCGCAGGCGCTTGATCCGCGAAGTCAGGGCTTTAAATTACGAGAATTCCGTGGCTGTGGATTATGAGTATGACGACCTTGGGAAATTGGTCGGCAAAACAACGCGTAACGGAGGTTTGAATACGACGATGGCATATAATCTTCAGGGGTGGCAGACGGATATGCAGGTCACGGACAGCGGCAGCCCGCTGTTCGATACGCATCTGCGCTATTATGATCCTCAGTATGGAGAGACTACGCCCAGCTACGCGGGTAATATTTCGGAATGGACATGGCGGCAGGGTGGAGAGTCCGACGAAAACACGTATGCCTTCACCTATGATAGCCACTCCCGCCTGACGGATACCGATCAGTATATTAATGGGGAGTTTGATAATCAGTTTGTCGAAGATTACATGTCGTATGATTACAATGGTAATATTAAGTTTCTGAAACGCTATGAGCATGGAATTCTGAAAAATTATTACGTATATCGTTATAATGGGAACCAGTTGACGGCACTCGACGATTTATCGGCTTCGTCTCCTGCAACCTCTTCCTGGATAACACCTGCTTCCTCTGCCGCTCTTGGCGATCCCGATCCGACCCCCGATCCTGCCGTGCCTGTTATCCCTCGCGACACGATCTACAGCGGTGTAGGGTATGTCTACGATTCCGCGGGCAATGTGCTTTACGATTCCCATACGGGTTTGAACCTCCGCTATAATGACCTGAACCTGATCGAAAAAGTAATGCATGGCGATACGATTGTTGCAAAATATTCGTATCTTTCGGATGGCACTAAGTTCTCGGCGACGGACTCCTCGGGCAACGGTCTTTACTACTCGGGTTCTTTGATATATACCAAGCATGGCGCAGCCCTGACGATGGAGAGTTGTGCCTTCACGGGTGGTCGTTTTGTTGCGACAGCTACGGGTGTCGAAGCCCGTTATTTCGTGACCGACCATCTTGGCAGCGTACGTGCGGTAGTCAACGGCGATGGCGAAGTGCTGGAACGCAACGATTACTATCCCTTCGGCAGTCGTTGGGACGACGGCTTGCTGTCGGACAACCGCTACCGCTACAACGGCAACGAGGCTCAGGCATTTCTGAACAATCCCTACCTGGACTACGGAGCCCGTCAGTACGATTCGGACGGTGCCGTATGGCTTGGCACAGATCAATTGTCGGAGCTGTATTATCATATCGGTTCCTATGCCTACTGTGCAAACAATCCCATAAATGCCATTGACGCGGACGGACGCTTAATCATCTTTGTCGGTGGATTTGAGCCCAATCGTTCTGTTACTTCGGCAATAATAGGGACTATGATGCTCAGTAATTCGCTCCCGTCACAAATGAAATCTGTTATGATGGCCAGCGCCGCGCCGAATAGAGATTTCAGCAAAAAGGATTATTATGATTGGGGATCGGTCAATGAATTGTATATAGATACGTATAACGATCAGAATGCCTTATATACGCAGGGCCGCACAACTTTACCAGGCGGCAGTGCCTCAAAACGCTATAACATGGGACTTGAGGCCGGACGTAAACTTGTTCAGCAAATACTTGCCGGGGAAGTTGAATTGACGGATGACGAAACGATAAAACTGGTTGGGCACAGTCAGGGTGCTGCATATGCGGCCGGTATTGCGCAGGCACTGATCGATGCGGGTTACCAGGATCGTATCGGTTTTGTGGATTATATTGCAGCGCACCAGCCTTCTGGTTTTTCACATCCCCAAGGTGTGTTGGGGCGTCAATTCGGGTCTACTCGTGATTTTTTGAGCAGTAAGGGTAAAAAGAAAATAAATAATATAAAAGATGAGAATTATCATACAGATGGATTCGGATCTCCATCTGGTCATTCGATAACTGGAAAAGAGTTATATGATTTTTTACAAAAATGTATTACAGCCGGCGTACCTATCACCTCAAATTAACTATAAAATGAAAAAGTTGAATGATACTGCTATTACCGTTCTTGCAATTGTAAGTACGATTCTTAGTTATCCATCATGGTTGCCCGTAGTTTTAGTTGGGAATTTGTTTAGTAGTCTTGCCCCTGCAATATACTATATTATTTTTCTTGTATTCTCTCTTGCTCTTTTTTTTGCGTGTAAGTCTTTATACCGGTTTTATAACCGAACAGAAAGTGCGCGTGCTGCTTTGTGGGGACAAATCGGATTTATCTTTTTAGTTTCGTTCACAATAAAATTCATTTTTGACAATCTATTATTATTGCCTGGCAGCCTTTGGGGGGCAGGAGCAATATATGGTATCGATCTTATTGTAGTCGCTCCGATCTCTGTTTTTGTGAACCTGAAAATCGCACATCGAAAAATACATTGACCTTTAGGCGGGTGGTGGACAGTGGTATTGCCTTGGCTGTTGCCGGAGCGTGAACAGCCGGATACCTGCCTGTAAAAGCCTTGGATACAGGACAGGCTGCACCGGAATCGGATGCAGCCTGTCTTTGCGGAGGGCGGTTCGGGTGGAAATTCCCCGCCGTAGCCTTTTTCCGGCCTATTTCAGGAGTACGAACCGGTTTTCATAGGGTTTCAGAGCCAGCGAAGTGACGCTTCGGCCGTCCAGCGGGTGCCCTGTCGCATCGGCCGCCGTAAAGGGCAGTTCGCGTCCCGAGGCGTCGAGCAGGGTGAGGGTGCCTGCCTGCCCGTCGGTTTCCCGCAGGTTGACCAGGATGCCCTCTCCGCCGGCTGCGGGGGTGCATGACGTGATCAGCACATGGCTGCATCCGCTGCGCAGGAATGAGCGGTCGCGGGTGTTGCCGTTGGCCTTCGTGGCGGCCGGCATGACGCGGGTGCAGAGCGGGATGCGTGCACTCCAGCCGAACTGCGATGCGGCCGTGTTCGAGGTGTCCGGGGTTGAGCTGATGACGAACCCGCACTTGAATTCCCCTTCCTGCGAAGCGCGGAAATTCGTCGTCCAGTAATTGTTCATCAGCCACGGGAAGACATGCGGCTTTTCATAGGTGCGGGGCTGGCCATAGGGGTCGTCGAGCAGTTTCCCGAGCAGGTAGAGCGGTACCTCGCTGCCGCTTACGAGAATCTGGGCGTCGTCGTTGCGTGCCGCGACGAAATTCTGCACGGTGTTCCACGAGGCGCTCGTGCCGGGGATCTGGTCTTCGCCGGAACGGACTACGCCGCCCGGTACGTCGAACGTGAGTTTCGCATTTTCCAGCAGCCACGGCATGGCGACGTAGATCGCCGAAGGATCGGTTTCGGGGTTGCGGATGAAATCGTAGCCGAGCTCCACGCGTTTCACGTCGTTATACAGGCGTACTTCGACCTGCACGCCGAATTTTTCGTCGCATCCCTCGGCTTTGCCCGTGAAGCGGACGCTCTGGTAAATATCGCCCGACGTTACGCCCGGGCAGTGCACGTCGGAGAGCGAAGAGCGCCGGTAATTGTCGAATACTTTGCGTTCCATTTGGCGGCGGTCGCCGTTGAGCGATTCATAGACGAAAGCCCCCAGCTTCCATTCCGAGTCCGGGTCGACCATCTCCCGTCCCAGCTCCTTGTCGTAGAGCGAGGCGATCGTCCCCGAAGCCGGGTCGAAGACGATCCTGTAGAAATCGTTTTCGAGGCTGTTGTCCCGGAGTTCCGTGCGGCGGGGTGCCGCGGCCTTGCCGTCGCCGAGTACGATTTCGAAGGTCTTGTAACCCATGGCGGGGATTCCTTCCGCCCAGATGGCGTAATAGCGTCCTTCGCGGCGCGAGCGGATGGGCTGTACGCGCAGGGCTTTCCCGGCTGCATCGACGATCCGGAACTCGCGGTCGGCCGGGATCAGTTCGAAGTCTATGTAGACTGTCGCCAGTTCCGAGCGTTCCCAGCCGAGCGGGTTGAAGAACGTGAGCGTCGGGTGCGTCGAGCGGTAGAGGGTGCCTTGCAGGCGGCCTATGGCATCTTCATAGAGCAGTTGGGTGCTTTTGAGCGCCTCCCATACGTAGGAGCCCTTTTCAGCCCATTGCACCTGTGAATTTTCGCATCCGGGATTCCAGATGCTTTCCGCTGCCCCGAAGGTGTGCTCGTCGTAGAAGAGCAGGTTTTCGTGGATGCGGCGCAGTTCTTCGTGTGTCCCGCCGCTCTGGCCTGTCCCCTCCATTTGGGCCATCGAGAGCATCGCTTCGATGGCGACCAGGTCGGATTGCGTTTTGCGTGAGGCTGCCGTCTCGCGTGCCGCCGACCCGAACCCGTCCGTCCACCAGTCGGGGTAGGCGGCCCGGTATACGGGCAGCTTGTCGCCGTACTGGGAGTCGATGCGCCCGAGGAATTCGTGTGCCGTGGCGCTGCGTAGCTTCGGCCATGCGTAGCGTTCGTTCCATGCGCGGATCAGGTCGCACTCGCGCATCGACGGGGGCGAGTTGTCGGTCAGGTATCCCGAGTATTGCACGGCGATGACCGGGAACGGGTAACCCGTGCGTTTGAGGTTGCGGATGTACCCGAATACGCCGTCTTCCAGGCGGGCCATATCGCCCGTGTGGATGCCCCACGAGTTCCCGGTATGGTAATGGTCGCTGCGGAACATCAGCAGTCCTTTGCCCGACGGGGACTCCCAGCGGTAGAGTGTCGGACGGTCGAACGGGACGAGGGCGCGGTGGTTGTTCGACCCGATCGAAAAATATTTCACGCCCAGGTCGGGCAGGTAATCCGCCAGGCACCATGCGATGCCGTTCACGTCGTTCTGCATGGCTGTTTCGACCGGCAGCCCCAATTCCCGGAATCGGGCCACGGGCTCGAGGAACGTCTTGTAATTGTTCTCGCCCGACAGCTCGGACATGTTGAAGAACATGGCCGTCACCTCGATCTGCCCTGCCTTGACGTACCTGATGAATTTGTCCACCTGTGCCTTGGGACGTATGCGCAACCATTCGCGTACGGGCCACGAGGCTTCGCATGTCCAGCGGAACTTCGCGTCGTCCGGGTAGTCGGCCGTCAGGTCGCAGTATTCTACGGCATAGTCGATATAGCGCAGGTGCTCGGTGAGTATTTCGGTCTGCGGTTTGGTATAGCCGATGTCCGTGTGCGTGTGCTGCACCAGGTAGACGGTGTATTTGTCCGCCGGGGCGATTTCCACCGCCGCCGACAGGGCTTTCCCGCGGTTGGGATGCACTTCGAAATCCACCGTGCGGCCTTCGTACCCTTCGGGAATGTTGACCTCGACGGTGTTTATGCCGCGTGACAGTGCGACCGTCCCGCCCGGTTTGCCGTCGTAGTTCCATCCGACACGCTGGGGCTTGCCCCAGTTGACGAGGGTCAGCGTCACCGGGTGCAGCAGCTCCTCTTCGGTGCGGCCGTAAATCAGCCCCGGCTGCGAGTGGCTTCCGATGAGTGCGATGCCGTCGCCGGGGCGTGTGCATTTCACGCTGCGGTCGGCTTCGAGGACGATGGCGTCCCAGACGAGCCAGCTGCCGCCGGCATTGCGGATCGTGAGGAGGTTTTCCCCGGCGCCGAATGTCCCGGCCGGCAATAGGGCCTCGATCGCAAGGCCGCGTGCCGAGGTGCGTTTGGTATCCGGGTAGTTGATGTCGTCCCCGGCAGGCGCCTGCACCGAGGTGCGGAACCCGCCTGCGGAGATTTCGATCGTCGGGGGTGACGAGGCCTGCGATTCGACCAGGTAGAGTGTCAGCCGCATCTCCGCCCGGGAGGCTTGCGCATCGGCCCCGAAGCGGATCAGCAGCGATCCGTTGCCGTTGCC